>NZ_JBIAWE010000007.1:0-318224 GCF_042895235.1 Streptomyces sp. NPDC001410
AGCTCCAGGCTGCGGCCGGCATCGGCGAGGCGGCGGGCGGCCTCGGTGATGGCCAGCTGGCCTTCGGCGGACCAGCTGCGCAGCTCGGTCAGGTCCAGGACGACCGGTCCGGTGCCGCGGGCGACGACCCAGCCGACGGCGCCGCCGAAACGGCGTACCGCTTCCGGGCCCAGGTAGCCGGCGACGGAGAGGATGCCGAGATCCTGTTCGATGGTGTAGCGCCAGTCGATGGTCATGCGGGTGGAACTTCCTTGTGCGGTGGCGGGGAGGGGCAGCCCGCCGGCCCCGGTGTCGGCGAGGGCGCCGTACAGCGGGGGCTGGTAGGGGTGACGGTCGTGGACGGCGAAGGCCAGGCAGTCCCGGCTCGCTCAGGATCAGCACACGACCCCTCGACTTCCTCGCTTGCGAGCACGGCATCCAGCCAATTGCAGAATTTCGCAATTAGTCTATCCGGCAGGCGTGCGGCGCAGGGAGCCGAGCCGAAGCGGGGTGCGGGCCGTCGCGGAGACCGGCCACCTGGGTGAGCTGGGCGGGCCGGCGCTCGGGATAAGGGTGTGCTGAATTCCCGCTGCGACGGGTCGGAGCGTCATGTGCTTTCCACTCCGGTTTCTTCTGCCTTCCTTCTGCCTTCCTTCTGCTTCCGCTGCCGAAGTGGCAGCAAGCTGTCAGTCCGGCGACGGCACTTAACGCGGCCGTCGGCGACATGTTTGGCTACTGAAAGTTCCGTGGAGGCCGGCGTTTTCGGGAAGGCGCGCAATGGAGAAATACGGCGACACCCTGTTCGCGCTCGATCGGGCGGAGGAAATTCGGCTGCGGTTGCTCGCCGAGGTGTTCGACCCCCTGTGCACGCGCACGCTGGAAATGCTCGGCGTGGCGCCTGACGCACGCTGCCTGGAGGTCGGGGCGGGCTCCGGTTCCGTCGCGCAGTGGCTGTGCGGGCAGGCCGGGGACGGCGAGGTGGTCGCCACCGACCTGGATCTGAGGCTGCTGGAGAGCGTGCCGGAGCCGCGGCTGCGCCGGCTGGTGCACGACGTCACCACCGACCCGTTCCCGGACGACTCCTTCGACGTCATCCACGCCCGGCTGGTGCTCAGCCATCTCCCGCAGCGCGACGAGGTCATGCGCCGCATGCTCCGGTGGCTGCGGCCGGGTGGGTTCGTGCTGATCGAGTCGTTCTGCTGGTTCCCCGTGGACAGTTCACCCCACCCCACGTACCGCAAGGTCATGCAGCGCTGGAGCAAACTCATCTGCGGGACGCTCGGCACCGACAGCTGGTGGTCCCGCACCCAGCCGGGTTCGTTCCTCGACTACGGCTACCGCGATGTGGGCGCGCACACGGTCACGCAGAACCTGCGGGGCGGGACCCGGCTGGCCGACTTCTGGCGGCTGACCGTCGACATGTCGCGCGAGCAGCTGCTCGCGGGCGGATACGTGACCCCGTACGAACTCGACGAGTTCTACGCCCTGTTGTGTGACGACACCTTCTGGGACCTGGCGCCCGCGCTGGTGCAGTCCTGGGGATACAAGTAGCCGCCCATGCCGTCCACCGAACTCACCGAACTCGGCGAACTCACCGAACTCGGCGAAGCCCGCCGGGCCGGTGCCGCCGGGCGGCTGCCCCGGGTCGGTCTCCTGTCGTTCCTCAACTGCCGTCCGATCCTGTGGGGACTGCGGCACTCCGGTGTCCTGTCCGGCCTCGACCTGGTGTCCCTCAGCCCGGAGGCGGCCGGGGACCGTCTGGTCGCCGGCGGTCTCGACCTGGGGCCGGTCAGCCTCGCCGCATACCTGCGGCACACCGACGACCTGCTGTTGCTCCCGGGATTGGCCATCGCGGCCGAGGGGCCCGTCATGTCGTGCAGCATCGTGAGCCGCCGTCCCCTGCACGACCTGGCGACCCCGCGGGTGGGGCTGACGTCCACCAGCCGTACGACGGTGCTGCTGGCCCGGTTCCTGCTGGAGGAGCGGTTCGGCCTGACCCCCCGCTACTTCACCGGACCGCCCGACCCGGGGGCCCTGCTGCACCGCGGCGACGCGGCCGTCGTCATCGGCGACCCCGCGCTGCGCGTCCACTTCGGCGGCCTGCCGCGGCAAGGGCGCACGCTCGTGCACGACACCGCGGCGCTGTGGACCGAGTGGACCGGGCTGCCCATGGTCTTCGCCGTCTGGGCCGTACGACGCGAGTACGCCGAACAGCAGCCGCACACCGTGGCCGCCGTGCACCGTGCGCTGCTCGCGGCGCGCGACCGGGGTCTGGCGGAGCTGGAGCAGGTGTCCGCCGAAGCCGCGCCGGGCTCCGGGTTCACCGCCGCGCAACTGCTGTCGTACTACCGGACGTTGCGCTACGGACTCACTGCTGACGGGCTGCGTGCCATCGGCCGCTTCGGTGAGCTGGCCGCAGGTCGCGGACTGGTTCCGGGGGACTGGACCGTCCGGCGATTCGAGTTCGGGAAGGCACGATGAGCGCCGCCGCGACCGGGCCGGCCGCCGCGGGCGCCGAGGGGGTGCCGCGCGTCCTGCTGCGCCTTCTCGACCCGCGGTCCCGGCCCGACCCCTACCCCGTGTACGAGGAGATCCGGGCCGCGGAACCCGTGTGGGTGCCGCACCGGCCCGTGGTGGTGTTCGCCTCCCACCAGGCGTGTGCCGCCGTCCTGCGTGATCCGCGGGCCAGCAACGACCGCCGGCACTCCCTGCTCCACCGGCAGCACGGCCCGGCCGGCGGCTCCGCGGCGGCACTGCCCCCGGTGGAACTGCCGTCCTTCCTGTTCATGGACCCGCCTCGGCACACCGCGCTGCGCCGGCTGGCCGCTCCCGGCTTCACCCCGCGAGCCGTGCGGCGGCTGGTCCCCATGATCAGGGAGCTGATCGACGATCTGCTGGACGAGGCCGCGGCCAAGGGGCGGCTGGACGGCGTGGCGGACCTCGCGTCCCCGCTGCCCGTGACCGTGATCTGCCGTGTGCTCGGCGTCGACACCGGGGAGCAGGGGTGGTACCGCACCCGCTCGTCGCTGCTGGGCCGGGCGGTCGACCCCTATCCGGCGTTTCTAGGCGTGCCCGCCCCCGGTCTCGCGCGGCGGCGCCGGGCCGAGGCCGAACTCACCCGGTTCTTCTCCCGGTTGGCGGCCGAGCGGCGGGCCGCACCACGCGAGGACATGATGTCCCGGCTGCTGGCGGCCGAGATCGACGGCGAACCGCCCTCGGACGAGGAGGTCGTCACCACCTGCCGCCTGCTGCTGAACGCCGGGCACGAGACGACGGTCGGCCTCATCGCGAACGGTCTGCTGACCGTGCTGGAGCACCCCGGGACCCTGACCGGCCTGCGGGCCGATCCCGCGGCTACGGCGCCCGCGGTGGTGGAGGAGATCCTGCGCCTCCAGCCGCCGCTCCAGCTCGTGCACCGCCACGCGCGCGAGGACATGGAGGTGTGCGGCACCCGGATTCCCCGCGGCACCACCATGGTGCTGCTCCTCGCGGGGGCCAACCGGGACGGCGCGGCGTACGGCTGCCCGCACCGGTTCGACACGACGCGCACCGAAGCGGCACCCCACCTGTCCTTCGGGCTGGGCACGCACTACTGCCTCGGCGCACCGCTCGGCCGACTGGAGGCGGAGCTGGCGCTCACCCGCTTCGCCCAGCGGGTCGTCGGACCGGAGCGGGACGGGGGGCCGCCCCGCTACCGGCCGCACGTCGTCCTGCGCGGCCCGGTGTCCCTGCCGTTGCGGACCGCGGGCATCCTCGACCGCACCACCCCCTGGGACGCCGCCCCGGACCCTCCCGAAACCCTCGCCGCTCACGGAACGACCGGTCGTATACGGAGACATGGATGAGTACGGACCAGCAGGGGGACATCGTGTCCCGTGTGGGGATGCCCGCCCTGATGGTGGCGGCCGCCCGCGCCTTCGACCTGTACGCCCGGCGGCCGTAGCGTGCCGCCGGCCTGCGTCGCCGGGGTCATCGGCGGCGCAGCGCCAGGACCGCGTTGTGGCCGCCGAAGCCGAACGAGTTGCTCAGGGCGAGGTCACCGCGGGCGGGCAGGGGGCGCGCGAAGCCCCTGACCAGGTCGAGCGGCACCGCGTCGTCGAGGTCGTCACAGGCGACCGTGGGCGGGATGATCCCATGGTGCAGGGTCAGGGCCGTCGCCACGGCCTCCACGCCGCCGGCCGCTCCCTGGAGGTGCCCCAGGTGCCCCTTGGGCGCGGTGACCGGTGGGGCGACGGTCCCGTCCGCGTCCCCGAAGACGGTGCTCAGGGCGGCCGCCTCCGCACGGTCGCCCTCGACGGTCGCGGTGGCGTGCGCGTTGATGTGCATCACATCGCGGCTGTCGGCGCCGGCGTCCGCGACGGCGCGCCGCAGCGCGGCCGCGATGCCGCGGCCGGTCGGATCCGGCGCGGCCATGTGGTGCGCGTCGGCCGACAGGCCCCACCCGGCGGCTTCGCAGTAGATGCGGGCGCCGCGAGCCAGCGCGTGCTCCTCCGACTCCAGCACCAGCAGCCCGGCCCCCTCGCTGTTCACGAAGCCGTCCCGGTCCTTGGCGAACGGGCGGGACGCGGCCTCGGGTTCGTCGTTGCGGGCGGACAGCGCACGCATCGCGGTGAACGCGGCCATGACCTCGGGCGTCACGGCGGCCTCCGCCCCGCCGGCGAGTACGACGTCCAGCCGGCCGTACCGTATTCGGTCGATGGCCTGCCCGATGGCCTCGGTGCCGGAGGCGCAGGCGCTGACGACGGTGCGGGCCTCCCCGGTGACGTGCAGAGCGAGTGAGATCTGCGAGGCCGCCTGGGAGGGCACCGTCATGGGCGCGGTGAGCGGCGGAACGGCCCGCATGCCCCGCTTGCGCAGCGTGCGGTCGCCGTCGACGAGTACGGGGGCACCGCCGATGATGGTGCCGATACTCACGCCGACCCGCTCCGGATCCAGACCGCTGTCGCGAGTGCCGCCCTCGGCGAACCCGGCGTCCTGCCACGCCTCGTGTGCCGCGAGCACCGCGAACCGGGCGGCCCGGTTCATGCGCCGTGCCTGCGGCCTGGGCAGCAGTTCGGCGGGATCGACGGGCACGGTGCCCGCGATGCGGACCGGATGGTCGGCGAACTCGGGTGCGTCCAGCGGGCGGATGCCCGAGCGGCCGGCCAGCAGGCCTTCCCACAATGTGCCGGTGCCCACGCCCAGCGGGGTGATCGCGCCGAGTCCGGTCACCACCACGCGTCGTGTTCCGGCCGTTGCCCGCCTGGTCGTCATGTCCCCCATGGCAAACGCTTTCCCTTCGGTTCCGTGAGATTTCCGTGTCTTCTTCTTGCGGTGGTTGAACACCGTTCGGAGGGCAAGGCTTCAGGGGCGGTCGCACCCGCGGGAGCCGATGACGCCTCCGGTTAGAGTTGCTCAGTCGATGTGCTGCAGTACGAACGGGGGCAGGCATGACGGAATCGAGCGAAACAGGCATACCTGAGCCGAATGGCACCGGACCGGGTGGAGCAGAATCCGGCCGATGGGAATCGGAGGAATCAGAACCGGCCGAATACCAACTGGAATTCGCCGATCTGCCGGCACTTCTGCGTGCCTGGCGTGCTGAGGCGGGTGAGAAACTCGGCCGCGACAAGGCGCTGCCCCAGAAGGAGGTCGCCCGTCGGATGGGCGTCAGTGAGCGCTGGTACCGCGCGCTGGAGAGCGGGGCCCAGGTCGCGCTCACCCTGGACACGCTGAACCGCCTCGCCGACGCGCTGGACCTCGGACCGGACGAACGTACGGCGCTGTACTGGTACCGGTTGAGCGAGGTCTCGGACGAGCGGCCGCCGCGCAGCTGCGACAGCAGGTTCGCCCGGCTCAGGGAGTTCGTCGACGCGCAGACAACGTTTCCCACCTATCTCATCGACCACGCGTGGAACGTCATCGCCTACAACGATCTGATGGCCCGGTGGTTTCCCTGGGTCCGGGCGTCGCAGGCCAATCTCATGCGCTGGGTCCTGGAGAACCCGGAGTCGCGGGTCTGGATAGTGGACTGGAAACGACAGGCATCCCTGTACCTCGCCCAGTTGAGATTCGCTCTGGTCCGGACGCCGGACGACCCGACGCTCACGGATTTACTGACGACCGTGCTGCGCGATCCTGTGTGCCGAGAGCTGTGGGACGCCGGACCACGCATCATCGCGTTTCGGCAGGGCGGATGTTTCCGCCTGTCACTTCCCCACGTTTCGCAGACCGAGTTGGCTGTCACCGCCCAGGTCCTCCTCCCCGCTTACCGTCCAGGCGTCCGTCTCGTGGCGCTGATGCCGACGTGAGGGGCGCCCTCCCCGGATTCACTGTACACACATTCAAGCCGCTGCAAAGCGGCAAATATTTGCCGCTTGACAGGCTCTGGGGATGCCTGCAATCTCGGTCCAGCGGGCCTCGGTGGCCCAGCGGTTGCGGTCGGTCACTGTACTCGGTGACGGTGACCCACGCGGAGAGTTGACTCATACGATGCGCGGCGTCCGCGCTAAATCCGCGCACATTTTCCGCTGCGGAATGGTGACATGGAAAACGAATTACTCATCGGATGTGACACCGCCCGGACAGCACTCCAACCCCTGACCGACTCCGATTCCCTCGTGGCCCTGCTGGACACCCTGCGCCGGCGCACGGTGCGCGAGCTGCGCCTCGCGCTCCCCCGGCGCCCCTACGACCGCCGGGTGCGGGAGCGGGCCGCGCTGCTGAGCGCCGAACTCGTGGGCCGCGGGGCGCAGGTGCGCGTCCTGCATCTGGCGGACGTGGCCCACGATCCCACCTATGCCCTCGACACCCGGCGGATCGCCGCGTCGGGCGCCCGGATGCGGGCTCTGCCGCACCTGCCGGTGTGGATGGCTGTCGCCGACCGGGACCTGGCGATCGTCCCGTCGGACCCCGCCCTGACCGACGCTCCGGCCGCACTGCTGCGCGGGCGGGCCCTGGTGGGGGTCTATCAGGCGCTGTTCGACCACGTGTGGGGGCACACCGCCGCCTCCTTCGGCGCCGGGGAGACCGACACGCCGGACGAACGGGAGCGGGAGGCCCTGGCGCTCCTCGCCGAGGGGCTGACCGACGAGGGCATCTCCCGCCGGACCGGGCTGTCCGTCCGCACGGTCCGGCGGACCATCGCGGGCGTGATGTCCAGGATGGGCACCCAGAGCCGCTTCCAGGCGGGGGCGGAAGCGGCCCGACGGCAGTGGATCTGAACGGCTTCGCGGCCCCGCCTTCCGGGGCGGGGCTCGGCTGTGGCGGGCCTAAAGCCCCGTGCGGGCCAGGTCCTGGTCGGCGTAGCGCTCGCCGGTGGGCGGGGTGAGGGTGTCGAGGCGGGAGAGCTGTTCGGGGGTGAGGGTGACGGTGTCGGCGGCGGCGTTCTCCTCGACGCGGGCCACGCGCCTGGTGCCGGGGATCGGGACGATGTCGTCGCTCCGGGCGAGCAGCCAGGCCAGGGCCACCTGGGCGGGCGTGGCGCCGGCGTCGGCGGCCACGGACTCCACCTCGTCGACGATCCTGAGGTTCCGCTCGAAGTTGCCCTCGGCGAACCGGGGCGTGGTCAGCCGGAAGTCGTCCGGGTCGAGCTGTCCCTTCGAGCGGATCGCGCCGGTCAGGAACCCCCGGCCGAGCGGCGAGTAGGCGACGAGCCCGATACCCAGCTCGCGAAGGAGCGCCAGCAGCGACTCGGCGGGCTGGCGGGACCACAGCGAGTACTCGGTCTGCACCGCCGTCACGGGGTGCACCGCGTGCGCACGGCGGATGGTGTCCGCCCCGGCCTCCGACAGCCCGACGTGGCGGACCTTCCCCTCCCGCACCAGCTCGGCCAGCGCGCCCATCGTCTCCTCGATCGGGGTGCCGGGGTCGACGCGGTGCTGGTAGCAGAGGTCGATACGGTCCGTGCCCAGCCGCCTGAGCGAGCCCTCGACCGCCGTGCGCACGTTGGCCGGTGAGCTGTCGAGCACGTTCGGGCCCGCGCCCGCGTGCGAGACCAGACCGAACTTGGTGGCGATCACGACGTCGTCGCGCCGGCCGGCGACGGCCCGACCGACCAGTTCCTCGTTGGTGAACGGACCGTAGATCTCCGCGGTGTCGACGAGTTCGACGCCGAGGTCCAGCGCCCGCCGGACGGCACGGACGGCCTCCGCCTCGTCGCTGCCCGCCCCCGTGTAGTAGTCGGACATCGACATGGCGCCCAGTCCGATGCGTGAGACATCGAGCCCGCCGAGCGAAACGCGCTGCACTGAGACCGCGCTCCTTCCATTCCCAGGTTTCGGGCGGGTTACCGCCCATGAACAAGTCTCCCGGTAATCGGCGAAAGCATCACCGGTATGGCAGCAACAGGCCATGAACCTTTCAGGGGGCCCGGCACCGTGTTTGACTCGCAATTGCCCGCCGACGCGGGCCGCGAAAAAACGGGGGCATTATGCCGAACATGATGCTGGGGCCAATACGGGTCGACAGCGCATACGAAGGCGAGCAACTCACCCGGCGCATGGGCATTGAAATCATCACCTGTGAGCCGGGACTTGTCGTGGGCAGCATGCCCGTCTCGGGCAATCGGCAGCCTGTGGGAATTCTGCACGGCGGTGCGAACGCCGTGTTCGCCGAAACGCTGGGCTCCGTCGCCGCTTTCCTGTACGCGGGGCCCGGCGGGAACGCCGTGGGCGTCGACCTGTCCTGCACGCACCACCGCTGGGTGTCCTCGGGGACCGTGACCGGCGTCTGCCGGCCCCTGGACGAGCGGCAGGCCATGGCCTCGTACGAGATCGTCATCACCGACGACTCCGGAAACCGGACCTGCACGGCACGGCTCACCTGTGCCGTCCGGCGCGGCGGCGGCCGCAGACCGGGCCCGCGCACGGCAGCCTCCCGGCACACATCGCGGGACCTTCCCCGACGAACGGAGCACCGATGACCTCGACTTCAGCGCAGACCGTGTCGGCTTCCGTCGACGACCACCTCGGCCCGGCCGAGCAGCGGTTCTTCGGCCGCGGCTTCCGCAGGGTCGCCTACGACATCGGCGAGGTGTCCCTCGCCCGCACGGCGGACGGCTCGCCCCGGGCGCGTACCTCGGTGGGTGTGCGCTACCCGTCCGACTGGTCGAAGAAGGCCGCGGGCACCGATCTGCGTCCGCACTTCAGCACCGTCGACGGGATCGTCGTCGCCGCCCAGCTGGCCGAGGCGTGCCTGCTCGGGCCCGGCACGGATCTGCGCGACGCCTGGCTGCGCTCGGTGCGGATGGCGGCCGGCAGCAGCCCGCAGGAGCAGCTCGACGCGCTGCCGGCGGAGGCGACGCTGCGCCGCACCGGACCGGTCGCGGGCGATTCCGCGCGCGTGGTGTCGGTGGTGGACTGTGCCGTGGGCACCATGCGGGTGCGGTGCGAGATCGAGCACGGGCGGGTGCCGGTCCGGTCCGGGCAGGAGGCTTCCGGGTACTCCGGTCTCGACGCGCTCCTCGGCCCGGCGGGGGATCGTTACTTCGGCACCGGGTTCACCGCCCGGCGCCAGCTCGTCCGCGACGTGCGGGTGGACCACCGGGCGCTGCGGGCCGATGCCGCGCTGGCCGTCGTCCAGGAGGACGGGGTGCCCGTGCCCACGGCCGGACTCGAAGGCGCCTACCAGCCGTCGGTGTCGGTGATCGACGCCTTCGTGACGGCCCTTCAGCTCGCCCAGATCATGCTGTACGACCTCGACGGCATCCGCCGTCAGGACAGCAACACCCTGTGGATGCGGCAGACCACGCTGACCGCCTCGCGCCCGGACCGCCCCGCGGAGGCGATCCCGGTGACGACCCGGCTGGACGACCCCGGCCTGCTGCACCGGTCGGACGGCACCTGGCGCACGCTGACCGTGGTGGGCGAACTCGCCGGCGTCCATGTGCGCTCCGCGGTGACGCACCGGCTCCCGGAAGGGCGCGTGGCGGCATGACCCGAGCGGCAGTGATCGCCGGCGTGGGCGGCTACGTGCCTCCCCGGGTGGTGACCAACGACGAACTCGCCCAGCGCCTGGACACCTCCGACAGCTGGATCCGCACCCGCACCGGCATCGCCCGACGCCATGTCGTCGAGGCGGGCACGACCACCAGCGACCTCGCCGTCGAGGCCGGCCTGCGCGCGCTGAAGAACGCCGGTGCGGACGGCGCCGACCTGGTGATCGTCGCCACCACCACACCGGACCGTCCCTGTCCGGCCACGGCCCCGACCGTCGCCGCCAGGATGGGCCTGACCGACGTACCGGCGTACGACGTGGCGGCCGTGTGCTCCGGCTTCCTCTACGCCCTCCAGGCCGGCACGGCCTCCGTGACCTCCGGGTTCGCCGAACGGGTGCTGGTCGTCGGGGCCGAGTCGTTCAGCACCATCCTGGATCCCGCGGACCGCACCACCTCCGTCATCTTCGGAGACGGGGCCGGAGCCGTCCTGCTGCGGGCGGGCACGCCCGAGGAGCCGGGCGCCGTCCTGGACGTGCACCTCGGCAGCGACGGCTCGATGGCCGACCTGATCACGGTCCGGGGCGGCGGCGCCGAGGAGCGCTCCCGGGGTGGGGAACCACGTCCGGAGGACCGGTACTTCCGCATGGACGGCAAGGCCGTCTTCTTCGCCGCGGTGCGCCGTATGGCCCAGTCCTCGCGCACGGTGCTGGACCGCACCGGCTGGGAGGTCGCCGATGTCGACCGGCTCGTGGGCCACCAGGCCAACACGCGCATCATCCACGCCGTAGCCGAACAGCTCGGACTGCCGCCGGAGCGCGCCGTGCTGAACATCGACCGCGTGGGCAACACCTCCGCCGCCTCCATACCGCTCGCCCTCGCCGACGGCCTCGCCGACGGCACGCTGAGCGCCGGACACCGGGTGCTGCTGACGGCCTTCGGCGGCGGCGCCACCTGGGGCTCGGCCACCCTGACCTGGCCCGCGCTGCCGGTCGGCTGAGACCCGCACCGCTGCTCCGGTTCCCCTGCTCCGGTTCCCCTGCATCGACGACCGCAACAACGACCGTAATCACGACCAGTTGAGGTGACCATGACCGGCTCCGTGTCCACGATGATCATCGAGATTCTCACCGGCAAGTTCGACATACCCGCCGAGGACGTCTCCCGGACCACCGTCTTCGACGACCTGGCGGTGGACTCCCTGGCCCTGCTGGAGATGTCACTGCTGCTGGAGAAGCGGCTCGGCGTGTCCATCGCGGAGGGCGTGCTGACCTCCCAGCAGAGCATCGACGAGGCCGCGCACGCGGTCGAGACGCTCGGCGCGCCGGCGGCCGCCGGTCCGGCCGCGGCCTGAGCCCGTGCGCGTCGTCCTGCTCCGGCACGGGGAGACCGACCGCAACGCCGCCGACCGCTTCCAGGCCCAGGCCGACATCCCCCTCAACGACGAGGGGACGCGGCAGGCGCAGCTGGCCGCGCGTTCGCTGCCGGCGACCGGCTGGGCCGCGGTGTACTCCTCGCCCCTGTCCCGGGCCGCCCAGACCGCCGCCTATGCCGCCGGCCGGCTCGACGTGCCCCACCACCGCGTCGAGGGCCTGCGCGAGCGCCATCTCGGCACGCTCGACGGTCTGCACCGCGCCGAGTTCGCCCGGCGTCACCCGGACACGATGCGGCGGCTGCTGACCGATCCCGCCTACGCCCCGCCGGGCGGTGAGAGCGGCCATGCCGCCCTGGCCCGCTTCGGCACCGCGCTGCACCAGGTCGTCACCGCCGAGCCCGCGGCCGCGCTCGTGCTGGTGGTGGCGCACGGCGGCGTGCTGAACCTGCTGACCCGGGCCCTGGCCGCCGGCTGTGACGACCTGCCCGACGTCCTGGTCGGCACCTGCCGCGCGGTCTGCCTGGACACCGAGTGGACCCCCGAGGGCCGCCCCCGCGTCGCGCTGCGCCGGTGGGACGTCGCCCCGCAGGAGTGCGCCGAGCCGAGGCACACCCCCGCCCCCCTGCCCTTCGTCGACCTCGACGACCTCACCGTCAAGGAAGTGACCCGTACATGAGCATCGAGATCACCGTCGTCTTCGACGTCGTGCCCGACCGCATGGAGCCTGTCGTGGCCGCCTTCGGGAAGCTGTGCGCCGCCACGCGGAAGGAGGAGGGCGCGCTGCGGTTCGACGCGTTCCGGTCCGAGGAGCACGCGAACACGGTCGTGCTGGTCGAGGAGTGGGCCGACCAGGAGGCCATCGACCTGCACATGAAGGAGGCGTACGTCGCCGGCTTCCTCGCCGAGGTCGACGGTGCCTTCGCCCGTCCCGCCCAGGTCCACCGCCTGCGCCCCCTCGGCGGCTGACCGGTGGCGAGCGACATGCAGCGACCGCGCGTCCTGATCGTGGGTGCCGGTCCCGTCGGGATGGTGCTCGCCAGCGAGCTGTTGGCGTACGGGGTCCGGGCCGACGTCATCTCCAAGCTGCGCAGGCAGAGCCCGCACTCCCGCGCCACCATCCTGTGGCCCCGGGTCCTGGAGCTGCTGGACCGCGTGGGCGTGGGCCGCAAGCTGGTCGAGAGCGGTCACTACTTCGACCAGATGAACTACTACTCCAATAAGAAAATGATCGGCCTGGTCCGGTTCGACCGGCTGCGGGGGGTCGGTTACCCGTTCGCCATCACCATCCCGCAGTGGCGCACCGAGGCGATCCTCGAGGACCACCTGACCGAACTCGGCGGCACCATCGACTACGACACCACGTTCGTCGACGGTGACCAGGACGAGGACGGCGTCACCTGCCGGCTGCGGCTGCCCGACGGACAGACGCAGGAGCGCCGGTACGACTACGTCGTCGGCGTCGACGGATACGGCAGCACCGTCCGCGAGGTCTTCGGCTTCCGCTTCGCGGGCCGGACCCTGCGCACCCGGCTGGCCATCACCGATGCCGAGATCCTCGGCGAGACCACCAGCAGCGAGGCGGCGTACTACCTGACCCGGACCGGCAACATGGTGCTCGCGCCGCTGGGCGACGGGATCTTCCGGGTCGGCGCCAGCGTGCCCGACGACTACCGGGACGACACCCCGGGCCGCGCCTTCTTCGAGAAGCTGCTGGCCGAACGCGTCCCGGGCGCGCGCCGGCTCGGCGACATGCGGTTCAGCGGCATCTTCACCGCACACGTCCGCTCCGCGAGCACCTACAGCCGCGGACGTGTCTTCCTCGCCGGGGACTCGGCGCACGCGATGAGCCCCTCCGGAGCACAGGGTGTGAACACCGGCATCCAGGACGCGGTCAACCTCGGCTGGAAGCTCGCCGGGGTGGTACGCGGCGACTACCGGCCGGACCTGCTGGACAGTTACGACACCGAACGCCGGCCCGCGGTCGACGAAGTGGCGGGCCTGTCCACCCGGCTCGCCCGGATCGGTCTGTACAGCACCCGGCACCAGACCCTCGCCCGCGACGCCGTGTACCGGCTCGGCACGGCGACCGGGGCCCTCGGGAAGGTCCTGGCGCCGAAGCTCGCCCAGATCGACACCCACTACGGGCCCCGCCCCCGCCGGCACACCCTGGTACCGGGCGAGCGGCTGCCGCTGGGCTGGCGCACGACCAGCACCGAGCCGGTCCTCGCCGTCGACCGCTACACGGTGCTGCTCTGGCCGGGCCTGGAGTACCGCTACGAGCGCTGGACGAGGACCGTGGACACCCTGCGCGCCAAGGTGAGCGGCGCCGAACTCACCGACCTGGGCGGCCGGCCGCCCGGCCTGCTCCTCGCCAAGCTCGGCCCGTCCGCCCAGGCCCTGCTGGTCCGCCCCGACGGCCACCTCGACGCCGTCGAACCGCTCGACGACGACCCCGAGTCGGCCGTGCACACGGTGACCAGGGCACTCGCCCGACACCTGCACGACACGGCGCCCCGCACCGCCGTACCCGCCTGACCCACGAACCCCGCACAGCACAAGGAGACCCCCATGGCCCCCCGTGTCACCCTCACCGACGTCGCCGACATGACGCCCGAACAGCGCGCGGTGTACGAGAAGTTCCAGTCCAATTTGACCCGTGCGCTGCTGCTGACCAAGAACTCGGCCGCCGCCCACCTCGCGCTCGGGGCCACCTTCACCGTCGGGCTGCTGACCCTGCGGGACCGCGAGGTGATCGTGCTGCGCGTGGCCCGGCTGCGCGACAGCGAGTTCGAGCGCATGCTGCACTACCCGCTCGCCCGGCAGGCCGGCCTGGACGACACCGAGATCAAGGCGATCGAGGAGGGCCGCTACGACGAGATGCCCGCCGACCGCGCGGCGCTCGTCCGCTACGTCACCGACTGCATGGTCGACCACAGGGCGAGCGAGGAGGCGTTCCGTGCCCTCAGCGCCTTCTACTCGCAGAACGAGATCGCGGAGATCACCCACCTCGCCGGGCACAGCGCCATGACCGCCATGTACCTGGCCAGCCTGGACATCCCGCTCGACGAGGGCATCGCCTCCTGGGGCCGGCTGACCGAGGTGCAGGACCAGGTCGGCAGCTGAGGACACGCACGCGGAACGACCCGAGAGGAAGAACGTTGCAGTACGTGCGGCTGGGCTCGTCCGGCCTCAAGGTGTCCCGGCTGGCGCTGGGCTGCATGAGCTACGGCGAACCCGGGCTCGGCACCCACCCGTGGTCGCTGCCCGAGGACGACAGCCTCCCCTTCGTCGCCCAGGCCCTCGACCTCGGCATCAACTTCTTCGACACCGCCAATGTCTACTCCCTCGGCACCAGCGAGGAGTTCCTGGGCCGCGCGGTGCGGAAGCTGACCCGGCGCGAGGACGTGGTCATCGCCACCAAGGTGTACGAGAAGCTCACCGACAACCCCCTGTCCGGAGGCCTGTCGCGGTCGGCGATCATGCGCGAGGCCGACGCGAGCCTGCGCCGGCTGGGCACCGACTACATCGACCTCTACATCGTCCA
Organism: Streptomyces sp. NPDC001410; assembly: GCF_042895235.1. NCBI lineage: Bacteria > Bacillati > Actinomycetota > Actinomycetes > Kitasatosporales > Streptomycetaceae > Streptomyces > Streptomyces sp. NPDC001410. The sequence continues at coordinate 14,812 of NZ_JBIAWE010000007.1, forward strand.
CCGCTGGGACCACGACACGCCCGTCGAGGAGACGATGCAGGCCCTGCACGACCTGGTCCGCATGGGCAAGGTCCGCTACCTCGGCGCCTCCTCGATGCACACCTGGCAGTTCGTCAAGGCGCAGTACACCGCCGACCTGCACGGCTGGACCCGGTTCGTGAGCATGCAGAACCACTACAACCTCATCAACCGCGAGGAGGAACGGGAGATGCTCCCGTACTGCCGCGCGGAGGGTGTCGGCGTCACCCCGTGGAGCCCGCTGGCCCGTGGCCGGCTGGCCCGCCCCTGGGACACGGAGTCGGCGCGCACCGCCGGCGACCCGGTCCAGGAGCGGTTCTACGGGCCGACCGAGCAGGCCGACCGGGCGGTCGCGCGGGTGGTCGCGGACATCGCGGCCGAACGCGGCATCCCCATGGCGCAGGTGGCCCTCGCCTGGCTGCTGCGGCAGCCGGCGGTCACCGCCCCCGTCGTCGGCGCGACCCGGCCGCACCACCTGAGGGACGCGGTCGCGGCCCTGGACGTGGCGCTCGACGACACCGAACTGACCCGGCTCGAGGCGCCCTATGTGCCGCACGCCGTCGTGGAATACGTCTGACCGGCAGGTGGAGGAATCATGGGAATAACCGACTACGCGCTGGCGATGCCGAGCGGGAAGCGGAGCGTCGACGAGGTCAGCCGGGAGTCCGGGTACGGCCTCGACAAGCTCGGCAAGATCCTGCCGTCGGGGAAGTTCTCGGTGCTGGCCGAGGGCGAGACCGTCTGGAGCCTGGGCCGGGACGCCGCCGCCCGGATCCTGGAGCGGAACGCGGTGCCGCTCGACGAGATCGGTCTCGTCCTCTACGCGGGCTCCAGTGAGTGGGGCACCCCCTTCTGGTCGCCCGCGGCCAAGATCGCCCATGAACTGGGCATCGCACAGGCGCACTGCTACGAGGTCTCCAACTTCTGCAACGCGGGCATGGTCGCCGTCAAACTGGCGGACGACCAGGTGCGGGCGGGCACGCACAAGTACGCGCTGGTGATCATCGCGGACCGGCTCAGCGAACTCGTCGAGTACGGCACCGGCTACATCGAGCTGTTCAACTTCGCGGACGGCGCCGCCGCCGTTCTGGTCTCCGCGGACGCCAAGTACGAGGTCCTCGGCGCGGCGCACCACACCGACCCGCAGTGGGTGGACTCGTACTACGGGGAGATCAAGGACGGCGAGATCAAGGTCGAGCGGGGCGACAAGCTCGACGGGCTCGGCGACGCGTTCCTCGACAACTTCACCACGCTGACGCACCGGGTCCTCGCCGACATCGGGCGGGAGGTCGCCGATGTGGCCTACTTCCTGGTCACGCACGGCAACCAGGACACCCACCGCGCCTACTTGGCGGCACTCGGCGTGGACCCCTGCCGCAGTGTCTTCCAGTACCGGCTGGACGGCCACCTCGGAGGGGCCGACCCGCTGCTGGCCCTGGAGGAGCTGGAGCGGGAGGACCGGATCACCTCCGGCGACCTGGTGATCGTGGCCACGGCCGGGTCGGGCTTCACCTGGGGAGTGACCGCCGTCCAGCGGACGTGACGCGTCGCCTCAGCCGACGGCACCCCAGTCCGTGAGGGCTGGGGTGCCGTCGTTTTCGCAGGTCAGTGATGGTGGACCGAGTCCAGGTCCACCATCAGCAGCTGCAGCGCCGCCTCGTGCGGGGAGTCCGGTTCCGCGTGGTAGAACTTCAGGATGTTGCCGTCCTGAAGATCCGCCGACTGGTACATCAACTCCAGTTCACCGACGACCGGATGGTCGAAGAGCTTGCTGCCCTCGATGCAGTTGGACACCCGCTGCCGGCACCACAGGGCGGCGAACTCCTCGCTCTGGATGGTCAGTTCACCGATCAGCTCGGCCAGCTGCGGATCGTGCCGGTGGTCTCCGGAGATGAACCGCAGATACGTGACGTTCGACTCCGACTCCGTGGCCCAGTCGGCATACAGCGACCGGACGTTGTCGTCGAGGAAGTTCATCTTGATGACGTTCGGCCGCTGTTCGGGGCGCTCCGGAGCGTCGAAACCGAGGTGCGGCGCGAACAGCCGGTGGTAGAGGGAGTTCCAGCCGAGGATGTCGCAGCGGTAGTTCAGCACGGCGGCCGCCACGTTGCCGAGCGATCCCAGCAGCATCCTCGTGGACGGGCTCACCTGGTCGTCGTGCGGCGCCGGCTGCTGCGGGTTCTGCACCGGCGTACCGATCTTGAGCAGGTAGTCCCGCTCGTCGGCGCTCAGTTGCAGGGCGCGGGCGATGGAGAGCAGGACCTGGGGTGAGGCGTGTGCCGTCTGCGCCTGTTCGAGCCGGGTGTAGTACGTCTGACTGACACCCGCCAGCGCGGCCACTTCCTCGCGGCGCAGCCCCGGTACCCGACGCGAGCCGCGGGCCTGCAGTCCCATCTGTTCGGGACGGACGCGCTCACGCATCTGCCGCAGATAGCTGCCGAGGTCCGTGTTCACGATCTCTTCCACCCTTCTCATTATGAAGTCCCCTGCGGGGGAGGCAATGCGGCCACGGCCGGGAGCACGGGACGGGGGATGGGCCGCGCTCCCGGCCGTGAGTCTTGGGGGAAACCGGGTTTCCTCGTGCCGCGTTACCGCTGTGCGGCCTTGCGGTGCAGCACCAGCCACAGGAGCAGGCCGACGGCGATCTGGCAGCCGGCGTCCACGCCGATCGCCGTGTGGATGCCGCTGAGTTCCTCGGCGGCACTCACCGTGCCGTGGCCGATGGTGGCGGCGAACACCGCGCTCACCAGCGGGATGCCGATCGCGATGCCGACCTGCTGGCTCTGGGTGGCCATGCCGGTGGCCATGCCCTGCATGTCGGAGTCGACGGAGGAGGTGGCGATGACCATGAAGGACAGCGCTGCCGTCATGGAGAAGAAGGCGTTCACGAACTGTGTGGCGATCAGCGGGATCAGCCAGTTCCGGTCCGAGGTGGCCCACAGCGCCGGGAGCATGAACGCGCCCTGGAGGGCCAGGGAGACACCGAGCATGGTGCGCGGCGAGACCCGCTGCAGGATCCGCGGACCGACCGTGCCGGCGATGATCTGCCCGACGCCGATACCGAGCAGCACCAGGCCGGCGACCATGGACGACAGACCGAGGACGCTCTGCACGTACAGGCCGGTGAAGAAGATCAGCGCGGTCTCGCCGCCGAAGATGAACAGGGCGGCCAGGTTGCCCAGGGCGATGTCGGGCTTCTTAAGAACCCGCACCGGGACCAGGGCGTCGGACGTACGGCTCTCCACGACCCAGAAGACACCCAGCAGGACGGCGGCGGCGACCAGCGCGGCCACGGCCGGGAGGTCGAGTCCGCTCTCGCCGGCGCGGGTGACGCCGTAGATCCCGGCGAACAGGCCGAGGGTGATCAGTACGGCGCCGGGCAGATCGATACGGCTGCGCTGCTCGGCCCTGCTCTCGTCGACGACGAGTGGCACGACGAGGATCGCGGCCACGGCCACGGGGATGTTGATGAAGAACGCCCAGCGCCAGGAGAACACGTCCGTGAGAACACCGCCGAGGATCGCGCCGACGCTGAACCCGGAGCTCATCATCACGCTGTTCAGGCCGAGCGCCCGGGTGCGCAGGGAGGGCTCGGTGAAGGCGGTGGTGAGCAGCGCGAGCGCGGCCGGAGTGACGGCTGCGGTGGCCAGGCCCTGGAGCGTGCGGGCGATCAGCAGCATCGTCGGCGAGTCGGCGAGTCCGCCCACGAGGGAGGAGACGGACAGGACGACCATTCCGGCGGTGAAGATGCGCCTCCGCCCCACGTAGTCGCCGACGCGGCCGAAGACCAGGGTGCAGCCGGCGGCGCACAGGGCGAACGTCGTGGTGATCCACTGCAGGCTTCCGGTGGCGAACCCGAGAGCCGTACCGACTTCGGGCAGCGCGACGTTCAGGACGGAGAAGTCGGCGGCCATCATGAACTGCGAGGCCAGGAGCACCACAAGGGCGGCGACCTGACGTCCGGTCATCCGGACCGGCGTCGACTGCGCGGCCGCAGTGGTCGTGGCGGTGTCAGCGGTTGTCATGTGTCCCAGGCTCCGGTGTACGGCCGCGGCCAGCCAGATCCCCCTTGACGGCAGTCCTGCGGAGACTGTCACTGCCAGTGCCACCTTCGCGGTGCGTCAGCCTCCGGTGCGGGCCGTGAAGGGGCAGGTCCAAGTCTGCTCCGTCATACGGCCGCTGTAGTGGCGGGCCTCGTCGCGGTACGTCAGCAGGCTGGGGTTGGCCGTGCCGTGCAGGGCGTCGTCGCGCTCCCTGATCTTCTTGCGCATCTTGAAGAAGGTGCGGCCCAGGGCGTTGAACTGCAGATGCGAGTTGAACACCAGGGCGGGCAGGGCGAAGCGGCGGCTGGGGCGGGAGGCGCCGGGGTGCAGGCCCACCACGAAGAAGGGGTGGCCGAAGAGGGAGAGGGCGAAACGGGGGGAGGCGGGGTCGGAGTCGTAGAGGCCGGTCCAGGGGTGGTGGCGGCTGTCCTCGTCGTGCAGGGCCTGGAGGTGGCGCCAGACGGTCTCCTCGAAGGTGCGCTCCGAGGTGTCCGGGAGGCGGTCGAAGGTCACGACGAACGACGAGAAACTCTGCGCGCTGGGTTCGAAGGAGTCCAGGAAGGTGCGAAGGGCGTCCAGGTTCGCACGGACGGCCTCGGGGGACGCCGGTTCGCCGCAGTGCCGGTGGGTGATCCGGCCCCGGCGCAGCGCGGCCTTGGCCCCCAGGCAGACGAAGTCCTCCCGGCCGATCAGCTCCGCCAGCGCCGCGCGGGCGGCCTCCCCGGCCAGCGGCCGGCGGGACAGGATCCGTGCCGTGGACACGGTGACGGGGGAGCCTGCCTGGTCGGTGACCGTGACCTCCACGGTGACCAGGCCGCCGCCGAGCGCCTCGCGGGCCTCGACCAGCCTGCCGCGGGCTGTCAGGACGTCCCCGGCGCGGATCGGGCGGAGATGGCGGTAGTCCTGCGACAGGTGGGTGGCCGAGGCGTAGTCGTAGCCCAGCAGGTGCCGCTCCAGCACCGGCAACTCGGCCCCGGCGGCCAGCCGGACGGCGAAGGTGGGCGGTGCGATGACATCCGGGTGCCCCAGCGCGCGGGCCGCCGCCCGGTCACGGTAGACGGGGTTGGGGTCGCCTATGGCGTCCGCGAACTCGGCGATACGGTCCGCCGTGACTTCGACGGGCCCGACGAGTGCAGGGTCCTTCGGACGGTCCGGTGTCGGGGCGTTGGACGTCGCGCCGTCGGGCGTCGTGGGCCCGGGTGTCGCCGGGGCGGCCGGGGTGCCCGGTCGTGTCGGATGGTTGGGTGTCGTGGTCTTGGGCGTGGTGGGGGTGGCTGGGGTGCCCGGTTGTGTGGGGTGGTCGGGGTTCGCGGGCTCCGGTGTTGCTGGGGCGGCCGGGATGCCCGGTCGTGTCGGGCCGTCGGGGTTCGCGGGCTCCGGTGCCGCAGGGGCCGCCGGGATGCCCGGTCGGGTCGAGGGCAAGGTGTCAGCGGGCATGGAAGCCCCCGTCCCCGACCGCGTGGGCGCCGCCGTCGACGTGCAGGATCTCGCCTGTGGTGGCCGGGAACCAGTCCGAGAGGAGGGCGACGCAGGCCCTGCTCACCGGGGCGAAGTCGGCGGAGCGCCAGCCCAGTGGCGCGCGTTGGTCCCACTCCCGCTCCGCCTGGCCGGGGTCGGTGTCCTCGCCGTAGGTGGCGTGGCCGGCCGGGGTGCGCAGGGGGCCGGCGGCCACGAGGTTGACGCGGATGCCGCGCTCGCCGAGGTAGGCCGCGAGGTAGCGGGCGCAGGCCTCCAGGCCCGCCTTGGCGACTCCCATCCAGTCGTAGCCCGACCACACCTGGCGGGCGTCGAAGTCCAGGCCGACCACCGAGGAGCCCTCCCGCAGCAGGGGGAGCAGGGCGGCGGTGAGGGCCTGGAGGGAGACGGTGGAGACCTCGAAGGCGGTCGTGGCCTCCTGCCGTGACGTGCTCAGGAAGTTGCCGCCCAGGGCTCCGGGCGGGGCGAAGGCCACGGCGTGCAGGACGCCGTCGAGGTGGTCGGTGTGTTCCCGGACCCGGTCGGCGAGGGTGGTCAGGTGGTCGTCGTCGGTGACGTCCAGCTCGACGACCGGGGCGGGCCGGGGCAGCCGGCGGGCGATCCGCTCGACCAGGGAGAGGCGGCCGTACCCGGTCAGGATGACCTCGGCGCCCTGCTCCTGGGCCGCGCGGGCCACGTGGAACGCGATCGAACGGTCGGTGAGCACCCCGGTGACCAGGATGGTCCTGCCCGCCAGCAGGCCCGACGGGCCGGACGTGAGCCCGGTGGCGGGTGCGGCCGGGGGTGGGGTCGAGGGGTTCACCGGGTTCACCTTCGGGTCGTCCTTTCAGGAAGTGAGGGCGCGCGCTCAGGAAGCGAGGGCGCGCACGCGGGTGCGCAGGGCCGCGGTGGTGAGGTCCGGCTCGTGGGCGGTTGCCTCGACCACGGCCGTGACCGTGTCCAGCAGCGGCCTCGGGTCGGGCAGGGCGCGGGTGTCGTAGGCGAGGGTCGCCTCGACGCAGTCCGGCCGGTCCATGTAGTAGTTGAGCCAGATCGCCGCCGTGGCCGGGCCCACCGGGCGCTCGCCCTGCCACAGCGGGGCGAGGAAGTCGCGGCTCGCGGTCGTCGCCCTGGTCCGCGGGCCGAGGGCCAGGGGACGGGCCGGCGGCAGGATGTTGACGCCGATGGTGCGCGGGGCCAGCGGGGCGACCTCGCGGATCGAGCGGCCGTACGTGGGCGGCAGGTCCTCGTTGGCACGGGCGTGCGCGGTGATCCAGTCGCCGACGGCCGCCGGTTCGGGGCTCGGGGGCAGCAGGACGACGGGCTCCACCAGGGGGCCGACGACCAGGACGTCCTCCTGCCGGGTGTGGCCGTGGCGCAGGCTGAGCAGCGGCTGGGGGCCGTCGGACCACAGGCCGGCCGCCAGGGAGGTGGCGGCGAGCAGGACGGCTGCGCGGCTCAGAGAGCTGCGGGCGGCCGCCTCGGTCAGGGCGCCGGCCAGCCGCTCGGACAGCGGGCCGTCGAAGTGGCCGTCGTCCTGGAAGGCCGTGGGCGTGGTGCTGCCCGGCAGGTCGAGCGGTGGTCCGGGCAGCGGGTACGGGGCGAGCAGGTCCTGCCAGCGGGCGAGGCTGCGCTCGCGGACCGACTCCTCGGGCAGGTCCCGCAGGAAGCCGGCGAAGTCCCGGCCGCGCGGGGTGTATTCGCCGCTGCGGTACGCGCCCGCCACCGCCCGGGTGATCAGGCCCAGCGCCCAGCCGTCCAGCACGGAGTGGTCGAAGGAGAAGGCCAGCAGCGGCTCCTGCTCCTCTCCCGTCTGCGTCGCCCGCAGCAGGACGACCCGGCCGACGGGGTCGTGGCACAGGTCGGGCTTGTCGAACACGACCGGGGCGACGACGGCGGCCGCTTCGGCGGAGAGCCGGCCGTCCGTCACGGTCACGGGGACGTCGACGGTCTCCAGCTTCAGCGGGACCGGCTCGCGCCGTTCCAGGCGCGGCCCGGCGTCCGTGGCCCGCAGCCGCAGGTGCAGTACGTCGGTGGCGAGGGTGACCCGCTCGACGGCCGCGGTCAGCCGCTCCTCGTCGAGCGGACCGTGGATCCGGAACAGGTTCCACGGCAGCTCGGAGGGGTTGCGGCGCAGATATCCGGCGGCGTCCACCTCGCCGTTGGCGAGCGCCCGCACCGGCATGCCGTACGCCGGAAGCGTCGCGCCGCCCGGGTTCACAGGCTCACTGCTCACGGTCCGCCTCCCAGGAGCGCAGGACGAGTACGGCGTTGTGGCCGCCGAAACCGAAGGAGTTGCTCATCGCCACGTCCACCCGGTGTTCCTGGGCCTGGTGCGGGACGAAGTTCAGGGCCTCGTCGATCGGGCGGTGGCAGTTGATCGTCGGCGGCACCACCCGGTCGCGGATGGCCAGGCCGGCGACGATCGCCTCCAGGGCGCCGGCGGCGCCGATCAGGTGCCCGGTCATGGACTTGGTCGAGCTGATCGGGACGCGTTCGGCGTGCGTGCCGAAGACCGCCCGGATCGCCGCGACCTCCGTGCTGTCGTTGGCCTGGGTCGAGGTGCCGTGGGCGTTGATGTAGTCGACGTCCGCGGGTTCGAGGCCGGCGTCGGCGAGGGCGCCCGCCATCGCGGCACGGGCGCCGCGGCCCTCGGGGTGCGGGGCGGTCCAGTGGTGGGCGTCGGAGGTGGACGCGTACCCGGCGACCTCGGCGAGGACGCCCGCGCCGCGGGCGCGGGCGTGCTCCTCGGACTCCAGGACCAGGACACCGGCGCCCGCGCTCATCACGAAGCCGTCCCGGTCGGTGTCGAACGGGCGGGAGGCCTCGGTCGGTGCGTCGCCGCGGGTCGACAGCGCGCGGGCGTTGCCGCTGGAGGCCAGATCCAGCCGGTTCAGGATGTGTTCGGCGCCGCCCGCGAGGGCGATGTCGACCTTGCCGTGCCGGATCCAGTGGGCGGCCTCGCCGATCGCGTCCGCGCCGGAGGCGCAGGCCGTGCTCAGGGCCCGGGTCGGCCCGGCCGCTCCGAACCGGAAGCTGATCTCGCAGGCCGCGCTGTCGATGGCGCCGGTGATCTGCGCGAACGGGCTGACCTTGCGCGGGCCGTGCTCCGACAGGGCGGCGAAGTGCCGGCCGTGGGCGGCCATGGCACCGTAGCCGCTGCCGATGAGGACGCCGGTGCGGGCGCCGCGCTCCTCGTCGAGGACGAGACCGGCCTGCTGCATGGCCTCGCCGGCCGCCGCGTAGGCGTACTGGGCGTAGGGGTCCATGCGCCGGATCTGCGGGGGCTTGAGGTGGTGGGCGGGGTCGAAGCCCTTGACCTCGCCGCCGAAGGCGGTGGCCAGGCCGGTGGTGTCGACACCGGTGAGCGGGGCGATGCCGCTGCGACCGGCCCGCAGCGCGGCCCAGGTCTCGTCGACGGTGAGGCCGAGCGGGGTGACCGCGCCCCAGCCGGTGACCACCACCCTGCGGCCGGCCGCCGCCGTGCGTGTCGTGGACATGAGTCTCCCCCTCTACTTCTCGCCCGGCTCGGGGAGCGCGGGGAAGTCGCCGCCGGCCACGTCGGCGCCGAACATCGCGTCGGTCAGCCGTACCGGCACGTTGAGGACGACGACCTCGCCGGCGGCGGCCTTCTCCCAGGCCAGCGCGACGTCGCCGGGCAGGGAGGCCTTGTCCCGCACGGTCACCTGGTGCAGTCCCGGCAGTTGCGGCGCCTGCGCTCCGACGGCCTCGGGGTCCACGAAGGCGTGGTCGCCGACCGGGTGTTCGCGCTGGTCCAGCTGGACCTGGAGCCAGCCGTAGCCGCCGTTGCGCAGGACGACGTAGAGCAGTCCGCCGCTGTGCGCGACCGCGGTGGGCAGGTCGGCGGCGGCCATCGCGAAGGCGCCGTCGCCGACGAAGGCCACCACCGGCCGCCCGGGCGCGGCGATCTTGACGCCGAGCGCGGCGGCGGCACCGAAGCCGAGGCTGGTCTGCTCGGACGGGACGACGCTGCCGGCGCCCGCGTGGCAGGAGTAGAGCGGGTACTTGTACGACCACATGTCCTGCAGGCCGTTCTCCTGCACCAGGATCCGGTCGGCGGGCAGGGTGGCGTCGAGTGCCCGCAGCACCTCGGCGATGTGCAGGTCCGGCGCCTCGGCCAGCTCGTCGAGCAGCGCCTGGCTGTCGGCGTGGATCTCGTCGTGCACGGCGCGTACGGCCGCCGCCCAGCGGCCGTCGGCGGGTTCGGCGGGCAGTGCCGTGAGCCAGGACCGTACGGTCGCGCCGGCGTCGGCCAGCACCTTCGGTCCCCGCAGCATGGTCTGGAAGTCGGCCGCGGCCAGGTTGACCTGGATCACCGGGATCTCGCGGCCGAGCGCGGCCGGCCACTGGAAGGTGGCGGTCTCCTCCAGCCTGCTGCCGAGGGCGACGACACAGTCGGCCTCGGCCCACAGCCGTGCCGCCTGCTCGGGGGTGTACAGGCCGGCCAGTCCGCAGAACTGCGGGTGCGCCTCGTCGACCGCGCCCCGGCCGGAGGCCGTGCAGGCGATCGCCGCGCCGGTCCGCTCGGCCAGCCGCTCGACCTCGCGGCCCCCGTTCGCGTGCCGCATGCCGCCGCCGACCAGCAGGACCGGCCGGCGGGCCGCGCGCAGCGCGTCGAGCGCGGCGGAACCGGCGGGCAGGGCCACTTCGTACGGCGTCTCCGCCGCCACCGGCACGGTCAGGGCCCCGGCCTCGGTGGGCGCGGCCTCGGCGAGCAGGTGCTCGGGGAGTTCGACGTAGACCGGTCCGCGCTCGTGGCGGGCGACCAGCAGGGCGCGCTGCAGGGTGGGCACCAGCCGGTCGGGGTGGTCGACGCGGGCCGCGTACTTGACCAGGGGGCCCACGACGGCGAGCTGGTCGAGCTCCTGGAAGGCGCCGCTGCCCCGGTGCTGGGCGCCGGTGCCGCCGCTGAGCAGCAGCAGCGGCACGGCGGACGCGGAGGCCTCCAGCAGGCCGGTGACGGTGTTGGTGACCGCGGGGCCCTTGCCGACGACGGCGACGCCGACCTCGCCGGACTGCAGGGCCCAGCCGGTCGCCATGAACAGGGCGTTGCGCTGGTCGCGGCTCAGGACGAACCGCAGGCCCGCCTCGTGCGCGGCCTCCAGCGCGTACATGTCGTCGCCGGGCAGGCCGAAGACGGTACGCGTCCCGGAGGCGGCCAGTACCGCGGCGGCCGTCGTCCAGGCAGCGGCGGCGGTGGCCCCGGAGGAGGTGTCGGGTGTGTTGCTCATGACCTTCCCGGCAGGTAGTCGGCGACGGCCTTCGACAGCAGCAGCGGCTCGGTGTGCCGCTTGCGGTCTACGGCGATGTAGTTGGCGCGGATGCCGCGGCCACCGAAGGGCTTGTTGCCGTCCTCGATGTCGATGAGGGTCTCGTCGACGCTCACCATGTGGCGCTCGCGCAGGGCCTCCACGGTCTTCGGCAGGGAGCCGAAGACGGAGGCGGCCATGGCGCGTTCCGCGTAGTAGGGGTGACGCAGCACCTCGTTCAGCCAGTCCTCGGAGGAGAAGGGCACCACGTTGAAGACGGGCGCGAACATCTCCGGGGGCAGGAACAGGGTGTCCGTCGGGTGGATCAGCACGGTCGGCCGCACATGGCGGTCCACGAAGTCGATCCGGCCGCCGGCGGCCACGAACTCCCGCTTGCCCCGCAGGTAGTCCAGGGTCGTCTCGAACGCCTCGTCGTAGAACATGGCGCTGTAGTCGGCGGTCGAGTCGTACGGGGCGCCCAGGCGCAGGGCCTCGACCCGGCGGGAGAGCAGGTTGCAGAACTGGGCGCTGACGGAGGTGTGCACGAACACCGCGTCCGGGCCGAAGCAGTCCTGCCCGGAGTTGAGCATGCGCACCCGGATCAGGCCGTCGACCGCACGGTTCAGGTCGGCGTCGGCGCCCACCACGTACGGGTTGATGCCCTGCCCGAAGAAGCAGAACACCGTCTCGCGGGGCAGCTGTTCGCGGATCGTCTCGGCGTTCTCGTAGGACCCGGTGAAGACCAGGACGTCGGACTTCTTGCCGACGTTGTCCAGAAACTCGCGCTGACCACTGTCGTCGAGCACCAGCGGCAGGTCGTGCACGGTGCTGATCAGCTTGTGCAGGGCGCGGGTCTGGGAGTCGATCATCCGCGACGGCCGGAAGACGATCCGCCGGCTGTACAGGCTGGGGATGACGACGTACAGGATGTAGCCGTACAGCGGGATGTTCGACGGCATCAGCACGCCGATCTGGCCCGCGGCCGGCGGCCGGTAGCGGGAGATCTCGGCGACCGCGCCCTCCAGCGCCTCGATGGAGGCGTCGATCTCGTCGGCCGCGGTGCGGTGGTTGGAGACCTCGGTGAGGATGCGCAGCACCTCGGGGCGGCGCTCGGCGAGCAGCCGGGCGACGTCCTGGAGGACGGTGATCCGGTCGGTGAAGGGGACCGCGGGACCGGCGGGCTTCGCGGCCCGCTCGGCCGCCTTGGCCTCCTTGGCCTCCTCCGCGCGGCCGCTGCGCAGCGCCGCCTGCGCCATGTAGCCCAGCGCGGTCAGGTTGGCCTTGCCGTTGGTGTGCTCCGGGAACTCGGACACCACGAGCACCTTGTTGGGCTGCTCGTACTCGGCGACCAGGCCGGCGAAGACGCGCCGCCAGTGGGCGGCCGGGCGCTCTTCGGGGTCGGCGACCACGAAGACCAGGTCGGTGCCGAAGCGGCCGTTCTCCACCGGCACGACCCGCACCGGGCGGCCGCACTCGCTGGCCTTGGCGGTGATGGCGTCGGGGTAGAGGGTGTTGCCGAACCGGTGGACGGCGGCCTTGCGGCCCAGGATCCGCAGGTTGCCGTGCTCGTCGAGGAAGCCGAGGTCCTGGGTGCGGTGGACGGTGCGCTGGTTCTCCCGGACGCGGCCGCCCGGCTCCAGCATGCCCACCATCAGGTCGGGCGTGTGCACGATGACCTCGCCGACCTGGCCGGCCGGCAGCGGGCGGTCCTCCTCGTCGACGACGGTCACCGTGATCCCGTCGAGGGGGCGCCCGCATTGGTGGGGGTTGTCGGGCGCGGCCAGCGCGATGTTGCCGGCCTCGGAGCTGCCGTAGCCGTCCAGCAGGGGCTTGCCGAGGCGCTCGGTGAAGCGGCGCTGCAGGTCGTCCTGGAGCGGCTCGCCGCCGACGCACCACATGCGCACCGACTCCAGCAGCGCGGTGGACGCGCGGCCCCGGTCGAGCAGGCGCAGGATGCCCTCGTACACGGCCGGTACGGAGTCGACGACCGTGACGCCGAGGTCGACGACCGCCTCCAGGGCGAGGTCGGTGCGCCGGCTGGGCAGCAGGACCAGGCCGGCCTTCGCCTGCCACCACAGCAGCAGGATCGACAGGCCGTACTGGTGCGTGAACGGCAGCAGCGGCAGCAGCACGTCGGACTCGGTGTACTTCATCCGGTCCTGGGTGCGGGAGACGTTGGCCAGCACCGAACTGCCGGAGCGGACCACGCCCTTGGGGCGGCCGAGGCTGCCGGAGGTCCACACGATCAGGGCGTCGGGGCGGCGGGCCCAGCGGTCGAAGGACAGCTCGGCCGGCTCGCCGTCCTCGTCGGCCGCCGTGCCGAGTTCCTGCAGCGGGATCCACGGGGCGTCCAGCTTGGCGAAGGCGGGGGCCTGTTCCTCGTGGTCGGAGATGAAGAAGTCGGCGTTCGCCTCCTCCACCAGGCGGGCGAACTGGTTCGGGGTCACCCCGCGGTCCACCAGGCCGACCGAGACGCCCATGTCCATCAGGGCGAGGGTGGTGAGCACCGAGGCCGTGGAGTTCGCGGCCGAGAGCAGGACGCGATGGTCACCGTCGACCCCGCGGGACCGCAGCGCGCGTGTCACGCTCGCGCAGGAGGCCCTGACCTCGCGCCATGAGCGGTTGCCTTCATTGCGACTGATCAGCACCAGAACAACACATCCAATCTTCGAACCGGGTCGCCTCGACGCTAAAAGGGGCTGCTCAAGCGGGAATCAAGCGGAAATCCGCTCGGATTCCAGGGATTTCAAGGGCTCCGTTTCCGCAGGTGCCATCGGCTCCGTGACGTAGCAGCCGGCGGACTCCAGCGCGCGGATCGCCGCGAGATCGCGGTCGAGTTCCGCCTCGGTGTCCGCGACGAGCGAGACGTAGCCGGGGGAGGTCGCCATGTCGACGGTCCGGCGCACGGGACGGCCCTCGCGGACACCGGTGACCAGCCGCTCGAAGGCGGGCAGGGCGGTGAAGCGGTCGTGCCAGGCCGTGGCGGTGCCGGCCCGGCCGTTGATCAGCCAGACGTTGCGGACGGTCCTGCTCCAGCGCACCTCGGTGTCCCGGAAGGCGTGAAAGCCCTCCGGGTCGGTGAGGGCGAGGGCGAGCAGTTCCACGTGCGAGGTGCCCGAGTGCCGCTCCAGGACGTCGGGCAGCATGGCGCCCATCAGCCGGGCCCCGGTCTCGATGAGCACCGGACCGTCGGCGGTGAGCATCACCTCGCTGTGCGCGGCCCCGTCGGTGATGCCGAGGGCGGTGACGGCCGCCACGACGTACTCGACCAGTTCGGCGACGTGCGGGGCGGTGAGCGGCAGCGGCTGCTGGTAGTCGTACAGCGGCGCGCCCTCGGGTCCGTGGGTCTTCGCCGACAGCCAGACGTCCGACACCTTCTGTACGCCGTTCACGGCGACCGTGTTGACGATGTACTCGGTGCCGACCAGGTACTTCTGCACCACGGCCGAGGGGTTGGGGTTGCCGAAGTAGTCGGTGCCGGCCATGACGGCCGCGGCGGCCGAGCGGACCTCGTCCTCGGTGGTGCAGATGTGCACGTTGTCGGTGCCGGCGCTGGCGGCCGGCTTGACCACGACCGTGCCGCCCGCCGCCCGGAACCAGTCGACCGCGGCCTCGGGGTCGGTGGTGCTGAAGCCGACCGGTGCGGCCAGGCCCGCCGCGGCCAGGCGCCGGGCCATGGCGTACTTGTTCCGCCGGGCCTCCACGCCCTCGAACCGGTTGCCGGGCAGGCCCAGTTCGTGGGCGAGGGTGTCGGCGAGGACCACCCCGCACTCGGTGCCGGCGACCACCCGGTCGACGCCGGCCTCCTTCAGGGCGCGGACGGCGTCGGCCGGGTCGGGGAAGTGGCCGAAGTCGTGGCTGTAGAGGGCGGGCCGGAAGGAGGGCAGCAGCCGGGGCGGGGCGATCTCCTGGCTGCGCAGGTGGACCACCTCCACACCCCGTTGTCCGAGCTTGTGGGCCAGCAGGCTGCCGGTCGAGTAGCCGTCGACTATCGCGATCTTCACTGGGATACCCCCGCGTTCTCCGGAGCCAAGGTGGTGTGGACGGTGTTCTTCTCGCGGGCACGCAGCCGCGCGTCGCAGACGAAGGCGAGGGCGGCGATGGCGGCGGCGGTCGCGCCGAACACGGCGAACGCGGTCCCGGGGCCGCCGTGGTCCAGGCCGGTGCCGGCCAGCGGGGAGCCGATCACGTTGCCGACCAGGATGGCGCTGGCGTAGGTGCCCATCGCCACGCCCTTGGTGCCCTCCGGTGCGATCCCGCTGACCGCGCCGGCGCTCGCGGACAGGGCCGGGGCGACGAACAGGTTGGCCGGGACGGCCAGCAGGCACAGCCAGTACCACTGGGTGGCCAGGCCGATCGGCATGCACAGCAGGCCGAGCACCGCGGTCAGCGCGAACACCGACGGCGGACGCTTCATGGCGCCGTAGAGGAAGCCGCCGGCCACGGAGGCGACGCCCGCGAGGACCAGCAGCAGCCAGCTCCAGGCGAGCTGGTCGTGGCGCTGGAGCGTACCGATGGCCGCGACCTCGAAGCCGACGACCGCGATGGAGGTGGCCACGGTGACGCCGAGCGCGCACACCATGCGGGCCGTCAGCCAGCTGCGCAGACCGGGCGTTCGGCCGCCGGTGGGGCGGGCCTGCTGCAGCGGCGGGTTGAGCACCAGGTAGGCCACGCCCACCAGGAACTGCAGGCCGCCCATCACCAGGAACGCCACCGTGGGGGAGGCGGTCGAGGCGAGCAGGATGCCGACGGTCGGGCCGACCATGTAGGCGATGTCGGTCGTCATCGCGTCGACCGCGTAGGCGGTGTGGCGGGTCTCCTCGGTGACCATGCCGGCCAGGGCCAGCCGGATCACGGTGAAGGCGGGCAGCGTGGTCAGGCCGCCGAGGAACGCGGCGCCCAGCAGGGCCGGGTAGGGCAGGAAGTGGGCCAGGCTCCAGAACACGGCCTGGGCGGTCACCAGCAGGCCGAAGACCCGGCGCAGTCCGTAGCGGTCCAGGCCGCGCCCCTGGAGCGGGGCGCCGAGGCCGGCGCCCGCCGTCCAGCAGGCGGCGACCAGGCTGCCCGCGGCGAAGCCCCGGTGCAGATGGCCCACGATGTGCAGGATGAGCACCGAGGAGATGCCGAGGCCGGGCATCTTCGCCAGCAGCCCGATCACCATCAGCGACCGCAGGCCGGGTTCGGCGAACAGCCGTCGGTAGGTCGAGAACATGTCGTCTCCTAGGCCTTGGCGGCCGGTTCGTCCCAGGGCCAGTCCACCTGCTCCAGGAGGTCCATCTCCGAGAGCAGGCCGCGCAGCCCGCTGAAGTCGCGCACCAGGTTGCGGCGGCCCGCGTCCTGCTGCACCTCGGCGATCATCCGGTCGGCGCCGGTGACCCCGTGCAGGGTGAGGATGTGCCGCCAGGTCCGGTAGTCGTTGGCGACGAACGCCTCCAGGCCGGTGAGCATGGTGTCCACGAAGAACCTGCGCTGGTCCTTGGAGAGGAAGTCGTAGACGGTCTTGGCGAGTTCGCCGGTGATGGAGGAGTGGCAGATCTCGTCGCGGTTGTGCAGCTTCACCGTGGTGGAGTTGATCTCCTGGATGTCCGGGTCGTCGGACAGCAGGTGCAGATAGGCGCTGATCGACGTCTCGGAGACGGTGGCGAAGGCCAGCGTGGTGAGCTTGCGCTGCCACTCCTCGGTGCAGGCGGCCCGCAGTTCCTCGTGCCGGTGCACGATGTGCGGGGCGGGCAGCACCGTGTCCGGCAGCGTGATGCCGCGCTGCTGCCGCGTGATCGTGCTGGCGTTGAGGTGCATCAGCGTGTGGTACTGCTCGTCGACCATGGCCTGGGCCAGCGAGGTCTCCAGTGCGGGCCCGCCCAGGGAGGGGAACTCGCCCTCGATGACGTAGGCGAACGCCGGGTTGGCGATGCGCTGTTCGGCCATGATCGTGTGCCGGTTGTAGGCGAGCCAGGACCAGCTCAGCATCGACCGGCGCACCTCGGGCGGCAGCCCGTCCCAGACGGGGTGGCCGACGAACGGGACGATCCGCTCCGGGTAGTCCGGGCGGGCCGTGTCGAACAGGTCCTCCAGCTCGGGTTCCTTGCGCTTGACCGCGGCACGCCGGTGCCAGTTCCCGGCCAGGCGGGTGATGACGGCGTTCTCCACCGGGTCGGTGGGGTCGTACGGCGGGAAGCCGGGGATCTCGATCAGGCCGCCGGCGTGCGGGGCGTCGTTCAGGGTGGTGGTGGTCATCGGGACTCCTCGCCCCCCTCGATGTCGTAGAACTCGGGGCCGTCCAGGTAGCACAGGGCGTTGACGTCGCGTTCCACGACCTCGGCCGACGGGTGGACGAAGCCGATCGCGAGGGTCTTGGTGGAGTCGTCGACGGTGCGGACGACCGTGTCGCCGGGCCGGACGAACATCTCCACGTTGTTGAAGCTCTCCATGCCCCGGACGACGTCCAGCAGCGGGTAGGAGCGCAGGGTGCCCGCGGCCGGCGCCGTCGGCCAGCACACCGACACATGGCGTTCGAGCCGGTAGGGGCGCTGGTGGGTGGCGAGGAAGCGCTCGGGGCGCAGATAGGCCTCCACGGTCCAGCCGATCTGCGACTCCCCGGCGCCGAGTTCGGCGTAGTAGGGGGTGTTCGCGCCGGCGATGCGGGCGCCGACCTCGACCAGGCACGGCCCGTCGGCGGTGACGATGACCTCCAGGTGGGCGGGGCCGTGCCGGATGCCGAGGGCGTCGAGGACCTGCTGCGCGTACTCGGTCAGCCGACTGCGGACCGGGGCGTCGTGGGCGATCAGGTGGCCGCCGGCGATGCGGTCGCGGACCCCGGGCACCGACATCTTGCTGTACTTCCAGATGTCGGTGACCCGGTGGTGGCCGTCCCGGCTGACGGTGTCGACCACGTACTCGGCGCCGACCAGGTACTCCTGGGCCACGGCCGCGGTGTTGGGCTCGGAGAAGACGGTGGTGCCGGCGAGGATCGCCTTCAGCGCGACCGCCGAGTCCTCGGGGGTGTCGCAGACGGCCACGCCGTCGTTGGCGGCGCTGCGCAGCGGCTTGACCACGATCCGGCCGCCGACCTCGCGGTGGAAGTCCATCAGCTCCTGCGGGTCGCTGACCAGTTTCTGCCGGGCGCCGCGCACGCCCGCCGCCTTGATCGTCTCGATCATGACGAACTTGTCGCGGCGGGCGGGCGAGAGCCGGGTGCCGTTGGTGGGGACGCCCAGCGCCTCGCTGAGCGCGTCGGCCAGCTCCACGCCGTACTCGCCGGCCGCGATGACCGCGACGGGCGCGTGCCGGGCGACGGCCCGGACGGTGTCGGCCGGCACGCCCCGGTGGACGATGTCGTCGCTGAAGGCACTGGTGTCGAAGGCGCCCCGGTAGCACTGGGGCACCTCCTCGGTGCTCTGTACGCGTACGACGTCGCAGCCGCTGTCCCAGAACGCCTGGGCGAGCGCGTAGCTGGACGGGTAGGCGTCGACCAGGACGACGCTGGGTTTGCTCATGTTCGTCTCTCTCTGTGTGCTCACGGTCTGTGTGCTCACGCCGCCGCCTCGACGGCCTTCGCGAGGCCCGCGACGGTCGGGTTGCGGAAGACCAGGACCGGGGAGACGCGGTGGCCGAGCCGCTCGCTCAGCCGGGCCGCGACCGCGGTGATGGCCAGCGAGTTGCCGCCGACGTCGAAGAAGTTGTCGTCCGGCCCGAAGTCCCCTTCGAAGCCCAGGCACTCCTGCCAGACCTCGGCCACCAGCGTCTGCTCCTCGGTGGCGTGCTCCCGGGCGGCCGCGGGCGCGCCGGCCGGCCGCGGGTCGGGCAGCGCGTCCCGGTTGACCTTGCCGTTCGGGGTGAGCGGGATCTCCTCGATGACCGTGAAGCTCTGCGGCAGCATGTACGGCGGCAGCAGGTCCACGAGGTGTCCGCGCAGCCCGGCCGGGTCCGCGTCCCGCAGCGGAGGCTCGGGGATCACGTAGGCGGCGAGCTGCTCCACGCCGGTGCTGGTCCGGCGCACCGCGACCGCGCAGTCCGCGATCGCCGGATGGTCGCGCAGCGCCGACTCGATCTCGCCGAGTTCGATGCGGTAGCCGCGCACCTTGACCTGGTGGTCGTTGCGGCCGAGGAAGACCAGGTTGCCGTCGGGCAGCAGCCGTACCACGTCACCGGTGGCGTACATCCGGGCGCCGGGCTCCTCGGCGAACGGGTCGGGCAGGTACGCCTGCGCGGTGCGCGCCGGCTTGCCCAGGTAGCCGCGGCCGACCGCGCTGCCGCCGACGTACAGCTCGCCCCGGCAGCCGGGGACCACCGGGCGCAGCCGGTCGTCCAGGACGTACAGGCGGGCATTGTCGGTGGCCTGGCCGAACGGGACGCTCGGCCGGTGGGCGTGCCGGTCGACCAGGTCCTCGGTGATCGGGCAGAACGCGGAGGTGACGGTCGCCTCGGTGGGGCCGTACTCGTTGAAGACCCGGCAGCCGGGGCGGGTGACCTCCAGGATGCGCCGGGCCACGTCGTGGGGGACGGCCTCGGCGCCGGTGAACACCAGCCGCACGGAGGCCAGGCGGGCCGCGCAGTCGGCGCCGGACTCCAGCAGGATGCGCATCTGCGAGGGCGTCGCGTTCAGCGTGGTGATGCCGCGCTCGGCCACCTCGCGCAGGAACGCCTCCGGGTCGTAGGCGGCGGTGGGGCCCGCCAGGTGCAGCTGGGCGCCGGAGACCAGGCACTGGAAGATCTCCCACACCGAGTTGTCGAACGCCACCGAGTGGTTCAGCAGCGCCCGGTCGTCGCCGGTCAGACCGCACAGCCGCTGGTTCCAGGCGAGGAAGCCGGTGATGTTGGCGTGGGTGATGGCCACACCCTTGGGCCGGCCGGTGGAACCGGAGGTGTAGATCACGTAGGCCAGGTGGTGGGGCTCCGCCTCGTCCACCGGCCCGGGCTCGGGCAGGTCGTCGGGGTCCTGGCCAACGGGGAGCACCCGGACCGAGCCGTCGAACAGGCCCGCCGAGGGGTGCCCGGGGTCGGCCACCACCAGGCGTACGCCGGAGTCCTCCAGCAGGTACTGCAGGCGGTCCGCCGGGTAGCCGGGGTCGAGCGGTACATAGGCGCCGCCGGCCTTCAAGACGCCCAGCAGGGCGACCACCAGCTCCACCGAGCGCTCCAGGCACACACCGACCAGCTGCTCGGGCCCGACGCCCTGCGCGCGCAGCACACGGGCCAGCGCGGCGGCCCGGCGGTCGGTCTCGGCGAAGGTCAGCGAGGTGCCGTCGCCCGCCACGCACACCGCGTCCGGGGTGGCGCGCACCTGCCGCTCCCACATCCGCACCAGGGTGCTCGGCTCGGGCAGCGGCTCGGCGAGGTCACCTGCGGCCAGGGAGCGCAGTTCCCCGGCGGAGAGGATCTCCAGCTCCGACAGCCGGGCGCCGCGGTCCGCCACCATCTGCTCGATCACCCGCAGGAGGTGCCGGCCGAGGCCCTCGACGAAGTCCTCGTCGAACAGGTCGGTCGCGTACTCGACGGAGACGCTGAGGTCGCCGTCGCCCACCGCGTGGTCGGTCACGTCGAACGCCAGGTCGAAGCGGGCGGTGCCGAGGCGGCCTTCCAGTTCCTTGCGGTCGTGGACCTCCGGCAGGGCGCCCGCCGGGGGCTCCTCGTGCAGGGCGAAGAGCACCTGGAAGAGCGGGTTGCGGCTCAGGTCGCGCTCCGGGCACAGCTCCGCCACCAGCTTCTCGAACGGCAGCTCCTGGTGCGCGTGCGCCTCCCGGGCCACCTTCCGCACCCGGCCGAGCAGTTCGGACCAGGTGGGGTCGCCGCTCAGGTCGGTGCGCAGCACGGCCGTGTTGACGAAGTAGCCGCACACCTCGGCGGTCTCCGGGCGCGTCCGGCCGCCCATCAGGGTGCCGACGGCCACGTCGGTCTCGTCGGCGTACCGGCCGAGCAGCACCTGCAGCGGGGCCAGCAGCCCCATGAACAGGGTGACGCCCTCGGCGCGGCAGGCCGCCCGCAGCCGCCCGGCCAGCTCGGCCGGGACGCGCAGGAACGTACGCCGGCCGCGGTGGCTCGTGACGGCCGGGCGGGGCCGGCTGGTGGGCAGTTCCAGCGCGGGCACCCCGGCCAGCCGCTCCCGCCAGTGGGCGAGCAGCCGCTCCAGTTCGGCGCCGCTGATCCGCTCGTGCTCCCACTGGGCGAAGTCGGTGTAGGTCACCGGCAGCGGTGCCGGGGACGGCCGGCGGCCGGCGCGCAGGCCGGTGTAGAGGTCGCCGAGTTCGTGCACCAGCAGGTCCACCGAGGTGCCGTCGCAGGCGATGTGGTGGATCGTCAGCAGCAGCACGTCCCGCTCGGGGGTGCGCAGCACGTCCGCGCGCAGCAGGGGTGCCCGGTCGAGGGCGAAGGGCGCGCGGATCCGCTCGGTCAGCAGTGCCGAAAGCGCCTCTTCGGTCACCTCCGTGCACGGCACCCGGACGGGCGCGGCCTCGCGCAGTTCGGGGCGGAGCCGGCCGTCGGTGGGGACCAGCGCGGTGCGCAGCGCCTGGTGGCGGTGGACCAGCGCGGTCAGCGCCTGCTCCAGCACGGGCAGTTCGGCCCGGCCGTCCGGGAAGCCCACCGTGACGGGCAGGTGGTAGGCCGGGACGTCCTCGTTGACCTGCTCGAAGAACCAGATGCGCTCCTGCCCGAAGGACAGCTCGGCCCGCGTCGCCGGACGGATCGGCTCCTCGTCGACCGCCTCCAGCTCCTCGACCGCGGCCGCCAGGGCGGCGGGTGTCGGATGCGCGAACACCGACTGGACGCCGACCGGCACCCCGAGCACCTCGCGCAGCCGCGTCACCGCGCGCACCGCCGCGAGCGACTGGCCGCCCAGACCGAAGAAATCGTCGTACGGCCCCACGTCCGTGAGCCCGAGGATCTCCGCCCACACCGTGCGCACCGCGTCGGTGTGCGCCGGCAGCGGACCGCCGGCGGCCTGTCGGTCCGGCTCGCGGACGCGGTCGTAGCCGAGGGCGAGCACGGCGCCCCGGTCGGCCTTGCCCGCGGGCGTGCGCGGGAGCGCGTCGAGGACGGCGTAGCCCTGGGCGACCATGTGGGCCGGCAGATGCGCGGCGAGGTGGTCGCGGACCCGGCCGGGCAGCTCGGCCGCGGCGCCCCGGGCGTTCGGCGCGGCGACCAGGAAGGCCACCAGCTGGTCGCCGCCGGCCGCCTCGCGGTCGACGACCACCACCGCGTCCGCCACCTCGGGGTGGCTGCGCACGCAGGCCTCGATCTCGCCGAGTTCGATGCGGTAGCCGCGCACCTTGACCTGGTGGTCGTTGCGGCCCAGCAGCTCCAGGTCGCCGTCGGCGCTCCAGCGGGCGAGGTCGCCGGTGCGGTACAGGCGCCCGGTGCCGTCACCGAAGGGGTCCGGGACGAAGCGCTCGGCGGTGAGCGCGGGCCGGCCCAGATAGCCGCGGGCCACGCCCTCGCCGCCGATCCACAGCTCGCCGGTGACGCCCGGCCCCGCCGCGCGGCCGTGCTCGTCGACCACGTACAGGCGGGTGTTGGACAGGGCGGTGCCGACCGTGACCCGGTCGCCCGCCCGGTCGACGCGGGCCGCGGTGGCCCACACGGTGGCCTCGGTCGGCCCGTACAGGTTCCACAGGGTGCCGCCGGTGGCCAGCAGATCGCGGGCCAGCTGCGGGTCCAGGGGCTCGCCGCCGGACAGCAGGACCCTGCCGTGGCCGGCCCGCCAGCCGGAGGCCACCAGCATCCGCCAGGTCGTCGGCGTCGCCTGGACGACCGTCACCCGGCCGTCCTCGATGGCGGCGGCCAGCACCTCGGGGTCGGTGTTGGCGGCCTGCGGGGCCATGACGACGCTCGCGCCGAGGGTCAGCGGCAGGAACAGCTCCAGCGTGGAGATGTCGAACGACAGCGGGGTCAGCGCCAGCACCCGGTCGTCGGGGGCGAGCCCGGGGCGCTCGGCGACGCTGCGCAGGAAGGAGGAGATCGCCGCGTGGTCGATGGCCACCCCCTTGGGCAGGCCGGTGGAGCCGGAGGTGTAGATGACGTACGCGAGGTGGTGGGGCCGCGCCGGAGAGGTGAACGGCGCGGCCGGTTCGGTGGGTACGTCCTCCACGAGCAGCAGGTCGACCGACCCGGGCACCGCGCCGCGGATCCGCTCGCGGTGCGCGCGGTCGCACAGGACGAGACCGGCACCGGAGTCCTCGGTCATGTGCCGCAGCCGGTCGGCGGGGTAGCTCGGGTCCAGCGGCAGGTACGCGGCGCCCGACTTCAGGATGCCGAGCAGGGCCACGGTCATGTCGACCGAGCGGTCGAGGCAGACACCGACCAGGGACTCCGGGCCGATGCCGCCGGCCTGCAGTGCGGCGGCGAGCGCCGTGGCCCGGCGGTCCACTTCGGCGTAGGTGGCCTGTCGCGGGCCCGCGACGACGGCGACCGAGTCGGGAGCCGAGGTGACCCGCTGCTCCCACAGGGCGACCAGGGTGGTCGACATGAACTGATCCTTTCTCAGCCCCACGCGGGGACGGTGCGCGTGATCGTTTCGGCCAGCTGCTGTTCCGCGCCGCGTACGTAGAGGTGTCCGCCCGGGAAGCGGCGCAGCTCGAAGGCGGCCGTGGTGTGCTCGCGCCAGCCGGCCAGCTCCACCGCGTCGACGGTGTCGTCGTCGGTGCCGGCGAGGACGGTGAGGGGACAGGGCAGCGGCGCCTCGGGCCGGTGCGCGTACGTCTCGCACACGGTCAGGTCGGCGCGCATCAGCGGCAGCAGCAGCTCCTGCAACTCCGGGTCGAGACCGGCGAGTTCGACGTCGGCGAGGCGGGCGAGCAGGTCCGCGTCCGGCAGGTGGTGCAGCGGGTCCCGGTCCGGCAGGCCGGGGGCCCGCGTCGCGGACAGGAACAGCCGGGCGGGCAGGGCCGCGCCCAGGGCCCGCAGCCTTCGGGTCACCTCGAACGCCACCAGCGCGCCCATGCTGTGCCCGAAGAAGGCGTACGGCAGCCCGGTGTGCCCGGCGATCAGCGGCGCCAGCTGGGCCACGACCGCGTCCAGGGACGTCAGCGGCTCCTCACCGAACCGGTTCTCCCGTCCGGGCAGCTGTACGGTGCACACCTCGACGGTGTCCGGGACGTGCCGGGCCAGCTGGTAGGCGGAGGCGCCGGCACCGGCGTGCGGGAAGACGAACAGGCGCCGGCGCGCGGTGTCCTCCCGGCTGCCGAGGCCGCGCAGCCACAGCCGGTCGAGGGCGGGGGTGGTCTCGACGGTCATCGCCGCGCCGCCCGTTCCCGGCGCACGGACAGCGGAGTCAGGTCGGTCCACACCGCTTCGATGTGGTCCAGGCACTCCTGCTTGGTGCCCTGCTTGCCGGCCGGGGTCCAGCCCGCGGGCAGCTCGCGGCCGGCGAACCAGATCGAGTACTGCTCCTCGTGGTTGAGGACGACGAGGTAGCGGTCCTGGGTGTCGCTCGCGGTCATGGTCACACCCCCACACCGTCGAAGAAGCCGGCCTGCGGGTGGCCGCCGCCCGCGGCGACGACCCGGTCGTGCACCCACTTGCCGACGGCGAGGTCCAGCACGCCGAGGCCGAACGGGGAGAAGACCGCCGGGCGGCCGGGGTGCCGGCGCAGCCGCTGCCGGAGCAGGTCACCGAGGGTGCCGTCGACGAAGTCCCGGTTGCCGGTGCGCTGTTCGGCCAGGTGCAGCGAGGTGCGCTCGCGTACGGCGTGGTCGACGTCGTCGGTGAAGTTCTGCGCGGCGAGGATCAGCTCGGGGGCGAGGTCGCGCAGCGACAGGTGCAGCACCACCGGGTTGTGGGCGAGCAGCCGCGCATCGTGCAGGTGGGGCTCGCCGGCCACGGTGGTGAGGACCACCAGGTCGCAGTCGGTGAACGCGTCCTCGACGCGGTCGGCGATCACGACCTCGGCGTCGGTGTGCTCCGCGACGACGGCGCCATAGCGCTTCGCGGCGTCCTGGTCGAGGTCGAACAGGCGGAAGCTGCCGATCTCCCAGTCGAGGTCGCGCAGGAACTTCCAGACGTGCTGGGCGATCAGACCGGTGCCGACGATGCCGACCCGGCGGGCGCGGCGCTCGCCGATCAGCGTCTCGGCGCCCAGGACGGCGGAGGCGGCGGTCCGGGTCGCCGAGATGATCGACGACTCCATGCATGCGAACGGGAAGCCGGTGGCGCAGTCGTTGAGGATCAGCGTGGCGGAGGCGCGCGGGATGCCGTGCCGGGTGTTCTCCGGGAAGCTCGCGATCCACTTGTTGCCGGCCACCTCGAACGCGCCGCCCAGGTAGGCGGGCAGGGAGATGATGCGGGCCCGGTCGTTGTGCGGGAAGCGCAGGAAGGAGCTGTGCGGGTTGGCGCTCTGCCCGGCGTCGTGGGCCAGGTAGGCGGCGCGGACGACCTCGACGAGCTCCGGGCGGTTGTGCTCGACCTGGGCGGCGATGTCACCCGCGTCGATCACCGTCATGGGCGGTGGGGTCAGGGTGGGCACGGAAGGGTCCTCCTCCTTCAGTTGGCGGCCAGCGCGGCGACGGGCGAGGCCAGGGCCTCTTCCGCGAGGAGCTGCTGGAACCAGCCGGGGTTGTAGATGGTCTTGGCGTAGGCATGGCCCCGGTCCGCGGCGATGAAGGCGACCTTGGGGCGGCGCGCGCCGGGAGGGTTGCGGGCGAAGTAGCTCTGGATGGCTGCGTAGCAGCTGCCGGTCGAACCGCCCGCGTACAGGCCGTACCTGGCGGTCAGGGCGCGGCAGCCCTCGACCGCGCGCACCTCGGAGACGATCTCGACCTCATCGATCAGCGCCTGCTCGCACAGGGGCGGCACGATGCTGGAGCCGATGCCAGGGATGCGCCGCTTCTTCGGCGGCCCACCGAAGATCACCGAGCCCTCGGTGTCCACGGCCACCACCACGCAGCGCGGGAAGGCCTCCTTGACCCGATGGGAGACGCCGGCGATGGTGCCGCCCGTCCCCACCCCGACGAACAGGTAGTCGATCGGGCCGGCTTCCGCGATCAGCTCGGCGGCCGTGAAGCGGTAGTGGGCGTCACGGGCGTCCGGGTTGGCGTACTGGTTGGGCCAATAGGCCTGGCCGAGTTGCACCAGGAGTTCCTGCACCCGGGCCAGCCGGGTGCGCAGATATCCGCCGGCCGCATCCCGGATGGAGACTTTCTCCACTCTCCGGCACAACAGGCGCAGATGTGCTTCGGTGGCCTCATTGCAATTGGGGTCGATCACCGGCACGAAGGAAATTCCCAGCATGCGGCAGTAAAAGGCCAGCGCCAGGGCGAAGTTGCCCGACGACGACTCGACCACCGTGGTGTTCCGCGTGATCTCCCCACGGGCGATGGCCCGTTCCAGGATCCACAGTGCCGAACGGTCCTTGGTGCTGCCGGTCGGATTGCAGAACTCCAGCTTGGCGACAATGTCGCATTCGTCGTCCGCCAATGGAATCAGCGGGGTCCCCGCGAGACCGGAGCGGAGCCGTCCTATCCGGTCGATCAGGGTTTGGTCAGCACGACTTTGAAGCATGCGGCGACTTTGGCACGCGGTTTCCAACCCCGGCTCAACCGCGACTCAAGCGAAGCGCGGGAAGGGGGAAACGGCGAGGAACGAGTCCGGAAACGGGACTCGGGAGGCCGCGGGCGGGCCCGTCCGACCGCACCCCGTGGACAGTTGGACGGGGTGCGGGCGGGCGCCGCTCTCGTCAGTCGTCCGCGCCCGGCAGATAGCCGCGGCGAACCGCCTGCACGCCCGCCTGGAAGCGGCTGCGCGCGTCCAGCAGCGTCAGCAGCGCGGCCATGGTGCGGCGCACCGTCCGGTCCGACACACCGAGTTGGTGTGCAATCGCCTCGTCGGTCAGCCCTTGCGCCATGAGCCGAAGCACTTCAGCCTGATGCGTGGTGAGTGTCTTGCGGCTGCGCTCGGGACGCGTTCCGATGGGCCGCGCGGACTGCCACACGGTCTCGAACAGTGCGTGCATCAGAGCGATCGTGCCCGGGTTGTCCACCACGACCGCACCGGCTCCGGTGTTCTTGCTGTCCGTGGCGATGAGTGCCGTACGCCGGTCTATGAGAATGAGGCGATTGGGAAGTGTGGGGGTGGTGCGGACCTGGGCGCCCTGGGCGGCCAGCCATTCGGCATGGGCGACGGTGGGCGGATCGCGTCGGATGCTGTCCAGATAGACCGTGCGCATCCGGACGCCCCGATTGAGCAGCCGCAGATTGAGCGGGCGCGAGGCGTCCATGTTCTCCGGGGTCTGCGGACCTCCCGGAGCGAACGTCAGGAATTCCTCCTGGACCTCCTTGGTGAGGATCTCCAGATGCTCCCGGATGGCCTCGACACCGGACAGGAAATGGAATCCCGGGCCGGCGGCCGGGGTGTACTGGTCCGCGAACTGGGCGATGGTCTCCGCGACCACCGCACGGCTCGCCTCCACCCGCTGCTGGTGCGCGGCCAACTCCGCCTGCTGCTGGGCCAACAGCGCCTCCAGCGCGAGCATCGGGTTCACCGGACGCACCCGGGACTCGTTCTCCGCCGAGGTTCTGACCAGCGCCAGCCGGCTCAACCGGTCCAGTGACTCCCGTACCTCGTGTTCGGACAGACCGAGATCGTCGGCCCACTCGCCGACATCGCCGTCCGGGCGCGCCAGCATCGTCCGATACACAGCCTCCGAGGCCGTGTCTATCCCGAGTCCGGAAAGCAATGGGATCTCCTTCTTCGACACCCTGGTCCCCCTTGCTAGGGCTCTCTGTGCGGAGACAGAAATGCATGTGGAGATTACACGAATGGGGGGACGTCAGCCGTGACGGAGATCGCTTCCGCCTATGCCGTCCCGGAAAGCGTTGTCCCGGGTGGCAAAGCCACCGTCTTACCGTGGAGTTGTAATTGATGTACCTCGTCCACCTGCACCTGGGGCCGCATCCGGCCGGCCTGGAGCTGCCCGAGGACACCGCACAGGCCGTCACCGACACCGCCCCGCCGGCCGCGGCGCTGCGTCATGTCACCGTGCACGCCTCGGACGAGCCCGCCGTCGGCCTCTACCTCGCCGCCGACGGGCCGCAACAGGCCGAGTCGACGGCCCGCCTCCTGTGGTGGAGCACGGTCGCCGCACGGCCGCGGCTCGGCGGCTGGCCACTGCTCGGCATCCGGGTCACCATCTCCCTGCCCACCGCCCGCTGACCCGCCCGCCGGCCCGCGCACCGGCCGTGACCAGCACCGGACCCCGGACTTGTCCGCCAGCGGACATGTCCGCTCTGCCCGCCCGGAAACCCCTTCTCCTGGCCTGCGACCCCGGGTGAAATTCAGTTGTCGGACCGATCACGACCGGATCGGCCACAACACGAACGATCACGCAACTGTTGAAGGGGAGACGACGATGCGTCGAATTGCTGTTCTCGGGGCTGCGATCGCGGCGGTACTGGCGATCGTGACGGGGGCGACGCACCACCAGGAGCACATGGCGCAGCAGGCGGGAGACGCCGGCTGGCAGCGGGCGGGCTCCACCACGGTTCTCGCCGACGCGCAGGCCGTCCCGGGCGACGCGGGCTGGCAGTAGGAAACCCGGACGACCAGGGCGCCCGCGAATCCCGCTTGGAGGCTGTCATGGCCGAAACGGCCTGCCGGAACGACGCCGAGTACCTGCTCGCACTCCGCGGTGAACTGCTCGACCTGCCGGTGCAGGACATCCCCGTCGACACGCTGCGGGTGACGGACTCACCCCGCAGCAGGGTGGAGGACCCCGGCCACTCCCGGGTCCTGGCCCAGGCCCAAGACGCACTGCCGCCGGTGATCGTGCATCGCCCGAGCATGACGGTCGTCGACGGTGTCCACCGGCTGCGGGCCGCACAACTACGGGGCCGCACCACCATCCCCGTCCGCTTCTTCGACGGCAGCGCCGAGGACGCGCGCCTGCTGGCAGTCGCCCTGAACGTCACCCACGGCCTGCCGCTGACCCTGGCGGAACGCACCGCAGCCGCGGAACGCATCCTCACCGCCCGGCCGGACTGGTCCGACCGGGCCGTGGCCTCCCTCGCGGGACTCTCCGCCGGCAAGACGGCCGAGATACGGCGCCGGGTGCTCGACCCGGCGGTCCCCGGCACGAAGCGGATCGGCCGCGACGGGCGCGCCCGCCCACTGGACGCCTCCCACGGCCGCGCCCTGGCCGCCGCCCTGCTCACGCAGGACCCGACAGCCTCGCTGCGCCGGGTCGCCCGGGAAGCCGGGATCTCACCGGCCACCGTCGCCGACGTCCGCGCCCGGCTCGCCCGCGGCGACGACCCCGTCGGCCCCCGCCACATTGCCCGCCGGACACCCGCACCCGCGGCACCGAAGCCCGCACCGGACGTGGGCGAGATGCACCGCCGGCTGCGCCGTGACCCGGCGCTGCGCTTCAGCGAGACCGGACGGTCCTTCCTCCGGCTCCTGGAGGCGGGCGCCGCACTCGACCGACACCGGGAGGGGATCGCCGCAGGACTGCCCCCGCACTGCCGGGCCGCCGCCGCCCACCTGGCCCAGGCCTACGCACAGAGCTGGGAACTGTTCGCCAACGAGCTGCAGTGACGCACTGCGGCACCGCGCCGGCCGTACGAACTGCGGCCCACACCGGCAGACCCGGACATCGGGCCACCGCCCGACCGAAGTCCGCCGGACAACGGGGAGAAAACCAATGCGAGTCAACCTTCTGGGACCACTGGAGATCTACACCGGCGAAACCGGCGTCAACGCCGTCCCGGCCGCGCAGAAAGTACGCCAGACCCTGGCCGTACTGGCACTGAACGCCAACCGGGTCGTGCGCTTCGAACAGCTCATGGAAGAGCTGTGGGAGGACAACCCACCCGCCAGCGCCCACACCGCACTGCAGACCTACGTGTACGAGATCAGGAAACGCTTCGCCCTCGGCAACCCGAGAAGCGGCAGCCGCGACCGCGACACCGACCGGCCCGTACTCGGCACGGCAGGCGGCGGCTACCAGCTCAGCCTGCCCGAGGACCAGGTGGACGCCTTCCGCTTCGAGCCGCTCCTCGCCCGGGCCCGCAAGGAGTTCCGCGCCGGCGACCACCGGCGCGCCCGCGACTCGGTCGCCGCGGCCATGGCGCTGTGGCGGGACGCGGCCCTCGTCGACGTCCGCAAGGGACCCCTGCTGCAGGCCGAGGCACTGCGCCTGGACGAACTCCACACCAGCGCCACCACCCTGCGCATCGAGGCCGACCTCCAACTGGGCAGGCACCACGAGCTGATCGGCGAACTCACCTCCCTCGCCGCCCTCGAACCCACCAACGAGACCGTCCAGCGCAACCTGATGACGGCCCTGTACCGCACCGACCGCCGCGCCGACGCCCTCCGCGTCTACCAGCGCGCCCGCTCCCAGATCGCGGACGAGTTCGGACTCGACCCCTCACCCGAACTCCAGGCCCTGCACACCGCCATCCTCCAGTCCGACGCCAGCCTGCTGCGACCGGCCGAACCGTCCCCCGCACCGCGCACGCCCGCCCCCACCCCCCGCGTGCCCTGCCATCTGCCCGCACCGCAGGAGCGACTGACCGGCCGCAGCGGTCAGCTGGCCCGCGCCACCGGCGCGCTCACCGCCCGGACGGCGCCCGGACCCGCACTCGTCGTGGTGAGCGGCGCCCCCGGCACCGGCAAGAGCGAACTGTGCCGGCACGCGGCCCGCCGGGCCAGCGGCCACTACCCGGACGGCCAGCTCTACGGCCGCCTCCTCGACGACGCCGGACGACCCGTCCGCCACGCCGAGATCCTCCGCTCCTTCCTGCGCGGACTCGGCGCGACCGAGGACCTGCTGCACCTGGGCGCGACCGACCTGAGCCTCATGTACCGCACCTGGACCGCCGACCGGCGCGTCCTGGTGGTCCTCGACGACGTGACCGGCCCGGACGACCTCGACCTGCTGCTCCCGTCCGGCTACGGCTGCGGCGCGGTGATCAGCAGCCGACGGCGGCTGTTCGTCTCCTCCAGCACCGAACACGTCGAGCTGGACCGGCTGCCGCTCGACGACTGCCTGCACCTGCTGGTCTCCCTGGTGCCCGAGCACCGCATCACCATGGACCCGGACGGCGCCCGGCAGTTGGCCGAGCTGTGCCACGGCCTGCCCACCGCCCTGTTCGCCGTCGCCGCCCGACTCCGCCTGCGCCCGCACTGGACGGCCCGTCAGGCAATCTCCTGGGCGACGACCGCCGCACAGGCCGGTGAGGATCCGCTGGGACTGCGGGCCGCACTCGAACGCACCCTCACCACACTCCCCGCCCACCTCCGCCGCGCCGCGGACACCCTGCTCTCCCCGACCGCCCCCGGCCGGCCCGCACCCGCCTCGGCGGCCGCCCTCCTCGGCACCGGCGAGCAACAGGCCGCGACCCTGCTCGAAGAGCTGGTGGACGCCTACCTGTTGAGTGCGACGACCCCTGCGTCCGAAGACGGCTGCTACAGCTGGGAGCCGGCGCCCCGGGCGCTGCGGGAATCGGTACGCCGCGCCGTTCCGGCGGCACCCGCCGACAACACCGTCCGGCATCCCATGGCGGCCTGACGGCAGCGGCCGCAGGCCCACGCCGGACCAGGATCAGCCGAAGCACACGTCACGGACGCCGCCTCACCCCTTCTTCAGGCGCAGAGCGGTGCGGACGACGAAATCGCTGACGGCCGCGGGCGCGAGACGCAGCAGCGGCGCCGCCACCGCCCCGGGCCCCACGCGGTAACGGCGGTGCGGCTTCTGCGCGAGAAGAGCCCGGCGCACGGCACGGGCCACGGTCTCCGGGCCGGGCGGCGACCACGAGGCGACGAGCCGGCGGGCGGCCATGTAGCCGTTCGCATACCGCGAGTCGGCCGGAAAGTCCGCCAGCCCCCTGGAGAGCATGGGCGTGTTGACGAAGCCGGGCTCGATCAGACAGGCGTGGACGCCACTGCCGGCGATCTCCATACGCAGGCTGTCGGTCAGAGCCTCCAGTGCGTACTTGCTCGCGCAGTACCAGCCGGTGAACGGGACGGAGACCAGCCCCCCGAGCGAACTCACCTGGACGATCCGCCCCTCCCCCCGGCGCCGCATACCCGGCAGCACCAGCCGGGTCATCCGGGCCGCGCCCAGCAGGTTGACCTCCAGGGCGTTCCGGGCGTCCTCCTCGGACACGTCCTCGAAGGCGCCGACCGGTGCGACCCCCGCGCTGTTGACCAGAGCCCAGGGTCCCCCCTCCGTCAGCTCGTCGATCTCCATGACGGCGTCCTGGCAGGAACGCGGGTCCGTCATGTCGAGGAGGACGGTGCGCACGGTGAGGCCGACTTCGGCCGCGGCGACCGCGAGCTTCTCGGCCTTGTCGGGGGTGCGGGCGGTGCCGATGACGTGGAACCGGCGGGCGGCCAGGTCGAGCGCGGTGGCCTTGCCGATGCCGCTGGTGGCTCCGGTGACGACGACGGTCTTCAAGGGGCGGTCCTTGTGAGGAGGGTGGGGCGGGCCGAGCCGCCTCTCCGGATTTGATCACTTTATGCACAACTATGTCGCATATCGCCGTCAATATCCGGCAACCAGAACGAGCCGTGGGGCGCACGACCCACACGTCGTCCGCCCCACGGCCCGGCCGGCACCCGAGCCGACACCCGGAAGGTGCCGGCCCACCCCAGTCCTTGTCGTCAGTCCTTGTCGTCGCGGTCGGCCGCGTCCTCCTCGGCCTGCTTCGCCTGGACCTCCGGGTCCAGCGACGAGGAGCCGGTGCCGTCCACCGAACTCAGCCGGCCCGACTCGGGCACCTCCGTCGCGGCGGGCGGCTCCACCAGCCAGTCGGGGTTGGCCTGCTTGTCCCACCACTTCCAGGCGAAGAACGCGCCCCCCGCCACCAGCCCGAACAGCGCCAGCACCTTCAGGGCACGGCCCCTGCGGGAGCGCCGCTCGTTCCTGCGAGCCAGCTTCTGGATCTCCTGCGCCGAAACCTGACCGCGCAGCGCGACCAGGGCGGCGGCACCCCGCGCGGCGGCCTCGTCCGCCACCGGAGCGGCAGCGGCCATCGCATGCTCGATCTTCGGACGGGAGTACTCGGCCGCCTGTCGGGCGGCCTTCCGGGTCAGGTCGGCGGCCTCCTGCGCGGCCAGGTCCACCTTCGGCGGCACATGCGCGAGAGCCTGCTCCAGCCGCGGGGCGAGCCGGGCGTCGTACTGCACACGGGCCTGTTCGGCGGCCTGGGACACCACGGGCGCCAGCCGCACGCGTGCCTCCTGCGCGTAATACGCGGCACGCTCCTTGGCCGTGTCGGCGTAGGGCGCCACCACTTCCGCGGCGTGCAGCACGCTGTCCTTCGCCGAGCCGGTCGCGGCGCGCACGCTGTCGATGCGGGTCACGGGTTTCCTCCTCCTCGGTGGCGTACGGTAATTCGCCTTTCCACCCTTTTAAGGATCATGCCTGCCAACAGCCCGCGCGTCATGCGAGGGCGGGCATATGGGTGCAACAAGGCCTTCCTGTCGACCCTGCCACGAATCCCCGCCGGGCGCTCCCCGCGCGGCGGAACTCACGGCGGCCGGGCGTCGCCGACCCCGCACCGTGCGAGGATCGGGGAGTCACACGAGGACAACGGAAGGCATGCCGTGGCCGAGCAGCTCTACGCCACCCTGAAGACCAACCACGGCGACATCGTGGTCAAGCTGTTCCCGAACCACGCGCCCGCGACCGTCAGGAACTTCGTCGAGCTCGCTCAGGGCGAGCGGGAGTGGACGCACCCGGGCACCGGCGCGGTGACCCACGACAAGCTCTACGACGGCACGATCTTCCACCGGATCATCGGCGGCTTCATGATCCAGGGCGGCGACCCGCTGGGCAACGGCATCGGCGGCCCCGGCTACGAGTTCGCGGACGAGTTCCACCCGGACCTGCGCTTCGACCGGCCCTACCTGCTCGCCATGGCCAACGCGGGCCCGGGCACCAACGGCTCCCAGTTCTTCATCACGGTCAGCCCCGCCGTGCACCTGAACCGCAAGCACACGATCTTCGGCGAGGTCGCCGACACGGCCGGCCAGAAGGTCGTGGACGCGATCGCCGCCGTGCCGACCACCCTCCCGAACAACCGGCCCGTCAACGACGTCGTCATCGAGACGGTCGTCGTGGAGAAGCGCCAGGGCTGAGCCCGGGCGCACCCCGGCATCCGCCCCGAGGAAGCA
Organism: Streptomyces sp. NPDC001410; assembly: GCF_042895235.1. Taxonomy (NCBI): domain Bacteria; kingdom Bacillati; phylum Actinomycetota; class Actinomycetes; order Kitasatosporales; family Streptomycetaceae; genus Streptomyces; species Streptomyces sp. NPDC001410. The sequence continues at coordinate 48,704 of NZ_JBIAWE010000007.1, forward strand.
CAGGGAACCAAACGTCCCGCTCGTCCGTAGGGAAGAGCGGGGCGGGGTATGGGCCGGGGGACAAGCCACGACCAGCAAGGGGATCTCATGGAACAGGCCGAAGGCAGCACGCAGGACGCCCGGAGCCTGCCCGGGTGCTACCGGCACCCGGACCGCGAGACCGGCGTGCGCTGCACCCGCTGCGAGCGCCCCATCTGCCCCGAGTGCATGGTCAGCGCCTCGGTCGGCTTCCAGTGCCCGGAATGCGTCCGCAGCGGATCCGGCACCGGACACGCCCCGGCAGCGTCCCAGCCGCGCACGGTGGCGGGCGGCACGGTCACGGCCGACCCGCGGCTGGTCACCAAGATCCTCATCGGGATCAACATCGCCGTGTTCATCGCGGTGCAGGCCAAGAGCTCGCTGCTGAACGACCTGGTGCTCTACGGCGCCTGGCCGCTGAAGCCGTTCACACCGACGTCGGGTGTCGCCGGGGGCGAGTGGTACCGCTTCGTGACGTCGATGTTCACGCACCAGGAGTACTGGCACATCGGCTTCAACATGCTGAGCCTGTGGTGGATCGGCGGCCCGCTGGAAGCGGCCCTCGGCCGGGCCCGCTATCTGGCCGTCTACTTCGTCTCCGGGCTGGCCGGCGGCGCGCTGACCTACCTGCTCACGCCTCCGACAACGGCCTCGCTCGGCGCTTCCGGAGCGATCTTCGGCCTGTTCGGCGCGACCGCGGTCCTGATGCGTCGGATGAACTACGACATGCGGCCGATGATCGCCCTGCTGGTGATCAACCTGATCATCACCTTCAGCCCGGGGATGAACATCGCCTGGCAGGCCCACATCGGCGGCCTGGTCGCCGGTGTCGTCACCGGCTACGCCATGGTCCACGCCCCGCGCGAGAAGCGGGCGCTGGTCCAGTACGGCACCTGTGCGCTCGTCCTGGCCGTGGTGGTGGGCATGGTGCTGCTCAGGACCGCTCAGCTCACCTGATACCGAACCGTTGTCCACAGTGCGTGCCGAATCTTGTGCACGCTGTGCGGGAACAGCTGTGCCCCCTGCCGCTCGGATGCGTTTCCACAGGTCGGGCAGGGGGCGAACGGATGTATGAGGGCCAGTAGGGCAGTCACACCGGCGTCAACGTCCGATGGGTTATCCACAGATCGTAGTCTTTTCCCCAGGCGGGGTGTGGAAATCGAACCAGCCTGTGGATAACTCAGTGAACAGCCCTGGGCAGAGCTAGCGCGGACCCGCTACTTCCACTGCGTGGAGACACCGAACCCGGCGGCGATGAAGCCGAAACCGACCACGATGTTCCAGTTGTCCAGGCTGTCGATCGGCAGCGAGCCGTTGCTCACATAAAAGACGACGATCCAGGCCAGGCCGATGAGGAACATGGCCAGCATGACCGGCGCGACCCAGGCGCGGTTGGTGAGCTTGATGGCCTGCCCCTGCTTCGCGGGCGGCGGCGTGTAATCGGCCTTCTTGCGGATACGTGACTTCGGCACGAGGGTCTCTCCTGTCGATGCGCTGCGTGGCCGCGCAGGTAACTGGGTCGGTCCGGGGCAGCGTACAAGGGGACACTTAGTGCTCCCCCGGGCGTCCGTTAGCGTAGTGCTTCCGCGGCGCCGAAGGAGATAAGGGTACGTTGAGCAATTCTGCCGACTCCCCCGGGACGGGATCAACGGGTTCCGGCCCGTCTCGTGGACTTCGTTTCCGCCCGGTGCGGCTCCTCACCATCGCCGTCTTCGCGCTGGCCGGCCTCATCTTCTTCACCAGCTTCAACACGGCCAAGGGCACCGACATCCGCCAGGACGGTTCTCTGCTGAAGCTGTCCGACCTGATCCAGGAGCGCAGCCGCAAGAACAAGGGGCTGGACGAGTCCAACGCCACGCTGCGTGACGGTGTGGACGCGCTCGCCGAGAGCGACGACGGGAGCACCAAGGCCCAGGACGAGAAGCTCCGGGGCCTGGAGGACACCGCGGGCACCCAGAAGCTCACCGGCAAGGCGATCAGCGTCACCCTCAACGACGCTCCGCCGAACGCGACCGCCAAGCTTCCGGGCTACCCCGAGCCGCAGCCCGACTACCTGGTCATCCACCAGCAGGACCTCCAGGCCGTCGTCAACGCCCTGTGGCAGGGCGGGGCCAAGGGCATCAAGGTCATGGACCAGCGGCTGATCTCCACCAGCGCGGTGCGCTGCGTCGGCAACACCCTGATCCTCCAGGGTCGCGTCTACTCACCGCCGTACAAGATCACCGCTATCGGGGACCCCGGGAAGCTGCAGCAGGCGCTCGCCGCGAGCAAGGCGATCCAGACCTACATGGTGTACGTCAACGTCTACGGCCTCGGCTGGAAAGTCACCGAGGACGGGACGGTGACTCTGCCGGGCTACTCGGGCACAGTGGATCTGCACTACGCGAAGCCAGTGGAGTAGGTCCCCCCGTCAGGAGCCGCCGGTGCGCGTGATCGTCCGGACCGTCAGCGAACTGTGCATCACCGTCGGCGCCCTGATCGTGCTCTTCGTCGTCTACGTGCTGTTCTGGACCGGCGTCCAGGCCGACGGCGTCATGAACGACCAGATCGACCAGCTGCACCGGCAGTGGTCGAAGGGGAGCGTCGAGTCCGCCGGGGGGAGCACCGGGGCCGCGGCGAGTGCGGCGGAGCCGGCGGCGTACCACTACGGCAGGCCGTTCGCGATCATGTACATTCCGCGGCTCGGTTCCACGTGGAACAAGCCGGTGCTGGAGGGCACGGGCGCCGACGTGCTGAAGAAGGGCCTCGCCCACTACACCGGGACCGCCCGGCTCGGTCAGGAGGGCAACTTCGCGGTCGCGGGCCACCGGCGTACCTATGGCGACCCCTTCAAGGACTTCCCGCGGCTGCGGCCGGGTGATGCGGTGGTGCTCACGGACGGAACCACCTGGTTCACGTATCGGATCGACAAAGGGCCCTACAAAACCGTGCCGGCGGACGTTGAGGTGATCGACCCTGTGCCACGTAAGTCGGGGTACACCCGTCCGGGCCGGTATCTGACGCTCACCACGTGCGATCCGGAATGGGGGCACAGCCACCGGCTGATCGTGTGGGCGCACCTTGACTCCACCCAGCCCGTGGAGTCAGGCGAACCGAAGGCGCTGCGCCGTTAGTCTGGTGCAGTACGGCGTGAGTCAGGTGCCGTGGTGGAACGGAAGGGACGGCATGTACGGCTGGATCTGGCGGCATCTGCCGGGGAACGCGTGGGTGAGGGCGCTGATCTCACTCGTACTGGTCCTGGCCGTGATCTATGTCCTGTTCCAGTACGTCTTTCCCTGGGCCGAACCGCTGCTGCCCTTCAACGATGTGACGGTGGACAACCAGTGAGTGCGCGGATTCTCGTCGTCGACAACTACGACAGCTTTGTCTTCAACCTGGTCCAGTACCTGTACCAGCTGGGTGCCGAGTGCGAGGTGCTGCGCAACGACGAGGTGTCGACGGCGCACGCCCAGGACGGCTTCGACGGTGTGCTGCTGTCTCCCGGGCCCGGTACGCCGGAGGAGGCGGGGGTGTGCGTGGACATGGTCCGCCACTGCGCCGCGACCGGTGTCCCCGTCTTCGGTGTCTGTCTCGGTATGCAGTCGATGCAGGTGGCGTACGGCGGTGTGGTGGACCGGGCGCCGGAGCTGCTGCACGGCAAGACCTCCTTGGTGGAACACGGGGGCAAGGGCGTGTTCGCCGGGCTGCCCTCGCCCTTCACGGCGACCCGCTATCACTCGCTGGCCGCCGAGCCGGCCACCGTCCCGGCGGAGCTGGAGGTCACGGCCCGCACGCACGACGGCATCATCATGGGCCTGCGCCACCGCGCACTGCCGGTCGAGGGTGTGCAGTTCCACCCCGAGTCGGTGCTGACCGAGCACGGGCACCGGATGCTGGCCAACTGGCTGGTGGAGTGTGGCGACCAGGGTGCGGTGGCGAGGTCTGCGGGGCTCGCCCCGGTGGTGGGCAGGGCCACGGCGTGACCGCGCTGCGCCCGGAGCGCGAGGACTTGTACGGGGAGACACCGTACGAGTCCTACGGCTCTGCGCCGTACGCGGCCGCGGGCGACGCCCCTACGGCGCCGATGCCTCTGATGGCTTCGGCGCCTCAACCACATCAGGGGCAGACATATAGGGCGCCCGGGATGCCTCCGACGGCTTCGGTGGACGAGCAGGCGACCACGCTGCTGCCGCCGATCGACGACGAGACGGTGGCGCTGCGGATCCCCGATCCGCCGCCGGGCCCGCAGAACGGGTCCCTACGCGCCTCTGCAGCCTCCTCGGCCTCATCCACCACCGGAACCACACCGGGTGGCCGTGCGGCCCGCAGAAAGGCCGCCAAGCGGCGCGGTGGCCGCCATGGCGGGAGCCGAGGGCCGGCGGGCGGGCCGGACACCCCCTCGCAGTCCGCGTCGCAGCGGCCGCTCTCCCGTGTCGAGGCCCGACGTCAGGCGCGGCTGCGCAAGCCGAGCCCGGCCGTCGTCGCGAGCCGGGCGATCGGCGAGGTGTTCATCACCACCGGCGTGCTGATGCTGCTGTTCGTCACCTACCAGCTGTGGTGGACGAACGTCCGCGCTCATGCGCAGGCGGGCAGTGAGGCACACCAGCTGCAGGACGACTGGGCCAGCGGCAGGCGGGCCCCCGGGGTGTTCGAGCCGGGGCAGGGCTTCGCCATCCTGGACATCCCGAAGCTGGACGTGGTGGCGCCGATCGCGGAGGGCGTCAGCAACAAGAAGGTGCTCGACAAGGGGATGGTCGGCCACTACGGCGAGGGCGCGCTGAAGACGGCGATGCCGGACGCGAAGACCGGCAACTTCGGACTGGCCGCGCATCGCAACACCCATGGTGAGCCGTTCCGGTACATCAACAGGCTCGCGGCCGGCGACGCGATCGTGGTCGAGACGCAGGACACGTACTTCGTGTACAAGGTGACCTCGATGCTGCCGGTGACCCCGCCGTCCAACACCAGTGTGCTGAACCCGATCCCCAGGGGCTCCGGATTCACCGAGCCGGGCCGGTACATCACCCTCACCACCTGTACGCCGGAGTTCACCAGCAAGTACCGGTTGATCGTCTGGGGCAAGATGGTCGAGGAACGCCCGCGCAGCAAGGGCAAGCCGGACGCGCTCATCGAGTAAGGCAGAGGGAACAAGTGGCAGCGACCGCCGACGAGACCGAAGAGCACACCGACGCGTCCGACGAGGCCCCGGCCCCGCGCCGCCGCCCCGGCCGGATCGCGCTGGCGGTCAGCGCCTTCGGCGAACTCCTCATCACGGCGGGCGTGTTGCTGGGCCTGTTCGTCGTCTACTCGCTCTGGTGGACGAACGTGATAGCGGACCGCAAGGCGGACCGGGAGGCCGACAGGGTCCGTGACCACTGGGCCCACGCCACCGACTCGGGACCCGGCGCGCTGGACACCAAGGACGGCATCGGCTTCCTGCACGTGCCGGCGATGCGCAACGGCGAGGTCCTGGTCGAGAAGGGCACGGGCACGGACGTCCTCAACGACGGCGTGGCCGGCTACTACACGGACCCCGGCAGGGCCACGCTCCCCATGACCGGCAAGGAGGGCAACTTCACCCTCGCCGCGCACCGGGACGGCCACGGCGCGAAGTTCCACAACATCGACAAGGTGGAGAAGGGCGACCCGATCGTCTTCGAGACGAAGGACGACTGGTACGTCTACAAGGTGTACTCGATCCTCCCCGAGACCTCGAAGTACAACGTCAAGGTCCTCTCCCAGATCCCCAAGGAGTCCGGCAAGAAGAAGCCGGGCCACTACATCACCTTGACGACGTGCACCCCGGTCTACACGTCCGAATACCGCTACGTGGTGTGGGGCGAGCTGGTCCGCGTGGAGAAGGTGGACAGCAAGCGGACACCGCCGGCGGAGCTGCGCTGAGACGCCGCACCTATGAGTGGGCCCCTGCCGGAACTTCCCGGCAGGGGCCCACTCATAGGTGCGGGGCGTCAGCCGTTGGTGCCGCCGAAGATGTTCGTCCCGCCGTTGTTGTTGCCGCCCTGGTCCACCGTGAACAGGGTGACCGTGTCGCCCTGGTTGACCGTGGTGCCCGGGGTCGGGTTGGAGGTGACGACGACGGCGTTGTCGTCCTGGGAGCCCTGGACGGCGACCTGAAGACCCGCCTGCTCGAGCATCTTCCGGGCGTCCTTGAGCTTCTGGTTCTGGACCTGCGGGACCTGCGTCTGCTGCGGGCCCTGCACCTTGCCGACGTTGATCACCACGTTGGTGTTCTTGAAGACCTGCTCGCCCGCCTGCGGGTTGGTCGAGAGGACCTTGCCGTCGTCGTCGGGGTTGTTGGTCGGGGTGTCGTTGCAGGTCGGCACCAGGCCCAGGTTCTGCAGCTCGGTCTTGGCGTCGTCGCAGGACTTGCCGACGAGGTCGCTGGGGATCGTGATCTTCTCCTCGGCCTTGGCGACCGTGAGCGTGATCGTGGAGCCCTTCTCCTTCTTCGTGCCGCCAAGGGGGTTCTGGGCGGTGACGACACCCGGGGTCTGCGTGGAGACCTCGATCTTCTTGTCGACCGTGAAGCCCTTGTCCTTCAGCTGGGACTCAGCATCGTCGAACTGGATGCCGCGGACGTCCGGCACGGTGACCTTGGGGGCGCCCGTCGACACCACCAGCTTGATCGTGTCGCCCTTCTTGACGTCCGTACCCGCCTGGGGGTCCTGGGTGCAGACGTTGCCCTTCGGCTGGTTGTCGCAGGGCTTGAAGGTGGGCTTTGCCAGTTTCAGGTCGCGGTTGGTGGCCATCTGCTGGGCGGTGGCGTAGCTGTTGCCGACGAAGTGCGGGGCTGCGAAGGTCTCGTCCGTGTTCTTCTGGCTGAAGACCCACTTGCCGATCAGGATCGCGCCGATCAGGACCAGCACGGCCGCGACCACGAGGAGGATCGTGGAGGTGTTGTTCTTCTTCTGCTGGCGGCGCCGGTCGGGGCGGTCGTCGTAGCCGTAGCCGCCGTCGTCCGGGTTCATCGGGGGCAGCATCGACGTGGCGCCGGCCCCCGCATCCGGACGCAGCGCCGTCGTCGGCTGGTCGTCGGGGTAGCCGCCGTAGCCGACCGCGCCCATCGCGGCCGTCGCCGCGACCGGCTGGCCGTCGAGGCAGGCCTCGATGTCGGCGCGCATCTCGTCGGCCGACTGGTAGCGGTAGTTCGGGTCCTTGACCAGCGCCTTCAGGACGATGGCGTCCATCTCGGGGGTGATCTCGGGGTCGAAGACGCTCGGGGCCTGCGGCTCCTCGCGGACGTGCTGGTAGGCCACGGCCACCGGGGAGTCGCCCACGAAGGGCGGCCGTACCGTCAGCAGCTCGTAGAGGAGACAGCCGGTCGAGTAGAGGTCCGACCGGGCGTCGACCTGCTCGCCCTTGGCCTGCTCCGGGGAGAGGTACTGCGCCGTGCCGATGACCGCGGCGGTCTGGGTCATGGTCATGCCGGAGTCGCCCATGGCCCGGGCGATGCCGAAGTCCATCACCTTGACCTGGCCGTTGCGCGTCAGCATGACGTTCGCCGGCTTGATGTCACGGTGGACGATGCCGTTGCGGTGGGCGTACTCCAGGCCCTGGAGGATGCCGATGGTCATCTCCATCGCGCGCTCGGGCAGGAGCTTGCGGCCGGAGTGAAGCAGCTCACGGAGTGTCGAACCGTCGACGTACTCCATCACGATGTAGGGGATCGAGACCCCGTCGATGTAGTCCTCGCCCGTGTCGTAGACCGCGACGATCGCGGGATGGTTGAGCGAGGCGGCCGACTGGGCCTCCCGGCGGAAGCGGGCCTGGAAGGAAGGGTCGCGTGCCAGGTCGGCGCGCAGGGTCTTCACTGCCACGGTGCGGCCGAGCCGGGTGTCGTGCGCGAGGTAGACCTCCGCCATGCCACCACGGCCGAGCACCTGGCCCAGCTCGTACCGGCCGCCGAGGCGACGCGGCTCTTCCATAGCTACCTACCAGCCCTCTCCGTCGGTCTCGGCCGCGCACGTCCGTGTGCGGCCGAAGGCTGCCGTCCGGGCCTACCGTACCCGGCTCGCGTTGTGTGACCTGGCCAAGCCCGTAACCCGATACAGGACCGGTATCGCAACGTGCAACGATGTGAAGGGGACGTGTGCAGGGTCACTTCTTGGTGCTGATGACCGCCTCCATGACGCTCTTCGCGATCGGGGCGGCCAGGCCGCCACCGGAGATGTCGTCGCGGTTGGCGTTCTCGTCCTCGACCACCACGGCCACGGCGACCGGCGAGCTGCCGTCGCTGAGCTTGGCGTATGAGATGAACCACGCGTACGGGTTGGCGCTGTTCGCCACACCGTGCTGGGCGGTACCCGTCTTGCCACCGACGGTGACGCCGCCGCCGATCTGCGCCCTCTGACCGGTGCCGCTCTTGACGACGGTCTCCATCATCGACTGCAGGATCTGCGCGTTCGTCGGCGACAGCGGGCGGCTCAGCTCCTTCGGCTCGGTCTTGGCGACCGGGTCGACGTTGGAGGACTGCAGCTCGTCGACCATGTACGGCTTCATCAGCCTGCCGTCGTTGGCGACGGCCGAGGCGACCATGGCCATCTGCAGCGGGGTGGCCGCGGTGTTGTACTGGCCGATGGAGGACAGGGCGGTCTGCGACGAGTTCATGTGCTCGGAGAACACCGAGGCGTTGGCGCGGACCGGGGTGAACTGTTCGGAGTCGAAGCCGAACTTCTTCGCCTCGGCCAGCATCTTGTCGTTGCCGAGGTCGGCGCCGATCTTGCCGAAGACGGTGTTGCAGGACACGCGCAGCGCCTCACGCATGGTCGCGTTCTTGCAGGGGATGTTCCCCTCGTTCTTCAGCTCGGTGGTGGTGCCCTTCATGATGTAGGGCAGCGGGGAGTCGGTGTTCTCGTCCGCCGACTTGTACCGCCCGTTCTCCAGCGCGGCCGCGGCCGTGACCACCTTGAAGGTGGAGCCCGGCGGGTAGGTCTCGCGCAGCGCCCGGTTCAGCATCGGGTCGGCCGGGTTGTTCTTCTTCTGGAGCTTGGTCCAGTTCTTGGAGTCCACGTCGGTGGAGTTGCCCGCGAAGGACGAGGGGTCGTACGACGGGTACGAGGCGAGCGCGAGGATCTTGCCGGTGGACGGGTCGAGGGCGACCACGGCGCCCTTGCCGCCCTGGTTCTTGAGGCCCTCGTACGCCGCCTTCTGCGCGGCCGCGTTGAGCGTGGTGACGACGTTGCCGCCCTGCCTCTGCTTGCCCGTGATCATGTCGAGGGTGTTGCGGAAGAAGAGCCGGTCGTCGGTGCCGGTGAGGATGCCGTCGTTGATCTTCTCCAGCTGGCTGCTGTCGAAGGCCTGCGAGGAGTAGCCGGTGACCGGGGCCCACATGGGCCCGTTCTTGTACGTGCGCTTGTACTTGAAGTCGCCGCTCTTGGACTCGACGGATCCGGTTATCGGGTCGCCGTCGACGATGATGTCGCCCCGCGGGTTCGCGTACCGCTCGATGGCGACCCGGCGGTTGTCCTTGTCGGTGCGCAGCGCGTCGGACTTCACGTACTGGAGCCAGTTGTCGCGGATCAGCAGGGCGAGGACGAGGAGTCCGCAGAAGATCGCGATCCGGCGCAGGGGCTTGTTCATGACGGGCGGACCACCTGGGTCATCTCGGCGTCGGGGTTGGCTGCGGGCGTGGGCGCCGGCCGGCGGGCGGTGTCGCTGATGCGGATCAGGATGCCGATCAGCGCCCAGTTGGCGATCACGGAGGAACCGCCGTAGGCGAGGAACGGCATCGTCATACCGGTCAGCGGGATGAGGCCCATCACACCGCCTGCCACGACGAAGACCTGGAGGGCGAAAGCGCCGGACAGGCCGATGGCGAGCAGCTTGCCGAACGGGTCGCGGGCGGCGAGGGCGGTGCGCACGCCGCGTTCCGCGATCAGGCCGTAGATCAGCAGGATCGCCATGATGCCGGCCAGGCCCAGCTCCTCGCCGAAGGTGGCGAGGATGAAGTCGGAGTTGGCGGCGAACCGGATCAGCTCGGAGTGGCCCTGGCCCCAGCCGGTGCCGAGGGTGCCGCCGGAGCCGAACGCCCACAGGGCCTGCTGCAGCTGGTCGGAGTGGACGCCGGTGACGCCCGGGGTGCGGCTGAGCACGTACTCGTGCATCGGGTTGAGCCACGCCTGGACACGCACCTGGATGTGCGGCTCGAAGCTCGCCACGCCGACGGCGCCGACCGCGGACATCAGCAGACCGAAGACGATCCAGCTGGTCCGCTCGGTGGCGACGTACAGCATGATGACGAACATTCCGAAGAACAGCAGCGACGTACCGAGGTCGGTCTCGAAGACCAGGATGAGGATCGACATCGCCCAGACGACGACGATCGGGCCGAGGTCGCGGCCACGCGGCAGGTACAGGCCCATGAAGCGGCGGCTGGCCAGCGCCAGCGCGTCCCGCTTCACCATCAGGTAGCCGGCGAAGAAGACCGCCAGCACGATCTTGGCGAACTCACCGGGCTGGATGGTGAAGCTGCCGACCTGGATCCAGATCTTGGCGCCGTAGGTGAGGTCGGCGCCGAGGCCCGGGACCAGCGGGAGCAGCAGCAGGACCAGCGCGCCGACCATGGAGATGTAGGTGTAGCGCTGCAGGACCCGGTGGTCCTTGAGGAAGAACAGCACAGCGACGAAGAGCGCGATGCCCATCGCGGTGTAGATCAGCTGGTTGGTCGCCTTGCCGCCGGCCACGCCGATGCCCTGCAGCAGCTTGGACTGGTCGAGCCGCCAGATGGCGACCAGGCCGAGACCGTTGAGCAGGGTGGCCAGGGGCAGCAGCAGCGGGTCGGCGTACGGGGCGAACTTCCGTACGACGAAGTGGGCGATGCCGGCCAGCAGGCCGAGGCCCAGGCCGTAGGCCAGCAGGCCCGCGGGCACCTGGTCGTCGAGGGCCAGGCCCACGTTGGCGTAGGCGAACACCGGGATGGCCACGGCGAAGATCAGCAGGGCCAGCTCGGTGTTGCGACGGCTCGGTGCGCCGATCGCGCCGATCGTGGACGTGTGGTGGGTCGGCGAATTCGAAGTACTGCTCATCGTGTGACAGGGCCTCTCACGGCTTTACTGCTTGCCGCACTGATCGACGACCTTCTGCTCATCCTCGGAGAGGCTCGGGCCGGGATTGGGCGTGGCGGTCGCGGACGGGGTCGGGGACTTGGACTTCGGAGACGTCGTGGAGGCCGACGGGTTCGGCGTCGGTGATGCCTTGGACGTGAGGGAGGTACGGGTGGTTCCCGTGGTGCCTCCGGCCTCGCCCTGGCCCGTCTTGGCGTTCTTCTCGGTCTCCGCTGCCGTGCGTTCCGCCTGCTTCTTGCACGCGGAGGCCTGCACGGACAGTGCCTCGATCTTCGTCTGGGCCTGCTGCAGACCACCTGCCGCGATCGTGTTCTTGACCTGCTTCTGCTGGTAGGGCGGCAGGTACTTGAGTTCGATCTCGGGGTGGTCCTTCTCCACCTCCGAGAGCGACACCCACGCCAGGTCCTGGCTGATGCCGCGGTACAGCGCCACGTGCTCGCCGCTGGTGCCGACGTAGTACTGCGTCTGTGTCCAGCGATAACCGCTGTACAGGCCGCCGCCGATGACCGCGAGGGCCAGGCCGCCGTAGAGGGACCGCTTCAGCCACTTGCGGCCCTTGCGCGGCTTGACGAAGTCCTCGTCGGTGTAGTCGCCGAAGCTTCCGGCCGGGATGTAGCCGGTGTCGCCGGAGCCGGGCGGGCCGAACTCGCCGCCGCCCTGTCCGTGGCCCTGGCGGCCGAGGTGGGAGGCGCGGCCGGCCGGGGTCTGCATGATGCCGTTGTCGTGCAGGTGGTGCTGGTTCTCGGCGACGGCGCCGACCACCACCGGGGTGTCGGACAGCTGCCCGGCGAGGGTGTCCCCGGTGTCCAGGTCGAGGACGTCGGCGACGATGACGGTGATGTTGTCGGGGCCGCCGCCGCGCAGCGCGAGCTGGATCAGCTCCTGCACGGTCTCCTGCGGGCCCTGGTAGCTGGCGAGGGTCTCCTCCATCGTCTGGTGGGAGACGACGCCGGACAGGCCGTCGGAGCAGATCAGGTAGCGGTCGCCGGCCCGGACCTCGCGGATCGACAGGTCGGGTTCGACGTGGTCGCCGCTGCCGAGGGCGCGCATCAGCAGGGAGCGCTGCGGGTGGGTGGTGGCCTCTTCCTCGGTGATCCGGCCCTCGTCGACGAGCCGCTGCACCCAGGTGTGGTCCTGGGTGATCTGGGTCAGCACCCCGTCGCGCAGCAGGTACGCCCGCGAGTCGCCCACGTGCACGAGACCGAGCCGCTGCCCGGTCCACAGCAGGGCGGTGAGGGTGGTGCCCATGCCCTCGAGCTGGGGGTCCTCCTCGACCATGGCGCGCAGCTGGTCGTTGGCGCGCTGCACGGCGGTGCCGAGGGAGGTGAGGATGTCGGAGCCGGGCACGTCGTCGTCGAGCGTGACCAGGGTGGAGATGACCTCGGAGGAGGCGACCTCGCCGGCCGCCTGGCCGCCCATGCCGTCGGCGATGGCGAGCAGGCGCGGACCGGCGTAACCGGAGTCCTCGTTGCCCTCCCGGATCATGCCCTTGTGCGATCCGGCGGCGAAGCGCAGTGACAGACTCATGCGCACCTCGCCAGTCGGCTCCGGGTACAGCCGGTCGTGTCGAGCCACACTGCCCACCCTCCGGTCGGGAGCGCGCCGCAGACCGGGGTGCGGCCTGCCGCTGCGTGCTCGCTCCGCTCGCGCTCACTCATGACGTAGCACTACTTCCGCAGCTCGATGACGGTTTTGCCGATGCGAATCGGCGCGCCCAGCGGGATCGGTGTGGGGGTCGTCAGCCGGGACCGGTCCAGATAGGTGCCGTTGGTGGAGCCGAGGTCCTCGACGATCCACTGGCCGTCGCGGTCCGGGTAGATCCTGGCATGGCGGCTGGAGGCGTAGTCGTCGTCCAGCACGATCGTGGAGTCGTGTGCCCGGCCCAGGCTGATGGTCTGGCCCTGCAGCGCGACGGTGGTGCCGGTCAGTGTGCCTTCGGTCACAACCAGCTTGGTGGGGGCGTTGCGGCCGCGTCGGCCGCCGCCGCCCTGCTGGGCGCGCTGCTGCGGGGGCGCGGACTGCTGCCGGGCCGCCTGCTGCGGGCGTGCGGCCTCTCTGCGCGACCCGCGCTGGGTGACACGCGTACCGAACAGGTCGCTTCGGATGACCTGCACGGCCACGATCACGAACAGCCACAGTACGGCCAGGAAACCCAGCCGCATGACCGTGAGGGTCAGCTCTGACATTGCCCCCGCTTCACCCTTCGGCTTGCCGGTAAATGATGGTGGTGCTGCCCACGACGATCCGCGAGCCGTCGCGGAGCGTAGCGCGGGTGGTGTGCTGCCCGTCCACCACGATGCCGTTGGTGGAGCCGAGATCCTGGATCGTCGAGGGCGTTCCGGTCCGGATCTCGCAGTGCCGGCGGGAGACGCCGGGGTCGTCGATCCGCACGTCGGCGTCGGTGCTGCGGCCCAGCACCAGCGTCGCGCGGGAGATCTGGTGGCGGTTGCCGTTGATCTCGATCCAGTAGCGGGTGCGCCCGCCGCTCGCCGGGGCGGCCGAGGGCCGCTGCGCGGCGGGCTGGGGGTAGCCGTAGCCGCCGGGCCGTGCGCCGGGCGGCGGCGCGGACGGCATCGGGGGCGCTCCGGCGGGAGCGGCGGGCGGGTGGCCGTAGCCGCCCTGGCCGGGGCGGCTGGCCGGAGCCGAGGGGGCCGCGCCCTGCTGGCTGGCGGAGGAGGCGAGGGTGCGCGAGCGCACCCGGTACAGGCCGGTGTCGAGGTCGTTCGCCTTCTCCAGGTTGACCTTGATCGGGCCCATGAAGGTGTAGCGCTGCTGCTTGGCGTAGTCGCGCACCATGCCGGCCAGCTCGTCGCCGAGCTGCCCGGAGTAGGGGCTGAGGCGCTCGAAGTCCGGCGCGCTCAGCTCCACGATGAAGTCGTTGGGGACCACGGTGCGGTCCCGGTTCCAGATGGTGGCGTTGTTGTCGCACTCCCGCTGGAGCGCACCGGCGATCTCCACCGGCTGGACCTCGGACTTGAAGACCTTGGCGAAGGTGCCGTTGACCAGACCTTCGAGACGCTGCTCGAACTTCTTCAGGACTCCCATGGGGCACCTCCTCCGTCGCTGACGCTGCTTCCTTGCCCTGCTCTGTGCCGCTGTCCTGCCCGGTACTGCTTACTGATCGTATCTACGCGTCCGGCAATCAGCCGGTTCCCCGAGCGGCTGCCCTTCGAACCCCTCCAGACAAGGATCGTAGAGGCGGACACTGACCAGTGTCCCGCACCCTGCTGTGCTCCCGGTCCGCCTCCTGGGGAGATGCCCTGGACCGGTACGAGGTTGATACGTGACCAGGGACTCCCTGAAACGTGGCCGGGTACGGGGTGGGGACCGGGGGCCGGGAAGGGATGTGAACCCACCCCGTACGGCGTGCTAATGTTCTGCATGTCGGAAGGGGCCAGCCCGAAAGGGACGGAGCCGGAAGACACACCCAATGCGCGGGTGGCGGAATAGGCAGACGCGCTGGATTCAGGTTCCAGTGCCCGCAAGGGCGTGGGGGTTCAACTCCCCCCTCGCGCACAGAGAGAAACCGACGAAACGGGTCTCTGCCGGTGACGGAAGTCACGGCGGGGGCCCTTTTCTCGTTGTGTCCGGGTTTGTGAGGGATCGCACACCTGGGAACGGACATAGGAGACCCCATCGGTGAGCCATCTCACCGATGGGGTCTACGGCTTTTCTTCAAGTGATGTCGTGTTGTTACCTGGGGGCTTGCCCGGCTAGGCGGCGTCGGGTGTGAGGTGCCCGGTCGGGGTCCAGGTCTTCGGTTCTTTCGTCTGACGGCGATGGTGGGTGCGCCGGCGTGGTCGCTCGCCGCCGAGGGACAGAGTGTCCAGCCACTTTTTGATCCTGCGGCGGTTGGCGTGGGCCAGTTGGAAGGCGAGCAGGATCGTTTGCGCTGCGATGCCGCGGATGCGGCGGGAGCCGGCGGATTCGATGCCCTCGGCGAGGGGGTTCTTGGCGTAGCCGTTGTAGCCCTCGACGCTGTTGCGGAGCCGGAAGTAGACCTTCTGCCATTCGGGGCCGCCGTATTCCAGGGCCTGCCAGTGCTTGGCTCCGGTCTCGGGGCTGATGGTGATGGTGCGCCGGCGGCAGACCTTGAGCGGGCCGACCGGGCTTGGCTCCGGGTCGACCAAGGGGAGATGGATTCCGCGGCCCATGGTGCGGGGCTTGATGGAGCACTGGGCCTTGCCTGCCTCGGCGGGCCGCGATCAGTCGGACCCAAGTTTCGCGGTCGATGCGGTCGGCGTGCAGGTCGATGGTGGCGGTGATGAGGGGCTGGGGCATGGACGGGCAGTACCAGCGGCCTTCGACGAGGACCGCGCCGTGTGTTCCGCCCTGCTTGCCGAGCTGGTCCGCGCGGTAGTCGTAGACGGGCTTGTAGCCCATGGCCCGGACAGGGATCTGCCATTCGTCGGGCTCGGAGTTGTTGTAGGCGCGGTCTCCGGCGAGGAATCCGGGTTTGTATCCACGCTCCCGGAGTCGGTTGAGGATCTTCAGGCCGTTGTACGCCGGACGGTGACCGGGCTTGTCGAGAGCCGCGCCGAGCACAAGGGCGGGGAGGACATCGGGGTTTGGTGTGCCGTCGTCGAGGAGCACGGCGTCGTGTTCGGCATCCCGGGTCACGATGAGGTGGGCGTCGTAGCCGAAGAGGTACTTCTTCTTGAGCGAGGGCTTCTTCTCGCGCAACGGGGTCTTTGACCGGCCCTTCTTGGCGGGTGCTGGGGCAGGGCGCATGGAATCGGCGACCGGCGTGTCGGGGTCTCGGTGGTCGCCTTCGCGCACGTACCAGCCGGCGTCCGGGTCTGTGGCGAGCTCCGGCCCGTTCGTGCGGCGGCCGCGAGAGAACGTACGGACCGGTGTGGCGTCCACACCCAAGGACACCTCCGCCAGCTCGCTCAGCAGACCGTGGAGAGGCCGTACGGAAGCGTCGAGCAGGAACTCGGTGAACAGGGCCAGCCGCCGCTCCCGTTCGGCGAGTTCGTCGGCGTCCGCTGCCGCTGCGAGGTCCTGGGCCTCCCCGCGGGACAGGTGCCCGTTGGGCGGCAGCGGTGACGGGTTCATCGCGTCCTTCATCGCGTGGAAGAGGCGGCGGACGACGGCGTAGGCCGCCTCGAACCCCTGGTCGTGGTCTTCGTGCTCGGGGATTTCCAGCAGCGTGCGCAGCCGCGGGGTGATGCGGAAGTACAGGATGTCGGTGACCCGTTCCAGGACGATCTTGCCGCCGGTGTCCTGGGTGCACAGGTGAAGGCCGATCAGGAGGCTTCTGATGTGCAGGGTGCGGTGTCGGCCGCGTGGGAGGTGGACGAACTCCTCGAGGAGCGGGACGAGTCCACTGGTGTCCACCTCCTCGATCGCCGCTTCGACGTCGGCGTCTGTGATGAGCCTGCGCTTCTCGCGCATGGCCATCAGGCGCTCGTGGCGCTCGGTGGGCACCCGGCGGAACGTCGTCACCGTGCCCCTCGCACCAATTGGGCCGCTTCCTCGGCCGGGACGGCGACTTGCTCAATGCCCCTTGAGACCTCGGTTCCGAGGTTCTGGACTGGTTCGCCTGGAACCCCATGCGGGAGCCTCCGCGCATCGTTTCGTGAGAGTTCCGGGACCCCAGCCGCCATGCGGGCCCGCCTACCTCACTCCCGGCCCGAGGTGGTGCGGCGGAGGGCGTGCCGCTGCGATACAGGCGTCGAGGTGGCTAGGCGACGGTGCCGTCCGGAACGGCCTGTTCCGTCCAGATGATCTTGCCGGTCGTCGTGTAGCGGGTGCCCCAACGGCGGGCAAGCTGGGCCACGATCAGCAAGCCCCGCCCTCCCTCGTCGGTGGTCCGGGCGTGGCGCAGGCGTGGCGATGTGCTGCTGGCGTCGGAGACCTCGCAGATCAGGCTGCGGTCCCGGATCAGGCGGAGGCAGACCGGCCCTCTCGCGTGGCGGATGGCATTGGTGACCAGTTCGCTGACGATGAGCTCGGTGGTGAACGTCAGATCGAGTATGCCCCACTCCGTCAGCTGCTGGGCGGCGAGGGCGCGGGCGTGCGCGACGGTGGCCGGATCGCTGGGCAGATCCCAGGACACGACCCGGTCCCGGGGCAGGACACGGGTCCGGGCGAGGAGCAGTGCCGCATCGTCGGACGGCGGGCCGACCAGCAGGTCGTCGATCACCCTGCGGCCGCTCTCCTCCAGCGTCGGCCGGGGCGCGGCGAGGACATTACCCAGCCGGGAGAGTCCGACGTCGATGTCCCGGTCGAAGGACTCGATGAGGCCGTCGGTATAGAGCGCGATGAGGCTGCCTTCGGCCAGTTCCATTTCGACGGACTGGAAGGGGAGATACCCGAGGCCGAGTGGCGGTCCGGCGGGCAGGTTCACGATTTCGGCGCCGCCGTCGGGACCGACGATCACCGGCGGGAGGTGACCGGCCCGGGCCAGCGTGCACCGCCTGCTGACCGGGTCGTAGACGGCGTACAGGCAGGTGGCTCCCATGAACGCGGTACCCGCGGCGGCGTCCTCGGCCGCCGTCGATCCGTCGCTGCCTTCGGCCCCCATGAGGCCGATGACCAGGTCGTCCAGATGAGCCAGCAGTTCGTCCGGAGAGTGGTCGAGATTGGCGAGCGTGCGTACGGCGGTGCGCAGGCGTCCCATGGTCGCCGCTGCGTTGATGCCGTGCCCGGCCACGTCCCCGACGACCAGTGCGATGCGTGCTCCGGAGAGCGGAATCACGTCGAACCAGTCGCCGCCCACACCAGTGGGGGCATCCGCCGGGAGATACCACGACGCCACCTCCAGAGCAGACCCTCCCGTCAGTTCCTGCGGCAGCAAGTAGCGCTGCATGGAACGGGCCGCGGTGCGCTCGCGGGTGAAACGGCGCGCGTTGTCGATGCACACCGCGGCGCGGGAGACGAGTTCCTCGGCGAGACGTACGTCGTCCTGCTCGAACGGGCCCAGTCGCCGGGAACGGGCGAACGTCGCCGCGCCCAGGGTGACCCCGCGCGCCCGCACCGGAACCACCATCACCGATCGGATGTCGTACTCGCGGATGGAGGCGCCTGTCGACTCGTCCTGGGTCACCCACGGGCTGGTGGTCTGGTCCAGAGTCCGTTCCACGAGGGTTCTGCTCTCCAGCAGGCATCGGGTCACGGGTGAGGAAGGTGCGCGCCGAACCGTCTCTCCCACTGCCAGCGTCGCCTCGGGGCAGCCCTCACGCACCGACTGCTGCCCCGCGCGCCGGATGACGGGTGCCATACCGACCGGCCCTGGGGCCGGCTCCTCACCTCTCGTTACCGAGTCCAAGAGGTCGACGGCGACGAAGTCGGCGACGGAGGGCACGGCGTTGTCGGCCAGTTCCTGTGCGGTCCGTGTCACGTCCAGGGTGCTGCCGATGCGGGCAGCGGCGTCGTTGAGCAGGGCCAGGCGTTCCTGGGCCCGCCAGCGCTCGGTGACGTCGATGACCATGTACCAGACACCCACGTTCCGGCCGTTGCGGTCCTTCATGGCGAAGAAGGAGGCGGAGATCGCGCGGATGTGGTCGGGGTCGGTGTGGCTGGGGCCGCGGTACTCATAGTCCATCACCGAATCGCCGGTCTCCAGAACCCCGCGCAGCTGCTCCTCAAGAGCCTCGGCCTCCGCCTTCGGCAGTACTTCCGCCATGCGTCGGCCCAGCCGCCGTTCGAGGGGGATCTCGCGGTCCAGTGGCTCGTTGACCCAGACGTACCGCAGGTCCGTGTCGAGGACTGCGATGCCGACCGGTGCGTGGGCGAGGAAGGGAGTGAGCACCAGCTGGCTCACTCCGCCGCCCGGCATCCGCCAGAAGGCCGTTTTCGGGGGTCGGCCGACGAACCTGCCGAAGACCAGCGCGGCGACCGTGGCGACCAGGACGCCCGGGACCATTTCGTACACGCCCGACTCGAGAGGGCCTAGCAGCGGATTGATCTTCTTCCACAGCAGCACGGTTGCCGCACCCGACACGATCCCGGCCATGGCCCCGGCCCAGGTCATGCGCGGCCAGTACAGCGAGAGAAGGACGACCGGTCCGAAGGCGGCACCGAAGCCTGCCCAGGCGTAGGCGACGATACCCAGCAGCCCGCCGCCCCTGAGCGCGATCACGAAGGCCACCAGGGTCACGACGACGACAGCGGCGCGACCGACCCACACCAGTGCCCGGTCTGAGGCGCGCCGGTGGAGGAACGCGCGGTAGAAATCCTCCGTGAGAGCGACGGACGACACGAGGAGCTGACTGTCCGCGGTGGAGATGATCGCAGCCAGTACGGCGATCAACATGACCCCGGCACCCCACGGATCGAGCAAAGCCCGGCTCAAACTGATGTACACCGTCTGCGGGTCGTGGAGCGGCGTGCCGGTCAGCGCGATCCCCACCAGGCCGACGACCGTGGCGCCAGCGAGCACGATGATGACCCACCCGGTTTCGATACGTCGGGCCGCGGGGATGGCGCCGGTGCTGCGGATTCCCATGAAGCGGGCCAGGATGTGCGGCTGACCGAAATAGCCCAGACCCCAGGCGAGCAGCGAGATGATCGCGACAGCGCCGAGCGAGCCGCCGGCCGACCACTGTCCGTCCGTGAAGCCGACCTTGGCACCCATGTCCAGCAGGCCGGGTGTCTTGCTGTTGAGGGTGTCGCGCAGCGCACCGAAGCCGCCCAGTGCCCCGATGCCGATGACGGGGAGCACGAGCAGGGCGAGGAACATCAGTGTGGCCTGCATGACGTGCGTGAGGCTCACGGCGAGGAAGCCGCCCAGGCACGAGTAGATGACGATCACCAGGGCGGTCAGGGCCACCCCGAGCCCGAACCTGACATCGAAGATTTGTTCGAACAGCAGCCCGCCGGCCACCAGCCCACTGGCGACGTAGACGGTGAAGAACACAAGAGTGACTGCCGCCGAGACCATCCGAAGCGTCCGGGTGCGGTCCTCGAACCGCTCCTCCAGATAGGCCGACAGACTCACGGCGTTCCCGGCGCGCTCGGTGTAGGTACGCAGCCTCGGCGCGACGAACAGCCAGTTGGCGTAGGTGCCGAGCACCAAGCCGACCGCGATCCAGCTGGCACCGACGCCGGCCGCGTACACCGCTCCGGGAAACGCAAGAAACAGCCAGCCGGACATGTCGCTGGCCCCTGCGGACAGGGCGGCGACAAACGCGCTGAGCCTGCGGCCCCCCAGGGCGAAGTCGGCGAAGGTGTGAGTGCGGCTGTACGCCCAGACACCTGTCCCGACCATGACGGCCACGTACACGATGAACGTGACCACGATCGGCGCACTCAAGTCGAACATACTGCCCTCACCTGCGTGGTTTCTGGGCACGGGCGCCACTGTCGCACGCCTGACAGCTCGTAGCTCCTACTAGGTAAATGTACAGATGTCGGTCACTGGGGGCCGGAAACACCGCGCGCGCGGGGGCTCACCCGCTCACTACGGGAGTCTGTCCCATCGGGCTTGGGCAACCCGATCAGGAGCAGCGTCACGTCGTCGTCATGCTTGGCCGTCTCCGGAATGAGGGTTCTGATCAGCCGGTCAGCGGCTTGATCGAGGCTCTCCGGATCCGGAGGAGCGCCCTTCAGCGCGTCGTCGAGAGTGTGGGCGAGGATGTCGATCTGGGCCTCGATGTCGGTACCGGGCCTCTCGACCAGTCCGTCGGTGTAAAGCGCGAGAGTGCTGCCCGGTGGCAGCGGCTGGGTCGTCTGCCGGAACGGCACGCCGCCGCCACACGAATCGTTGACGCCCAGCGGCACACCGACCGGTGCCTGCAGCCGGCGGGCGGGCCCGCCAGGGGGCAGGACGATGACCGGGAGGTGTCCCGCCGAGCACAGAGTGACCTCATGGCCGCTCTGGTCCACCACCAGGTAGACGCAGGTGACGAGCTGGTCCGCCAGGTCACCGACGAAAGCATCCAGCCCGGTCATCAGCTCACTGGGAGGTACGCCCGTGCGGGCCAGCGCGTGGGAGGCTGCGCGCAGCTGGCCCATGACGGCCGCTGCCTCCAGCCCCCGGCCCATCACGTCGCCGACGACGATGCCGGTGCGGTCCCGGTCCAGGGGAATGACATCGAACCAGTCGCCGCCGACCCCGGGGTCCTGGACGGACGCCAGATACCGGTGGGCGCTGGGCAAGTGGGGCAGACGGGACGGCTCGCCCATGAGACTGTGCTGCAGGGTGTAGGCGATGCGTCGGTGCTCCTCGTAGCGCTCGGCGCGTTCGGCCTCGGTCTGCCTGCGTTCGGTGATGTCCCTCACGGACAGGAACACCAGCGTCTCCTCATCGGCCTGGAGCCTACTGAGGCTCACCTCGACGGGGAACTCACTGCCGTCGCTGTGCAGCCCGTACAGGCCCCGGTCCAGGACGATCGGCTTCGGGTCCGCCTGCCTCAGGTAGGCGCCGAGGAAGGCGCTGTGCCGTCGACGTCGCGGGACGGGAACCAGATCGATGACCTGGGTGCCGACGAGGTCGGCCGGCGCATGTCCGAACAATCGTTGCACCTGAGCGTTGGCCATGGCGATGGTGCCGTGGCCGTCCGTGATCAGGGTGGCGTCAGGCGCGGATTCCAGCAGCGCCAGGAAGCGCTGGTGAGCGCGCCGGACCTCGTGCTGGGCCGCGACTCGTTCTGTGATGTCGGTGACCACGCCACCTATCGCGTAGGGCTTGCCGGACGACGTGGTGAGCGGGAACAGACTGGTGAGGAGGTCCCGTGGCCCTCCCGGCAGGGCGAGCAACTCCTCCCGCTGCACGGGGGTACCCCCTGCCAGCATGGCGAGGTCTGCGGCCCGCGCCTGACGCGCGAGGTCGGACGGCATGACATCCCGGTCCCGGCGGCCCAGTACCCGCTCGCGGGACAGGCCCAGGCTCTCCTCGAACGTCGTGTTGACCGCCAGGAAGCGCCCGTCCAGGTCCTTGATGAACACCACCGCGGGTGTGTGGTCCATGAACGCCTGCAGCAGTTCGTTCTGTCGCACCTGCCATTCCGCACGGGCGTGCGCCACCTCGATACGGCGGCCCACGACCAATGCCGAGAAGATGACCGCGGTGAACACGGCCACGTGCCCGCACACCAGCAGCGCGGTACCCAGACGTGTCCCGAACAGCGCCGCGTCCTCACCGGCCACGACGAGCCAGCCCAGCAGCGGCGGTACGACCAGGACGGTGGCGAACAGTCGGCGCCCCAGCGCTCCCGTCGTACCCGCGTTCATCAGCAGTCCGGCAGGACCCCGGTCCGGCCGGGCGAGGAAGGCGGCGATGCCCAGGAGCACCAGAGCCAGGCCGGTGTACAGGGCCATGCCTTTGTAGGCGCCGAACCGTTCCAGTTCAGGTACGGCGTACGCGGACCCGTACAGCCGCAGCATTCCCAGCGTGAGAACGGCCAGGCCCAGGACCTGACTCGTCCAGGCGGGAAGCCGGGACGAGCTCGCGCACAGGGCTGCCACGCCCCCGATCATCAGTGCCGTGGCCGTGTTCGGTGCCATCCGTCCAGGCACCTCTGTCGCCACCCGCACCGTGTCGTCCCTGAAGAGCAGTTCATCGATGCCCAGGCCCACCCCGGTCAAGTACTCCACAACGGTGAGCCCGCCGATCAAGGCCGCCAGGGCTGCGGCCCCACGGGCTGCGGTGATCATCCAGGGCGTGACGGATCTGCGAGCCACCAGAAACAGGGAGATTCCGAGTGCCAACAGCGCCACGACGGTGTTTGCGTTCATGGTCGCGTCGGCACGGGGCATGCGTCTCAGGACGTCGATGCCGAAGACCCAGCCGGACAGACCCGCCGCGCCCAGCACAGCGGCCACAACGGCCGCGCCCTGAGCCACGACGCGAGCAGCATCCAAGGCGGACTGCTCATACGGCAGGTCCGCGGCCTGCTCTGCTCCAGGCGCGCCGGGCAACTCGGGCGCCTGCTGCTCTTCCGGCACGGAACACTCGTCTAGGTGGATGAACGACTGAATCGCCACTCACACCCTAAGTACTTTGACCTCTCAGCGCCCTGGTCCGCGCGCCCCTGCCATCCCCCGGTCGTGCCCAGGACCGACTCCGTCAGCCGGTCCGACTTGACGCCGTTCTCGAGCCTGGCATTCCAACTTCATTGGGCGACCGTCGCCCACGAGGCGCTCCAACGGTACGGCCCCAAAAGGTGATCGATCACGTCACGGCCGCCGGACCGATGGAAACCCACCAAGCACGCCCTGCAAAGTCGAGGGCCCGACAGGTCCCGGATGGGACGCCCGCGATTCTGCCCTCCTCGTCATGGTGGTCCCACGTCAGGACGGCCCGTGAATGATCTTCCGTGAGCCAGGGTGACAAAACATCGGTGCCCGCTCGTCCATTGGTCGGTGACGCTGAGGCCAAGGTCCTCGGCCACCCTGCGGAGGGCTCCTCGTCCGAGCCGCGCCCAGGGAAAGGGGGGCCCGCTATGGCCCTGGAGGTCCTCGAACCGGGCGGTGCACAGCTCCTCGACGTCGTCGGGGTCGACCTCGACGACGAGGCGACCCGCCGGCGCGACGAGCCCACGACAGCGGTGCAGCAGGCTGCGCGGGTCCCCTCCGATACCGATGTTGCCGTCGATGAGCAGAAGGGTCTGCCAGCCTCTCTCGGCCGGCAGACGGTCGAAGACCGATCGGCAGAGTGCGAGCCCACCCAGGGCACTGGTCAGCGCGACCGCGCGAGGTGCGATGTCGACCCCGAGGGCGAAGACTCCCCGGCCGAGGAGTTCTCTGCACAAACGGCCTGGCCCGCAGCCGACGTCGAGGACGGGCCCGACGCAGCGTTCCAGCACGGTCTTGTCGGCCACTGTGGGCCGTGCGTGCCAGCGGTGGACCGGCATCCGGACACGGTGCCCGGCCGCCAGCCGCAGGTACACCGGCCCGCAGGCCGGTCGCAGAGCCAGCGCGTACGGATCCTCGTCGCCGTCGTACAGCTCGTCCTCGTCACCCGTCATGGTGTGGCGCCACGACCGGCGGCGGGCTGGCTCTCGTCGCCGCGGCCGGCCCGCCGTACGCGACGAAGGCTGAGCGCGAAGGCCACCGCGGAGGCACCGAAGAGCACGCCGGTGATCGCCAGCCATCGGCCGAGGTAGACGCTGTCGGACAGCCCGGTGTCACCGGGGTGGGGCACGGCAAGAGGAAAGACGAGGGGGAACCAGACCAGCAGGAGCAGACCTGACAGGAAGGCGGGGACGCGCAGGTAGTTGATCCACGGCACCATCGGTGCGTCGGTGGCACGATGCCTCAGCACGGAGAGTGCCGACAGGTCGGCCAGCGAATACAAGGGCAGCAGGATGAGGTCGTGGAGGACGGCCGCACCGACGAACCAGATCGCCACCTCCAGCGGCCGGACGGCGAACAGGCGCACCATGGCGTATCCGGTGAGGGCGAACGAGGCGATCAGGACCAGAAGGTGCAGAGGGCCGGAGCCGTACCAGCGGACGAATCGTGTCATGGTCACGGCCTGAAGGTGATCCGGTGGACCCACTTGGTGTTGTTCACGCCGGGGTTGGCCGGGACGATGATGCGAGCCGGGTAGCCATGGTCGAGCGAGAGGTCCACGCCATTGACGCGGAGCGCGAGCAGGCTTCGGGGATCGCGGATCTGGTTGCCCCGCAGCACGACCCTGGTGAACGGGCCCGGCGGTTGGATGGATTCGACCAGGACGCTTCCGGCCTCGGTCATGCCGGCCAGGGCGGCGAGGTCGGCCAGCCGGAGGCCGCTCCGGTGCTGGTCGTCCGTGGACCATCCCTCCACGCAGGCGATCGGCAGCGCGGCGGCGTGGTGGGGCATCGTCAGAAGCTGCTCGCGTGTGAAGACCTGCGGGGCTCCGCGTCCGTGCACCTCCAGCCGCCAGTTGGGTCCGACGAGCGCGGGGGTGACGCCGACCTTCGCCGCCGTCTTGTTGATCTGGAAGCTGTTCGGGCCGCTGCCCGGATCGCGATTGTGCGGTGCGAGCAGCGCGGTGCCGCGCAGCCACCCGCCAATGCTCTGTCCGGCGGTCACGGCGAGGAGGAGCAGCGATCCCACGCCTACCATGCCCACGGCGCCGCGGCGGGTCATCGTCGGCTGAGCGGGGGCTCCCGCCACGAGGCCGTCGGGGTCGGGTGGTTCGGGCACGGTGTGGGCGAGGTCGGTACGCAGCTCGACGCTCAGACTGCGCGAGCGCAGGGCTCGTGTCATCCGGCCGAGCCTGAGGCACACGTGGACGACGAAGGCGGCGATGAACACCCAGGCGCCGTAGAAGTGCAGGCGATAGAAGGAGCCCGGGAAGACGTAGTAGAGCTGGATGTTGAGGATACCGGTGACGAATTCGAAGATGACGCCGCCGACCAGCATCAGCAGCGACAGCCGCTCGAGTCCGTGGGCGATGGAGCGCACCGGCAGCCATTCGAACAGCTTCGGGATCACCGACCACAACTTGGCCAGTAGAACCGGCACGAGGACCACGCCCAGCGTCACGTGGACGCCCTGGAGCAGCCGGTACAGCCAGTAGGGGTGTGTGGGCCAGCTGAAGAGGTAGAAGCCCAGCACGTCCTTGTCGGGGGTCTCGTCGTTGAGGGGGCTCAGGTCGGGGTTGTAGGAGGCGTAGGAGAGCAGTCCGGTGGCGAACAGCAGCGGAATGCCGATCAGGAGGACCAGGCCGAACACCGATGTCAGCCAGGGCCCTCGGATCGGACTGCGCCAGAATCCGGGACGGAACGGCCCCGGGGGGTGGGGGAAGCTGCCCGACGCGCTGTGCCGTTGCACGAGTCCGAGCACGGCCCGCGGCAGCGGCAGCAACCGCAGTGCCACGTAGGCGCTTCAGTCGCTCCAGCGCTGGCTTCTCTTCCGACCTGCGGCGTCGCGACCCACCGGTTTTGGCCGGACCCGACGGCCGGCCGCCACTTGCCATCGGCCGTCTCCTCCAGTCTTCGAGCTGCGCTCGCACAAGGACGGTCGCAATGCCGCGACCCATGTCGGACAACAGGGCACTTACAAGCTGGCACAGGGCAGGTGAGCTGTCCGTGCCTGAGGTGCAAGCGGGTGTCCGTCGCAAGCCGAACGGCGGAACCACCGCCTCGGGAATCTCCAGACCCCCATGCCTCGTGGTCGCGTCACACGCATCAGGAGTCGGGTGTTCTTCCACGGCCGTTGGGTCGACCGTGCCGTGGGAAGGGCTGGCCGAGCGAATCATGGAACGGCTGGGCACGGACCCCGACATCACCGAGAAGCGGATGCTCGGTGGCATCGCTTTCCTCCACCGCGGCAACAGGGCCGTCGGCGTGAGTGGCGACGGCCTCACGGTCCGGGTCTGCCCCGAAGCAACCGAGGAAGCTCCTGCTCGGCCAGGCACGAGGATCTTCGACATGACCGGCCGCCCGATGCGCGGCTGGGTCGCTGTCGCGGGCCCCGCGGTCGCAGAGGGCGAGGTGCTCGGCGAGTGAATCGACGAGGGCCACGCCTTCGCTGCGAGCCTACCGACTACACCACCCGAGCCGAACCCGCCGACATCCTGGTGGCTCTCGAGGCGCTGGGCTGAAGATGCAGCACCATGCCACGCTCGGCGGGGAGACGGACGCTGCTTCCGGGCTGCGCGCGGCTGCCCCGGCCGCTCGTGTCCCTACCGGTGTTCGGGGTTCTCGTAGTCGCGGCGGCAGCCGGCGTCCCAGGCGGTGCGCTGGTTGCCGTAGGCGGGGATGCCGCCGAGGTCCTTCAGCGCCCGGGCCAGATGCAGCAGGTTCCAGGTCATGAAGGTGGTGTTGCGGTTGGTGAAGTCGTTCTCCGGGCCGCCCGAGCCGGGGTCGAGGTAGGAGGGGCCGGGGCCTGCCTCGCCGATCCAGCCGGCGTCGGCCTGGGGCGGGATGGTGTATCCCAGGTGCTGGAGGCTGTAGAGGACGTTCATGGCGCAGTGTTTGACGCCGTCCTCGTTGCCAGTGATCAGGCAGCCGCCGACGCGGCCGTAGTACGCGTACTGGCCGGCGTCGTTGAGCAGGCTGGAGCAGGCGTAGAGGCGTTCGATCACCTGTTTCGTCACCGAGCTGTTGTCGCCCAGCCAGATCGGGCCCGCCAGGACGAGGATGTCGGCGGCCAGGACCTGCTGGTAGAGGTCGGGCCAGGCATCCCTCTCCCAGCCGTGCTCCGTCATGTCGGGCCACACGCCGGTGGCGATGTCGTGATCCACCGCCCGGACGACATCCACCTGCACGCCCTGCGCGCCCAGGATGGCGGTGCTCCGGTCGATCAGCCCCTGGGTGTTGCTGACCTCCGGCGAGCGCTTGAGGGTGCAGTTGATCACCATGGCCCGCAGGTCGTCGTAGCGGGCCGGCGGTGTGTCGGTGGCGGGCGACGAAGCGGTCACACGGTCCTCCCGGAGCTTTCTGCGCAGCACGATGCTCGGCGGCGCGTGTTCACATCCGGCTCCAGCCTGCGGGACGACCGGAGCGGCCGCCATCACAGTGCCGCCGAACGGCCTCGGCATGCTCGGGGCATCGGTGTCCGCACGGCCGCCTCGGTCGGCGGTCTGTGAGTGGCTGGGGTCGGTGGGCGTGCCTACGTTCGTGTCATGGGCAGCGAAGACGCGAGCGAGTCGCGGGACACGGCAGCGGTGGAGGACGTCGCGCACCTGTTGGTGCGTTGTCTGCGGGCCGAGGGTGTGGAGTACGTCTTCGGGATTCCGGGCGAGGAGAACATCCGGTTCGTCGACGCGCTGAACGGCTCCGGGATCCGGTACATCCTGGTGCGGCACGAGCAGGCCGCCTCGTTCATGGCGGAGATCTACGGGCGGCTGACCGGGCGGGCAGGAGTGTGCTCGGCGACGCTGGGGCCCGGTGCGATCAATCTGCTGCTCGGCACCGCGGACGCGATGACCAACAGCTCCCCGATGGTGGCCTTGGCGGCGCAGGGGTCGCTGCGCCGTATCCACAAGGAGTCGCACCAGGTCATCGACCTGGTGTCGATGTTCGCTCCGGTCACCCAGTGGTCGGCCCGCATCGAGTGTCCCGACGCGGTACCGGAGATGACCCGCAAGGCGTTCAAGACCGCGCAGAGCGAGCGGCCCGGTGCCGTGTTCCTGGCGGTGCCGGAAGACATCGAGGCGGAGCGTCCCGCCGAGCCGCTGGCACCCCTGCAGATCGACGCGGTGCACACTGATGCGCCGTCGCCCTCACAGATCGCACGTGCGGTGGAGGTGATCGCCGCTGCCCGGCACCCGGTCGTGCTGGCAGGTCACGGCGCTGCCAGAGCCGGAGCCACAGCCGCCCTCGTGCGGTTCGCCGAGCGGCTGAACATCCCGGTTGCGACCACCTTTCACGGCAAGGGTGTCTTCCCGGACGACCACCCGAACGCTCTCGGCGCGGTCGGATTCATGCGGCACGACTACAGCAACTTCGGCTTCGATGCGGCCGACGTGCTGATCTGCGTGGGCTACGAGATCCAGGAGTTCGACCCGGTCAAGATCAACCCGAACGGCGACAAGCGGATCGTCCACGTGCACCGCTTCCCCGCCGAGGTGGACGCCCACTATCCGGTCGCGGTGGGCGTCGAGGGCGACCCCTCACAAGCGCTGGACGCACTCGCGGCAGCACTGCCCGACGGGCTCACCTACGACTTCGGCAGCAACGAGAAGATCCGGACGCTGCTCGACGAAGAGCTCCAGTACGGGCGCGACAACGAGGCGTTCCCGCTGGTGCCGCAGCGCGTCGTGGCCGACGTGCGCACCGCGCTGGACCGCCGCGACATCGTCCTCGCCGACACCGGCGCCGGGAAAATGTGGATGTCCCGCCTCTACCCCACCTACGAGCCGGACACGTGCCTGGTCTCCAACGGCTTGTCGACCATGGGGTTCGCCCTGCCGGGCGCGATCGCAGCGAAGCTGGCACGGCCGGACCGGCGCGTGCTGGCGATGATGGGCGACGGCTCGTTCCTGATGAACTCCCAGGAACTGGAGACCGCTGTCCGCGAACACATCCCGCTGGTCGTCCTGGTCCTGGTCGACGAGGAGTACGGCCTGATCACTTGGAAGATGGAACTCGAGATCGGCCGTCACAGCCACACCCGGTTCACCAACCCGGACCTGGTCGCCTACGCCGAGAGCTTCGGCGCCCGCGGCTACACGATCGAAGCCGCCGACCAGCTCCTGCCCGTGCTGCGCCGCGCCCTCGACGCCGACACGGTCTCCGTGATCGCCTGTCCCGTCGACTACTCCGAGAACCTGCGTCTGACCGACCGACTCGGCAGTCTCCACGGCCCTTTCTGACCTGACAGCCCAGGACTCCGGGAGAACGGCCGGCATCGACGCATGTCAGCCTCGGAGCGACTCGTCGTCCCAGGCTTGCTCAGGGGCTTCCGTGGTCGCGGGCGTAGGCGGCCAGGACCTGCTGCCGTGTGCCCCCGGTGTGCAGGAAGCGCTCGTCGAGCACAGTTGCGAGGTCATCGAGTGCGGTGGCGAGCACGGCGGCGGCGCTCCGGGCGTCCAGGCGCTCTGTTCGCCTCGTCCGCTCGGCGAGGTCGGCGACGTAGCCGAGGGTGAGGGCCAGCGAGATGTCGCCGGGTCCGTCGTGGAAGTAGTAGGACTCGGGGTACTGGAGGAAGTCCACACAGGTGCGTGCGATGTCGGCAGCGAGTTGGCCGAGGGCGGCGGCCCCCACGTCGGAGGCCGGTTGCCCGGCAGTCGGACCGGCGCGGCGCAGCTGGGAGATGCGCAGTGCCAGCGCCCGTCGCCGGGCCAGAGCCGGATAGATGCCGAGGATCCAGGAGACGGTGGCGGTCAACAACGCGAAGCCGACCAGCGCCTCCAACGGTGCGACGATGCGCAGCCAGTCGGCGGAGGGTGCGATGTCGCCGAGGCCGAGCGTGGCGACGGTCACCAGTGAGAGATACAGGGCGTCCACCGGTCCCGAGTGCTCGGACGCCTTCAACGTAGGGGAGTAGGAGAACGCTTCCGGCATGTGCGGCCAGTACACCAGGGCCCAGCCCACGGCCACGGCGCAGGCCCACGTGGCCACCACGGTCACCATGCCGACAGGCCCGGCCAGCCCGGCGGTCCTGCTGCTCTCGCGGCCCCGGGTGGACAGCCGCCACAACAGCGACATGACGACCCTGCTCAGACCCCCGTGCCGGGTGGGGTGCCACAGGGTGTGGAACACGTCCCGCAGGATGATCAGCACCACCGCCGCGCCGATCAGTGTGACCAGCCATTCCATGGGACCTCCCGGGCTCACCCGCCTCGGGTCCAGCATGCGGCGATCCCCACCCGGAGACGACCATTCGCCACGCCCCAGCCGATCGGGCCGGAGTTGGCACGTCGGCGCCGTCAGCCAGCGGACACACGGCCGAGCCGGCGCACCCTTCGGTGAAATGGCGATGGCCGTGGCAATCCCTGGCACGGCGTAGATTTCGAAAGAGCCCGTGTGCACTCGCGACGGGGACCCGATGAGAGCAACCACCGCACGTCGGACCGTAAAGGCACCGAGGCAGCCGCTTGACCGGTGTCCTGGTCCGCCACCAGCTCCTGCACGCGGCGGCCTTGGCGCCGACCCGCCCGTCGGCGTCCGAACCCTCCGCTCCTGCGGGATCGTTGGTGGTCGACGACAGCAGGGCCAATGTGCACATGCCCGCGACGGCGACTTGGCCGTGACCCGGTGGTGCGCGCTCCACGGCGCGCAGCAGCAGCCCGTCGGTCTGGACGACCTTGATCGTGCCCGCGACGGCGACGGCGACGGCGGCGGCCGCGAGCGCGGACGCGGGCGCCGCCGTGTCCGCGTCCGCGTCCGACAGGACCGTGGTGGAGGTGTCCAGGGCTTCGGGGGCCGGACCGGACACTGCGAGCGCGGCGGCTTGGTCCAGGAGTTCCTCCAGGTGCTGGCCCAGCCTGCGGTTGTAGAGGCGGATGACCAGACGAAGCCGCGGGTTGAGCCGACGGGCGGTGGGGTCTCGTCCGTCGGTGAGGACTCCCCACGGGACACGGCTGCCTACACCCGGCTCACCAGCGCTGCGGCGCGCACTCGTGGGGTGGCGCAACCGTTCCGGTGCTCGGGCGGCACGACAAGGGTGACCCGCTCCCCGTACACCGTGGTGAGCTCGGCGGCCGGCCGCTCGGCCAGCGCGCCGTCACCGCAGACGATCACGTGTCCCGTGCCAGATTTCGGCCCGACGTCGGTCGGCGAGGGTGACTTCGCCGCTCAGGTCGAGCGGTGCTACCTCAACATCGGCACCGCCCTGGCCGAGGTCGGTGCCTCCCTCGACAAAGTGTCGAAACTGACCGTCTACGTCGTCGACTGGACCCCTGACAAGATGACCCTGCTCATGGAAGGGGTCACCCGGGCGGTCGCGAAACTGGGCGTCACCCCGGCACTCCCCGCCACCTTGCTGGGCGTTGCGGCGCTGGACGTACCCGAGCACCTGGTCGAGATCGAAGCCACCGCAGTCGTCGACTGACCAGGCCCTCTTCGCCCGGGGCTGCATGAACTGGCTTTATTCATGAGTTGTTTGAAGTCGTCGGCGCGGCGCTGCTCGGCCTGCTCGCCACCGGAGTGCTCTCAGGCTGACCACCTGGGCACTGGGCCGGACTGCCGGGCGGATGCCTGACGCTGGCGCCGCCCTTGGCCGCCTGCTGGGTACGCCTCGTCCACGGCGGGTGCCGGGGGTTATGGGGTTCTCCACAGGCGCCGAGTTGTCCACAGGGTGTGACGCGTTTCGGCCACCGGTTGTACCGTCTGGACGAGTTGATGTTCGAGCTGATCCGCGTGCGAGCACGCGTGCGGTGTCTTCGGGGGAGGCGGTCGCGGTGACCGAGAGCGGTGCGGGAGCGGCGGAATCGGCCAGGCAGGCGGCGGCACCCCGGTTGCCCCGGATGCGCGGGTTCGCCGCATGGCCGCCCCAGGGCTCGCCCAAGGAGGAGGGCAAGGCGCTGCGGGAGAGCGTGCCGCGCAGCGCACACCGCACCCTCGACCTGGACGGCGCCCGCCCGGACGCGGTCACCGCGGTCGAGGAGTCCAACGCCGGCCGCATCCCCGAGCTGACCCCGATACGGGTGGGCCGGATGGCGGCCACGCCGTTCGCCTTCCTGCGCGGCTCGGCCGGACTCATGGCTCACGACCTGGCGCGCACCCCCATGACCAGGATCGGCGCCCAGATATGCGGCGACGCGCACGCGGCCAACTTCGGCCTGTACGGCGACGCCCGCGGCGGCCTGGTCATCGACCTCAACGACTTCGACGAGACCGTGCACGGCCCCTGGGAATGGGACCTGAAGCGGCTCGCCGCCTCGCTGGTGCTGGCCGGCCGCGAGGCGGGTGCCGACGAGGACACCTGCCGCAAGGCGGCAGGCGACGCGGCCGGCGCCTACCGGCGCACCATGCGGCTGCTGGCCAGGCTGTCGGCGCTGGACGCCTGGAACGCCATCGCGGACGAGGAACTGGTCTCCCACGCCGACGCCCACGACCTGCTCGGCACCCTGGAGCGGGTCTCCGAGAAGGCACGGGCAAACACCAGCGGCCGGTTCGCGGCGAAGTCGACCGAGGAAGTGGCCGACGGCGGACGCCGCTTCGTCGACGCGCCCCCGGTGCTGCGCCGGATCCCGGACGCCGAGGCGGCCGCGGTGGCCGCGGCCCTGGAGCCGTACGTGGCGACGCTCTCCGAGGACCGGCTGCCCCTGCTGGCCCGGCACGCGGTGCACGACGTCGCCTTCCGGGTCGTCGGCACCGGCAGCGTGGGCACCCGGTCCTACGTGGTGCTCCTGCTGGACCACCGTGGGCAGCCGCTGGTGCTCCAGGTGAAGGAGGCCCGCCCGTCCGCGCTGGTCCCGCACCTGGCCACGGCAGGCTTCGCGGCGGCGCCGGTGGAGCACGAGGGACGCCGGGTGGTCCTCGGCCAGAAGCGGATGCAGGTGGTCAGCGACATCCTGCTCGGCTGGACGACGGTCGACGGGCGGCCCTACCAGGTGCGCCAGTTCCGCAACCGCAAGGGCAGCGTCGACCCGGCCGCGCTCGCCGCCGACCAGGTCGACGACTACGGCCGGATGACCGGCGCCCTGCTGGCCCGCGCCCACGCCCACAGCGCCGACCCGCGCCTGATCGCCGGCTACTGCGGCAAGAACGAGGAACTGGACGAGGCGATGGCCGACTTCGCCGTCGCCTACGCCGACCGCACCGAGGCGGACCACGCCGAACTGGTGGCGGCGGTGCGGTCCGGGCGGATCGCGGCCGAGATGGGCGTGTGACGGCGGGGACGGGGAAGGCGAGGGCCGAGGTGGTGGTGAGGTGAGATACGTCGAGCTGACCGACGGCGAGGACGGGTACCCGGGGTTCATCGACCCCCGGCCCTACCTCGACCGGCTGCCCGCCCTGGCGGCCGAACTGCCGCCGGGCGCCCGCGCGTTCGCCACCGACCCCGGGCACTACGACTTCGGCGGCAAGCGCTGTGTGAAGGACCTCCGGCCCGAGCGGGTGCGCCGCAGCGGCGACGGGGACGTCGAGATCCGCTTCCGGCACAACTGCTTCAAGCACGACGAGGACCTTCTCGTCCGCTACAGAGGCGTCTCCCGCTTCCAGTCGGACGTCCTGGGCGTCTGCGACCCCGCCTCCCTCGGCGACGTGATCCTCGACGAGATCCTGCCGCACCCCGGCGGCTGCACCCACGAGCTGGCCTGCCGGCCCGGCACGCTCGTGGTCGCCTGCCGGGACCTGGAGGCCGAGTGGGTACCGGCCGACTGCCCGGACGCGCCACCGGCCGGCTGAGCCAGGGCGTCTTGGGCGACGGGTTTCGGCCGTGGCCTACGCTGGTCGGGTGACGACCCCGGAAGCTGAGCAGTCCCAGGCACCGCGGCCCGAGGAACGGCTGGAACAGGCCGTGCGGGCCGCCGAGCAGGCGTTGATCGAGTACGAGATCGCCGTGGAGACGTTCCGCGTCGAGGTCGAGAACTTCTCCCGGCTGCACGAACAGCGCCTCGGCCCGCTCTACACCCGCATCGAGGAACTGGACGCGCTGATCGCCGAGGCGAAGGCCGCCCGCACCGGCGACCCCGAGGACATCCGACGGGCCGAGGAGGCCCGCGCACATGTGCTGCCCATCCCCGGCGTCGAGGAACTGCTGAACGGCTGGATGGACGGCAACGGCCTGTTCCCGGAGGCCGCCGCCATGCTCACCGATCAGGCGGTACGGCCCCCCGAGCGGGTACGGCCCAGCGAGGAGGCCCGCAAGCTCTACCGCGACCTCGCCCGCAAGGCCCACCCCGACCTCGCCCAGGAGGAGGCGGAGCGGCAGCGGCGCGAGGAGTTCATCACCCGCGTCAACGCCGCCTACGCCCGCGGCGACGAGACCCTCCTCGCCGAACTGGCCGCGGAGTGGGCGGCGGGCCCGGTACCGCCCGAGCGGCGCCCCAGCCCTGCCGAGGAGCTGTACGCCCGCCTGGAATGGCTCACCCAGCGCAAGGAGCTGCTCACGCTGATCGCCCGCGAACTCGAGGACGGCGCGATCGCCGGCATGCTGCGCCTGGCCCCCGACGACCCCGACGCCCTCCTCGAAGAGATCGCCGCCCGCCTGCGCGCCGACATCGAACAGCGGGAGACCACGCTCGCGGGCCTGCAGGGGCAGGGATGAACACCGGCGTCGGTCGGGTAGCGTCGGGGACATGAGTTTCGGAGCTGTTGTGCCCACGGTCGAGGTCGCGGACCTCAAGGACGACGACTTCCTGCTGGACGTCCGCGAGGACGAGGAGTGGGAGGCGGGCCACGCCGCGGGGGCGCTGCACATCCCCATGAGCGAGTTCGTCGCCCGGTACGGCGAGCTGACCGAGGCCGCCCCGCAGGACGGCCGCGTCCACGTGATCTGCCGCTCCGGCGGCCGCTCCGCACAGGTCGCGATGTACCTGGGCCGGCAGGGCGTCGACGCCGTGAACGTGGCCGGCGGCATGCAGGTCTGGGAGGCCACGGGCCGCCCGGTGGTCACCGACGCCGGGGCACCCGGCGCGGTCGTCTGACCTTCTCGTCGGGCGGGGTCAGCTGAGCGGGTGGGCCGCCAGCAGGTCCCCGAGCGTCTCCTCGTACGCCGCGGCCGGGCCCAGCGCCAGCTCCAGCTGCTTGGCCCAGGCGTGGTACCGGTGCAGCGGGTAGTCGGTGTCCGCGCCGAACCCGCCGTGCAGGTGCTGCGCCGTCTGCACCACGCGGCGCACGCCCTCCGCCGCCCAGATCTTCGCCACGGCGACGTCTCCGGCGGCGGGCAGCGCTCCCGGTGCGCCCGAGGCGATCCGCCAGGCCGCCTGCCACAGGGTGGCCTCCATGGCACGCAGATCGATGTACCGGTCGGCGGCCTGGACGGCGACTGCCTGGAAGGTCGCGATCGGGTGGCCGAACTGTTCCCGCTTGCCGGTGTACTCCCCGGTCATCCTCAGTACGCGCTCGCCCAGACCGAGGGCCAGCGCACAGGTGCCGGTGGCCAGCAGCGCGTGCAGCCACTCCCAGGCACCGTCGGCCTCGATCAGGTCGCCCGCCCCGATCCGCACGGACCGCAGCCGCAGCTCGGCCAGCCGCTCCCCGCTGGTGGAGAACTGCTCCGCGAGCACCAGCCCGTCCTGCGCGCACGGCACCACCGCGAGCACCGTCCGGTCGGCGTCGGTGTGCGCCGGCACGAGGACGAGGTCCGCGTCGTACGCCCACGGCACCGCCGTCTGCACCCCGTCGAGCACCCAGGCCGGCCCGTCCCGCCGCGCGGTGACGGCGAGCCCCGCCGGGTCGTGTCCGGTACGACCGTGCGCGGCGACGGTCAGCACCAGCTCACCGCGCCCCGCCCGGGTCAGCAGCCGCTCTCCCAGCTCCTTCGCGCCGTAGGCCTGTACGGCCGCGGCCGCCGCGCTGTGCTCCAGCAGCGGCACCCGGGCGAGCACCCCGGCGGACTCGCGCAGCACCAGGCACAGCGCGATCGCGTCGAGCCCTGCCCCGCCGTACCGCTCGTCCAGCAGCAGGCCGGTCAGGTCCGCGCCGGCCAGCCGGGACCACAGCGCCCGGTCGAAGCCCTCAGCCACGGCACCGGTGGTGAGCGCCGGACTGGGCACCGCGTCCGGCGCCACCCCGGCGAACACCCCCCGCGCCGCCTCGGCCGCCGCCAACTGCTCCTCGCTGAAGGTGAAGTCCACGGCCTGTCCTCCCGGCGGGTCGGGTCAACTGACGGTTCGTCCGACGCATTCGGCATTCGCCTGACGAGCCGTCAAGATAGAACAGGTTCTAAAAGAAGGGAACGGGGAGGGAGCCGCCTTCGAGGCACGCCTCAGCGGTCGAAGTCCAGTTCCACCTTCTCCGTGAGCGGATGCGACTGGCAGGCCAGCACATAGCCGGCGTCCGTCTCCTCCGCCTCCAGCGCGAAGTTGCGGTCCATGCGCACCTCGCCCGAGACCAGGAAGGCCCGGCAGGTTCCGCACACCCCGCCCTTGCAGGCGTAGGGCGCGTCGGAGCGGTTGCGCAGCACCGTCTCCAGCAGGGACTCGCCGTCCTGGACCGGCCAGGTGCCGCCGCGTCCGTCGAGCCGGGCGGTGACGGTGCTGTGCGCGGGCACCGGCACGCCGGCCGCCGGGGCCGCCCCCGCGTCCACGTGGAAGATCTCCTCGTGAATGTGGGCCCGGTCCACGCCCAGCTCGCGCAGCGCCTTCTCCGCGCCCTCGACCAGCCCGAACGGCCCGCACAGGAACCATCCCGCCACCTGGTCCACCGGCAACAGCGCCGGCAGCAGCCCCGTGAGCCGCTCCCGGTCGAGCCGGCCGGAGGGCAGGCCCGCCTGCTGCTCCTCGCGGGAGAGCACGGTCACCAGCTGCAGCCGCTCCGGGTAGCGGTCCTTCAGGTCGGCGGCCTCCTCCAGGAACATCGTCGACGCGGCCGTACGGTCGCTGCGTATCAGGCAGAACCGGGCCTCGGGCTCACGTGCCAGCAGCGTGGAGACGATCGACAGCACGGGGGTGATGCCGCTGCCGCCGACGATCGCCGCGTACAGGCCCGGTGCCGGTTCGAGGGTGAAGCGTCCGGCCGGGGTCATCACCTCCAGCTCGTCGCCGACGTTCACCTCCTTCAGCGCGTACGTCGAGAACGCGCCGCCCTCGACCAGCCGCACCCCCACCCGCAGCGTGGCCGGGCCCTCGCCGGCCGGGTCGGGGGCCGGGGAGCAGATCGAGTACGTCCGCCGTATCTCCACGCCGTCCTCGCGCCGCCGCAGGGCGAGGTGCTGGCCCGGTGCGTGCCGGTACTCCTCGCGCAGCTCGGGCGGGACGGTGAGGGTGAG
The DNA here is from genome assembly GCF_042895235.1 of Streptomyces sp. NPDC001410. Lineage (NCBI taxonomy): Bacteria > Bacillati > Actinomycetota > Actinomycetes > Kitasatosporales > Streptomycetaceae > Streptomyces > Streptomyces sp. NPDC001410. The sequence goes on from NZ_JBIAWE010000007.1 coordinate 85,987, forward strand.
GGCGACGGAGTCGTCGGTGAGCCGGTCGACCGCGGCCACCGGGAGCGGGTGGAAGCGTGCCATCACAGCTCCTTGAAGTGGTCGAACGGTTCACGGCAGGACAGGCAGCGGCGCAGCGCCTTGCAGGCGGTGGAGGAGAACCGGCTCAGCAGCTCGGTCTTGGCGGACCCGCAGTGCGGGCAGCACACCGGGTCGGTGTCCTCGGTGAGGGTGCGGGTCGCGCCCAGGGTCAGCGCCACCGGTCCGGAGTCGTGGCGCACGCGCGGGGGAGCGATGCCGAACTCCTGGAGTTTGCGGCGGCCTTCGGGCGTGATGTCGTCGGTCGACCAGGCGGGGGTGAGCACCGTGCGGACGTTGACTTTGAGCACGCCGTGGGCGTGCAGCACCCGCTCGATGTCCACGCTCATCGCCTCGACGGCGGGACAGCCGGTGTAGGTCGGGGTCAGGTCGACCTCGACCGCGTCCGGGCCGCTGATGTGCACCGCGCGCACCACGCCCAGCTCGTGGAGCGTGAGCACGGGCAGTTCGGGGTCGGGCACCGAGCCGGCCAGCTCCAGCAGCTCCGCCTCCAGGGCGGTGGCGATCACCATGACGCCCCCGGGTGGCTACGGTGCAGGTGCTGCATCTCGGCGAGCATCCGCCCGAACGGCTCGGTGTGCAGGCCCTGGCGGCCGGCGCCCGCCGACCACGCGCCGGTGCGCGGCCCCTCGGGGACGGTCAGGGTGGCCCGGCCGAGGACGTCCGTCACGGACCGGAGCCACTGGGCCTCCATGCCCGCCCAGTCGGCGTCCAGGCCCTCCACCGGCTGGAACATCTCCCCGGTGAACCGCCACAGCGCCTCGCAGGCCCGCTGCATCCGCTCCCGGCTCGACTCGGTGCCGTCGCCGAGCCGCAGCGTCCACAGCTCGGCGTGGTCGCGGTGGTAGGCGACCTCCTTGACGGCCTTCGCGGCCAGCGGTGCGAAGGGGCCGTCGGCCCCGGCCAGTTCGGTGTAGAGCAGCTGCTGGTAGGTGGAGAAGTACAGCTGGCGGGCGATGGTGTGCGCGAAGTCGCCGCCCGGCTGCTCGACGAGCTGGAGGTTGCGGAAGGAACGCTCCTCGCGCAGGTAGGCCAGCTCGTCCTCGTCGCCGGCCATCGAGAGCAGTACGCGGGCCTGGCCGAGCAGGTCGAGGGCGATGTTGGCGAGGGCGACCTCCTCCTCCAGGACCGGGGCGTGCCCGGCCCACTCCCCCAGGCGGTGGGAGAGCACCAGGGCGTCGTCGCCGAGGGCGAGGGCGGCGGTCGTGGTGACGGTCGCGGTCACAGGTGCTTCACCCCTTCCGGGATCTCGTAGAAGGTCGGGTGCCGGTAGGGCTTGTCGGCGGCCGGCTCGAAGAACGGGTCCTTCTCGTCGGGCGAGGACGCGGTGATGGCGGCGGCCGGGACGACCCAGATCGAGACGCCCTCGCCGCGCCGGGTGTACAGGTCGCGGGCGTTGCGCAGGGCCAGCTCCGCGTCCGGTGCGTGCAGGCTGCCGGCGTGGGTGTGGGAGAGGCCGCGCCTGGAGCGCACGAAGACCTCCCACAGGGGCCAGTCGGTGTTGGTCATGCCTGCTTCGCTCCCGTCTCACCGGTGTGCTTGGCCGCGTAGGCCGCGGCTGCTTCCCTTACCCATGCGCCCTCGTCGTGGGCGTTTCTGCGCTGGGTGATCCGCTGCTCGTTGCAGGGGCCGTTGCCCTTGAGGACCTCCCAGAACTCCGTCCAGTCGATCGCGCCGAAGTCGTGGTGCCCCCGCTCCTCGTTCCACCGCAGGTCCGGGTCGGGGAGGGTCAGGCCCAGGGATTCGGCCTGGGGGACACAGATGTCGACGAAGCGCTGGCGCAGCTCGTCGTTCGAGTGGCGCTTGATCTTCCACTCCATGGACTGCGCGGAGTGCTGCGACTCGTCGTCGGGCGGGCCGAACATCATCAGCGAGGGCCACCACCAGCGGTCCACCGCGTCCTGCGCCATCGCGTGCTGCTCCTCGGTGCCCTTGCTCAGGGCCAGCAGCAGCTCGTACCCCTGGCGCTGGTGGAAGGACTCCTCCTTGCAGATCCGCACCATGGCGCGCGCGTACGGGCCGTAGGAGCAGCGGCACAGGGGGACCTGGTTGGTGATCGCGGCGCCGTCCACCAGCCAGCCGATCGCGCCGACGTCGGCCCAGGTCAGGGTGGGGTAGTTGAAGATCGAGGAGTACTTCTGGCGGCCGCTGTGCAGCTTGTCGAGCAGCTCCTCACGGCTGGTGCCGAGGGTCTCGGCCGCGCTGTACAGGTACAGGCCGTGGCCGGCCTCGTCCTGGACCTTGGCCATCAGGATCGCCTTGCGGCGCAGGCTGGGCGCGCGGGTGATCCAGTTGGCCTCCGGCTGCATGCCGATGATCTCGGAGTGCGCGTGCTGGGCGATCTGCCGGACCAGGGTCGCGCGGTAGGCCTCGGGCATCCAGTCGCGGGGCTCGATGCGTTCGTCGGCGGCCACGGCCGCATCGAAGGCGCGCTCGTACTCCGCCGTGTCGCCGGCGGTGGTCCGTGCGCCGTCCGCGTCCGTGCGGTGCGCGGCTGCTGTGGCCATGCGTTCCCCCTGACCTCGGGCTTTCCTGGAACATGTCCCGACCGATCGTTCGGTCCGTGCGCAATCAATGGTGTGCCGGGCCGCTGCGGGTGTCAACCGCTGTGGAAAACCTCCCGTGCCACCTGTGGATAACCGTGGGTGGACGGCACGGCGTGGCGAGAGCCACTGAGCCGGCTCGTACCCGGGGCTGCGCCGAACGGCCGGTGCTGAGTACCGTTCCGTGCGAGTGCTACGGAGTGGCGCTCGGGAAGAGCGCGGCGCCTGTGGTGGCGCCGGGACGGCCGAACGGAAGCGGGGGACGGGGCGGAATGGACGCGTACGACGAGGACTCGCAGGCCCTGCGCGGGCCCGACGGGTCGACCGGGGCGCGTCGCCCACCGGACCCCGAACGCCAGGAGGATCCCGCCCTGCAGGCTTCCGGCGACCCCGACGGCTCCCCGGCTCCCGGCTCTCTGCCCCCGGCACCCCGCACCGGCGTCGCCGCCCTCTCCCCCCGCTACCAGGTCGGCGCGGCGGTGGCGCTCGCGATCGTGGCCGTCGCCGCCTGTGTGCATCTGGGCATGGTGTTCCTGAGCCTCGCGCCGGCGAACACGGTGACCAAGCAGCACGGCAAGGCGATAGAGGAGTGGGTGTACCCGGAGTTCGAGCAGAACTGGAAGCTGTTCGCCCCGAACCCGCTGCAGCAGAACATCGCCGTCCAGGTGCGTGCCGAGGTGCGGATGAAGGACGGCAGCCTGCGCACCACCGGCTGGACCGACCTCTCCGCCCAGGACGGCGCCGCCATCGACGGCAGCCTGGTGCCCAGCCACACCCAGCAGAACGAGCTGCGCCGCGGCTGGGACTTCTTCGTCGCCACGCACGGCACCGACAACCAGCCCGTGGGCATGCGCGGCGCGCTCTCCCAGCAGTACGTGCGCCGGATCGTGGTCATGCGCATGCACCGGACCGACCCGATCAGCAGGGAGGGCGTCATCCAGCGCGTGCAGGTCCGCTCCAGCACCACGAATGTGCAGCCGCCGAAGTGGAGCCGCGAGAAGATCTCCGACAAGCCCGTGTACCGGCTGCTGCCGTGGTGGACGGTGCCCTCCGACGAGGCCGCCGGAGGTGTGCGGTGAACCGTCTGTCCCTGACGCTCTCGCGGTGCATCGCCCGCGTCACCGAGTCGGCGCTCGGCCCGTACCAGAGCGCCGTCATCCGCATCGGCTTCGCCGCGACCTGGCTGCTGTTCCTGCTGCGCGAGTTCCCCCACCGCCAGGAGCTGTACGGTCCCGACGGTCCCTGGGGCTGGGACCTCGCCCAGCAGCTGATCTCCGACAACCACGCCTTCACGGCCCTGATGTGGTCCGACGGACAGGCCTGGTTCGAGACCTTCTACCTGCTGACGATCCTCGCCAGTGCGGCCCTGCTGCTGGGCTGGCGCACCCGGACCGCCTCCGTGCTGTTCATGGTCGGTGTGCTGTCGCTGCAGAACCGCAGCGTCTTCGTCGGTGACGGCGGCGACAACGTCCTGCACCTGATGTCCATCTACCTGGTGTTCACGCGCTGCGGCCAGGTGTGGTCGCTGGACGCGCGCCGGGCGGCCCGCAACGAGGCGGCACGCGCCCGTGGGGAGCAGCCCCGCCCCGACCGCGTGGGAGCCGTGCTGTGGGCGGTCCTCGGGCTCGCGCTCGGGGGTGTGACGCTGGCCGGCCGGTTCGACAGCGGCTGGCTGGTGCCCGCGCTGCTGTGGACGGCCTGGGTGGGCCTCGGTCTGTGGTGGGCGATACAGCGCCGGGCGAGGTCGCAGGAGCCGCGGATCCTGCTGGACGTGATCGCCAACATCCTGCACAACGGTGCCCTGGTCGTGATCATGGCGGAGGCCTGCCTGATCTACGCCACCGCCGGCTGGTACAAGATCCAGGGCTCGCGCTGGCAGGACGGCACCGCCGTCTACTACCCGCTCCACCTGGACTACTTCTCGCCCTGGCCGGGTCTTGCCGACCTGATGTCCTCCAGCGGCACGATCATGATGATTGCGGCCTACGGGACGGTCATGGTGCAGGTCGCCTTCCCGTTCACGCTGTTCAACCGGCGGGTCAAGAACGTCCTGCTGGTGGTGATGATGACCGAGCACGCCGTGATCGCGGTCGTCCTCGGCCTGCCGTTCTTCTCGCTGGCGATGATCACCGCGGACGCGGTCTTCCTGCCGACCTCCTTCCTGCTGCTCCTCGGCGGCTGGGCGGCACGCGCATGGGGACGGCTGGGACGCCGCGGCGAGGGCGGCGAGGGCGGCGAGCCTACGCTGCCGGCGCAGCGCACCTCGGAGGACAGCACGCCGGGACGCGTAGGGTTCACGGCATGACCGACCCGGTGACCCAGTGGCGCGAGCGCGCCGGCGGCGCCGTGCTGCTCGACGGCTTCCACGCCCTCAAGCACGCGCTGCGCTTCGGCGCGGAGGTGCCCGTCGCGGTCACCACCGACCGGCGGGCGGCGCTCGCTCTCGCCGGGGAACTGGCCGGGGACGTCAGGGACGCGTTGGACGCGCTCCTGACGGAGGTGCCGCAGGAGACGTACGCCTCGCTCGTGACGCGGCCCCATCCGACGGGCGTGGCCGCCCTGGCCGTACGGCCGCCCCGCGAGGCCAATCTGCGGGCGCTCGCCCACATGCCCCGCACCGCGCCGATCGTGGTCCTCGACAACCCGCGCAACCTCGGCAACGCCGGGGCCGTGATCCGGCTGGCCGCCGGTTTCGGTGCGACCGGGGTGGTCACCACGGGCACCCTCGACCCCTGGCACCCCACCGTGGTGCGCGGCGGAGCGGGGCTGCACTTCGCGACCGCCGTGGAGCGGCTCGAGGCCAAGGAGCTGCCCGCCGGGCCGCTGTTCGCCCTCGACCCCGAGGGCGACGACATCCGGGGCACCAAGCTGCCGGACGACGCCGTGCTCGCCTTCGGGTCGGAGCGCAGCGGTCTGTCGGCCGAGCTGCGCGCGCGTGCCGACCACCTGCTGGCACTGCCGATGCGCCCCCAGGTCTCCAGTTACAACCTGGCCACCAGCGTGGCCATGACGCTGTACCACTGGAGTGCCACCGGGGGCGCACCCACGGCTTCCTAGGCCTCCCGGCGGACCTCCACCACCCGGAAGCGGTTGGCCACGAACGCGCCGTCGGTGAGGGCCGCGTTCGCCGCCGGGTTGCCGCCCGAGCCGTGGAAGTCGGAGAAGGCGGCCGTCTGGTTCACGTACACCCCGCCGATCAGGTTGAGGGACAGCTGGGCGGCCTCCTCCAGGCAGACCTCCTCGACGGCCTGCGTGACGTCCTGGTCGGTGGTGTAGGCGCCGACGGTCATGGCGCCCTTGTCGCGGACCGTGCGGCGCAGCAGCTCGACCGCGTCGGCCGCCGAGTCGACCGCGACGGCGAAGGAGACGGGGCCGAAGCACTCGCTCATGTAGGCGGCCTCGTCGTCCGGCTTGGCGCCGTCCAGCTTGACGATCACCGGGGTGCGGACGACGGCGCCCGGGAACTCCGGGTTGCTGATCTCGCGCGAGGCCAGGGCGACCTCACCGAGGCCGGCCGCCGCCTCCAGACGGGCCTTGACGTCCGGGTTGACGATCGCGCCCAGCAGGGCGTTCGCGCGGGCGTCGTCGCCGAGCAGGCCGTCGACCGCGCGGGCGAGGTCGGTGGTCACCTCGTCGAAGGTCTTGGGGCCCTCGTCGGTGCGGATGCCGTCGCGCGGGATGAGCAGGTTCTGCGGGGTGGTGCACATCTGGCCGCTGTACAGGGACAGCGAGAAGGCCAGGTTGGACAGCATGCCCTTGTAGTTGTCGGTCGACTCCATGACGACCGTGTTGACGCCGGCCTTCTCCGTGTAGACCTGCGCCTGGCGGGCGTTGTCCTCCAGCCAGTCGCCGAAGGACGTCGAGCCGGTGTAGTCGATGATCCGGATCTCGGGGCGGGTGGCCAGCGTCTTGGCGATGCCCTCGCCGGGGTGCTCGGCGGCGAGCGCGACCAGGTTCGGGTCGAAGCCCGCCTCGGTGAGCACCTGCCGGGCGACCTGCACGGTCAGCGCGAGCGGCAGCACCGCACGCGGGTGGGGCTTGACCAGGACCGCGTTGCCGGTCGCCAGGGAGGCGAACAGGCCCGGGTAGCCGTTCCAGGTCGGGAAGGTGTTGCAGCCGATGACCAGGCCGATGCCGCGCGGGACCGGCGTGAACTGCTTGGTCAGCGCCAGCGGGTCGCGCTTGCCCTGCGGCTTGGTCCACTCGGCCGTCTCGGGCGTGCGGACCTGCTCCACGTACGCGTACGCCACCGCTTCCAGACCGCGGTCCTGGGCGTGCGGGCCGCCCGCCTGGAACGCCATCATGAAGGCCTGTCCACTGGTGTGCATGACCGCGTGCGCGAACTCGTGCGTCCGGTCGCTGATCCGCTTCAGGATCTCCAGACAGACCACGGCACGGGTCTCCGCGCCCGCGTCCCGCCAGGCCCGCTGGCCGGCCTTCATCGCGGGCAGCAGCACGTCGACGTCCGCGTGCGGGTAGGTGACGCCCAGCTCGATGCCGTACGGCGAGACCTCACCGCCGACCCAGTCGTCGGTGCCGGGCTGGCCGAGGTCGATGCGGGTGCCGAGGAGGGCGTCGAAGGCGGCCTTGCCCGCGGCCGCGTCCAGGCTGCCGTGCTCGCCGTAAGCCTTCGGATGCTCGGGATGCGGGGACCAGTACGCACGCGTGCGGATCGCTTCCAGGGCCTGGTCGAGAGTGGGCCGGTGCTTCGCGATCAACTCGTGCGCGGTCAGTTCGGCGGCCATGCGGGACCAACTCCTCGTCTGGAGAACTCATCGTCGAGTTCATGACCTGGGCGGAATCAGAGGCGGGAAAATCTGGAGGTGTGGCGCGAAGCGCTTCGTTCGGGGTGAGGGTGCGCGACGGGCGGATCTGGAGGTGTGGCGCGATGCGCCTCGTTCAGGGTGGTGGTGGGCGACGGGTGGGCGGTCAGAGCTAGAGTAACCGAACGATCGGTCGGTACAAGGGGGCCTGCCGCATCTGTGGACAACGTCGTGCGGGAGGATCGCGCACATGACAGCACTCGACCTCAGCAGGCCTGTGGCCGTCGTCGGCACCGGCACCATGGGTCAGGGAATCGCCCAGGTCGCGCTGGCCGCCGGCCACCCGGTGAAGCTCTACGACGCCGTGCCCGGGCGGGCTCAGGAGGCGGCCGAAGCGATCGGCGCCCGGCTCGACCGGCTCGTGGCGAAGGACCGGCTCACCGCCGCCGAGCGGGACGCGGCCCGTGCCCGGCTCACGCCCGCGGACAGCCTCGCCGAGCTGTCCGACTGCACGCTGGTCGTCGAGGCCGTCCTGGAGCGGCTGGACGTCAAGCAGAAGCTCCTGCGCGAGCTGGAGGACGTCGTCGCCGACGACTGCCTGCTCGCCACCAACACCTCGTCCCTGTCGGTGACGGCCATCGGCGGCGCGCTCGTCAACCCCGGCCGCTTCGTGGGCCTGCACTTCTTCAACCCGGCCCCGCTGCTGCCGCTGGTCGAGGTCGTCTCCGGGTTCGCCACCGACGTCACGTCGGCCACGCGCGCGTACGAGACCGCCCGCGCCTGGGGCAAGACCCCGGTGGCCTGCGCGGACACCCCCGGCTTCATCGTCAACCGGATCGCCCGACCCTTCTACGCCGAGGCCTTCGCCGTGTACGAGGCCCAGGGCGCCGACCCGGCCACCATCGACGCGGTCCTGCGCGAGTCGGGCGGCTTCCGGATGGGCGCGTTCGAGCTGACCGACCTGATCGGGCAGGACGTCAACGAGTCCGTCACCCACTCGGTGTGGCAGTCCTTCTTCCAGGACGTCCGCTTCACGCCCTCGCTGGCCCAACGGCGGCTGGTCGAGTCCGGGCGGCTCGGCCGCAAGAGCGGGCACGGCTGGTACGACTACGCCGAGGACGCCGAGCGGCCCGAGCCGCACACGGCCGACAAGGAGCGGCCGCCCGCGTACGTCGTCGCCGAGGGCGGCCTGGGCCCGGCGGCCGAACTGCTCACGCTGGTCCGTGAGGCGGGCATCGAGGTCCGCGAGGAGGGCGAGGACAACGGCACCCGGCTGGTGCTGCCGAGCGGCGGCCAGCTGGCCCTCGCCGACGGCCAGACCTCCGTGGAGTTCCGCGACGTCGTCTACTTCGACCTCGCCCTCGACTACCGCAGGGCCACCCGCATCGCCCTGTCCTCCTCCCAGGACACCGCGCCACAGACCCTCGCCGAGGCGATCGGCCTCTTCCAGGCGCTAGGCAAGGAGGTGAGCGTCATCGGCGACGTCCCCGGCATGATCGTCGCCCGCACCGTCGCCCGGATCGTGGACCTCGCGCACGACGCCGTCGCCAAGGGCGTCGCCACCGAGGAGGACATCGACACCGCGATGCGCCTCGGCGTCAACTACCCGCTCGGCCCCTTCGAGTGGAGCCGCCGGCTCGGCCGCGGCTGGGCCTACGACCTGCTGGACGACCTGCACCTGCGCGACCCCTCCGGCCGGTACGCGCCGTCCCTCGCGCTCTACCGACACGCGTACGCCACCGACAAGCGGGAGGGCACCTCATGACGACCGCCAAGCGCGACACGTACACCCCCGAGACGCTGCTCTCCGTCGCCGTCCAGGTCTTCAACGAGCGCGGCTACGACGGCACCTCCATGGAGCACCTGTCCAAGGCGGCCGGTATCTCCAAGTCGTCCATCTACCACCACGTCAGCGGCAAGGAGGAGCTGCTGCGCCGGGCCGTCAGCCGGGCTCTGGAGGGCCTGTTCGGGATCCTCGACGAGGAGCACGCGCGCGTGGGGCGCCCCGTGGAGCGTCTGGAGCACGTCGTGCGGCGCATGGTCGAGGTGCTGATATCCGAGCTGCCCTACGTCACGCTGCTGCTGCGCGTGCGCGGCAACACCGAGACCGAACGCTGGGCGCTGGAGCGGCGCCGCGACTTCGACCACCGGGTCGCCGAGCTGCTGAAGGCCGCCGCCGCCGACGGTGACGTACGCGGCGACGTGGAGGTGCGGCTGGCCACCCGGCTGGTCTTCGGAATGATCAACTCCGTCGTGGAGTGGTACCGGCCCGACACCCGCGGCGCCAGCGGCCGCGAGGTGGCCGACGCGGTGGTCCTGCTGGTCTTCTCGGGCCTGCGGCAGAGCTGATCTCAGGTCGGCTCCAGGTCCTCCTCCTCGAACACCAGCAGGGTGCGGGTGCTGAGCACCTCGGGGATCGCCTGGAGCCGGGTGAGCACCAGCTCGCGCAGCGCCCTGTTGTCGGGCGTGTGCACCAGGAGCAGGACGTCGAAGTCACCGCCCACCAGAGCGATGTGGGAGGCGCCGGGCAGCTGCCTGAGCTGCTCGCGAACCGTGCGCCAGGTGTTCTGGACGATCTTCAGCGTGACGTACGCCGATGTGCCGTGCCCTGCCCGCTCGTGGTCGACGCGGGCGCTGAACCCTCTGATCACGCCGTCCTCGACGAGACGGTTGATGCGCGCGTAGGCGTTGGCGCGGGAGACGTGTACACGCTCGGCGACGGACCGTATCGAGGCGCGGCCGTCCGACTGCAGGATCTTCAGGATGTCCTGGTCTATGGCGTCCAGCGGACGCGGTGACGGCAGGACGCCGTCCTGCGGTCCATCGGCCATTTGTTCAGCTGCCATGTCCCCCCGCTTCATCGCTGTGGACGTCCTGCATTCATTGCAGGTTGTGGAGAACCGTTTGTCCACAGCCTGACGGGGCCTGTAGCCAAAATGTGCCGTCGACCGAACAATCGGTAGGTGAGGCGGGTCACAGCCGACACGCCTCCCGTAGCCGCTCCCACGAGGAGGTGCCGTCATGACGGTCATGGAGCAGCGAGGCGCGTACCGGCCTTCGCCGCCGCCCGCCTGGCAGCCCCGTATGGACCCCGCGCCGCTGCTGCCCGACGCCGAGCCCTACCGCGTCCTCGGCACCGAGGCGGCGGCCAAGGCCGACCCGGACCTGCTGCGCCGGCTGTACGCACAGCTGGTGCGCGGCCGCCGGTACAACGCCCAGGCCACCGCGCTCACCAAGCAGGGCCGTCTCGCCGTCTATCCGTCCAGCACCGGCCAGGAGGCCTGCGAGGTCGCCGCCGCCCTGGCTCTCGAGGAGCGCGACTGGCTGTTTCCCAGCTACCGCGACACCCTCGCCGCCATCGCCCGCGGCGTGGACCCCGTGGAGGCCCTCACCCTGCTGCGCGGCGACTGGCACACCGGCTACGACCCGTACGCGCACCGTGTGGCGCCGCTCAGCACCCCGCTGGCCACCCAGCTCCCGCACGCGGTCGGCCTCGCCCACGCCGCCCGCCTCAAGGGCGACGACGTGGTCGCGCTCGCCATGGTCGGCGACGGCGGCACCAGCGAGGGCGACTTCCACGAGGCGCTGAACTTCGCCGCCGTCTGGCAGGCACCGGTGGTCTTCCTGGTGCAGAACAACGGCTTCGCCATCTCCGTCCCGCTCGCCAAGCAGACCGCCGCGCCCTCCCTGGCCCACAAGGCCGTCGGCTACGGCATGCCGGGCCGGCTGGTCGACGGCAACGACGCGGCCGCCGTGCACGAGGTCCTCAGCGACGCCGTACGGCACGCTCGCGCGGGCGGCGGCCCGACCCTGGTCGAGGCGGTGACGTACCGCATCGAGGCCCACACCAACGCCGACGACGCCACCCGCTACCGCGGCGACTCCGAGGTCGAGGCCTGGCGCGCACACGACCCGATCCAGCTGCTGGAACACGAGCTGACCGAGCGCGGCCTGCTCGACGACGCCGGCCGCGAGGCCGCCCGGCAGGACGCCGAGGAGATGGCAGCGGACCTGCGTGAACGCATGAACCAGGACCCCGAACTCAACCCCATGGACCTCTTCGACCACGTCTACGCCGAGACCACCGCGCAACTGCGCGAGCAGCGCGCCCTGTTGCGCGCCGAGCTGGAGGCGGAGCAGAACGACCAGGAAGGCGACCACCGATGACCACCGTCGCCGTCAAGCCCGCCACCATGGCGCAGGCCCTCACGCGCGCGATGCGCGACGCGATGGCCGCCGACCCCACCGTGCACGTCATGGGCGAGGACGTCGGCACCCTCGGCGGTGTCTTCCGGGTCACCGACGGGCTCGCCAAGGAGTTCGGCGAGGACCGCTGCACCGACACCCCGCTCGCCGAGGCGGGCATCCTCGGCACCGCCGTCGGCATGGCCATGTACGGGCTGCGCCCGGTCGTGGAGATGCAGTTCGACGCCTTCGCCTACCCGGCGTTCGAGCAGCTGATCAGCCATGTCTCCCGGATGCGCAACCGCACCCGCGGCAGGATGCCCCTGCCGATCACCGTCCGCGTCCCCTACGGCGGCGGCATCGGCGGCGTCGAGCACCACAGCGACTCCTCCGAGGCCTACTACATGGCCACCCCGGGCCTGCACGTCGTCACGCCCGCGACCGTCGCCGACGCCTACGGGCTGCTGCGCCAGGCCATCGCCTCCGACGACCCGGTCGTCTTCCTGGAGCCCAAGCGGCTGTACTGGTCGAAGGACTCCTGGAACCCCGAGCACCCCACGGACGTCGAGCCCATCGGGCGCGCGGTGGTACGCCGCCCGGGCAGCAGCGCCACGCTCATCACCTACGGCCCGTCCGTGCCGGTCTGCCTGGAGGCCGCCGAGGCCGCCCGGGCGGAGGGCTGGGACCTGGAAGTGGTCGACCTGCGCTCCCTGGTGCCGTTCGACGACGAGACGGTCTGCGCCGCCGTCCGCCGCACCGGGCGCGCGGTGGTCGTGCACGAGTCGACCGGGTTCGGCGGCCCGGGCGGCGAGATCGCGGCCCGCATCACCGAGCGCTGCTTCCACCACCTGGAGGCGCCGGTGCTGCGCGTGGCCGGCTTCGACATCCCCTACCCGCCGCCGATGCTGGAGCGGCACCACCTGCCCGGCGTCGACCGCATCCTGGACGCCGTGGCGCGCCTGCAGTGGGAGGCCGAGGGCTGATGGCACAGGTGCTGGAGTTCAAGCTCCCCGACCTCGGCGAGGGCCTCACCGAGGCGGAGATCGTCCGCTGGCTGGTGCAGGTCGGTGACGTCGTCGCCGTCGACCAGCCGGTCGTGGAGGTCGAGACGGCCAAGGCGATGGTCGAGGTCCCCTGCCCCTACGGCGGCGTGGTCACCGCCCGCTTCGGCGAGGAGGGCACGGAACTGCCCGTCGGCGCCCCCCTGCTGACGGTGGCGGTCGGCCCCCAGACTTCCCAGGCCACCGGCGGGGACACCGAGGGATCGGGCAACGTCCTGGTCGGCTACGGCACCTCCGAGGCGCCGGCGCGGCGCCGGAGGGTGCGAGCGACGTCGCCTGCCAACGGGACGGCGAAGGGGCCCGCTCTGGCACCGCCCGCCCCCGCACCCGCGGCGGCACCCGTGCTCGCCGAGGGCCCCGTCCCCGTGATCTCCCCGCTGGTGCGCCGGCTCGCCCGGGACAACGACATCGACCTGCGACAGCTGTCCGGTTCGGGCCCCGACGGGCTGATCCTGCGGGCCGACGTCGAGGGCGTCCTGCGGGCCAGGGCAACCCCCGCCCCCGCCTCCGCGGCGGCGGAACCGGCCGCCCCCCTGTCCCCCATCCGCAACGGCATCCGCATCCCCCTCAAGGGCGTCCGCGGTGCCGTCGCCGACAAACTGTCCCGCAGCCGCCGGGAGATTCCCGACGCGACCTGCTGGGTCGACGCCGACGCGACGGAACTCATGCGCGCGCGGGCCGCGATGAACGCGGCCGGAGGACCGAAGATCTCCCTCCTCGCACTGCTCGCCCGCATCACCACCGCCGCCCTCGCCCGCTTCCCCGAGCTGAACTCCTACGTCGACACCGGCGCCCGCGAGGTCGTCCAGCTCGACCAGGTGCACCTCGGGTTCGCCGCGCAGACCGAGCGCGGGCTGGTCGTGCCGGTAGTCCGGGACGCCCACGCACGCGACGCCGAGTCGCTGACCGCGGAGTTCGCCCGGCTCACCGAGTCCGCCCGGGCCGGGAAACTGACCCCGGGGGAACTCACCGGCGGGACCTTCACGTTGAACAACTACGGGGTCTTCGGTGTCGACGGCTCCACGCCGATCATCAACCACCCCGAGGCCGCCATGCTCGGCGTCGGCCGCATCATCCCCAAGCCCTGGGTGCACGAGGGCGAGCTGGCCGTGCGCCAGGTCGTCCAGCTCTCGCTCACCTTCGACCACCGGGTGTGCGACGGCGGCACGGCAGGCGGCTTCCTGCGGTACGTGGCGGACTGCGTGGAACACCCGGCGGTGCTGCTGCGCATGCTGTGACGCAGGCGAAGGCCTGAAGGAGGAGAAGGCAGGACATACTCGGGGGGTGACCGACAACGCTCCCGCCGCCCCCGGGACCGCCCCGCCGTACGACGCCGTCGTGCTGGCCGGCGGCGCCGCCCGGCGGCTCGGCGGGGCCGACAAGCCCGGGCTGCGGGTCGGCGGGCGCGCCCTGCTCGACCGGGTGCTTGCGGCCTGCGCCGGCGCGGCCACGACCGTCGTCGTCGCCGCCCCCCGGCCCACCGCCCGCCCGGTGCGCTGGGCGCGCGAGGACCCACCCGGCGCCGGACCGGTCGCCGCGCTGGAGGCCGGCCTGCGGCTCAGCACCGCCGAGCACGCCGTCGTCCTCTCCGCCGATCTGCCATTCCTCGAAGCGGCCACGCTGGAGCGGCTGTTGACCGCCCTGCGGGACACGGGCGCCGACGGCGCGCTGCTCACCGACGCCGACGGCCGCGACCAGCCGCTCGTGGCCGCCTACCGCACCGCCGCCCTGCGCCGCGAACTGGCCGCCCTCGCGGCCGGCCACGACGGCCTGACCGGACTGCCCCTGCGCCGGCTGACCGGCGCCCTCGAACTCACCCGCGTCCCGGACCCGCTCGCGTCCTTCGACTGCGACACCTGGGACGACCTCGTCAACGCCAGGGCACGCATCAGGGAGCATGGGCACGTGTTGGATGAATGGATTTCCGCAGTCAAGGACGAGCTGGGCATCGACCTGGACGTCGACACCGGCGTCCTGCTCGACCTGGCCCGTGACGCCGCTCACGGTGTGGCCCGGCCCGCCGCGCCCCTGACCACCTTCCTCGTCGGCTACGCCGCCGCCCTGGGCGGCGGCGGCCCCGAAGCCGTCGCCGAGGCCGCCCGCAAGGCCGTCGCCCTGGCGCTGCGCTGGGAGGAAGAGAACAGCGGGGGCGCGTCCGCCCCGGACGCCGGATGACCGCCCCCGGCATCCGGGCCCAAGCGCCCGCCGAGGACAGCGACGACCTCGACGTCGAGGAGGCACTGGCCCTCGTGAGGGAGCCCAAGGACGACAGCAGCGGACCCGCGCCCTCTTCCACCGGGGACCGGCACCGGCACGAGCGGCACAAGGCCACCCCCTGGCCCCGCGCCCGCGAGATCGCCGCCCGCGCCGCCCGCTCGGGCGGCCGCCGCACCCCCGTCTCCGTCTCCCTCGCCGACGCCCTCGGCCTGGTCCTCGCCGCCCCCCTCGACGCGCTCACCGACCTGCCCTCGTTCGACACCTCGGCGATGGACGGCTGGGCGGTCGCCGGACCCGGCCCCTGGGAGATCCGGGACGAGGGCGTGCTCGCCGGACACGCACAGCCCGAGCCGCTGACCGACGGCGAGGCGGTCCGCATCGCGACCGGTGCCCGCATCCCGGCCGACACCACCGCCGTCCTGCGCACCGAACACGGCCGCACCGACGCCCAGGGCCGCCTCCACGGCACCCGGGAGGTCAGCCACGGCCAGGACATCCGCCCGCGCGGCCAGGAGTGCCGCAGCGGTGACCAGTTGCTTCCCATCGGCACCCTCGTCACCCCGGCCGTGCTGGGCCTCGCGGCGGCCGCCGGGTACGACACCGTCACCGCCGTCCCCCGCCCTCGTGTCGAAGTTCTCGTCCTCGGCGACGAGTTGCTCGCCGAAGGACTCCCGCACGACGGGCTGATCCGGGACGCGCTCGGCCCCATGCTGCCGCCCTGGCTGCGTGCGATGGGCGCCGAGGTGACCGCCGTACGCCGACTGGGCGATGACGCCAAGGCCCTCCACAAGGCGCTCACCGCCTCCGGCGCCGACCTGATCGTCACCACCGGCGGCACCGCGGCGGGACCCGTCGACCATGTCCACCCCAGCCTGGAACGCATCGGCGCCGAATTCCTCGTCGACGGCGTCAAGGTGCGCCCCGGCCACCCCATGCTGCTGGCCCGCACCAAGGAGAACCAGCACCTGGTCGGCCTGCCCGGCAACCCCCTCGCGGCCGTCTCCGGCCTGCTCACGCTCGCCGAGCCTCTGCTGCGCACTCTCGGCGCCCGCCCCGCCCCGGAGCCGTACACGCTGTCGCTCAGCGAGGCGGTGCAGGGACATCCGCACGACACCCGGCTCGTCCCCGTGGTGCTGCGCGGCGACCGTGCCGTACCGCTGCACTACAACGGCCCGGCCATGCTGCGCGGGATCGCCGCCGCAGACGCGCTGGCCGTCGTACCGCCGGGCGGGGCCCGGCAGGGCGAGGAGGCGGAGCTGCTGGACCTGCCGTGGGCGGCGGCCGGAATCGGGGTGTGTTTCACGTGAAACGTCCGGGCTGTCAAGCCCCCCGCCTACGGTCTCTCCGCGAGGTGGGGGCATGTTCGTGACTCGGACGGTGACTCACATGGTCAGCGGCACCGCGTGAATCTCGTCGGGCTTGCTGGCGCCGCCGCGTTCGTGGGCGCGCTGGACCGCTTCGGCCGAGGGGCCCTCGGTGAGGCAGTAGACCGTGCCGGACTCGGGGTCCGCCCAGGCGTGCTCGAAGTGCACCCCTTCTTCCTTCTCGACCGCCAGTGCGCCCTCGCGCAGCTGGTCGACTGTGATGCCCTGCATCCCGTGGTGGACATCCATGAACCGCGTCATGTCCACCGCACCTCCTTCCGCTCCTCGGAGTGCCGCTCGCGGCTCTCCTTCCATGCTGCGCTCGCGAGGCCTCCGCGGCCACAGATGACGCCGGCCGCGACTGAGCGGGCCTGCCCGGAAGAGGACACCGGCGGGGAGTAGCGTCGCGCGCATGCATGCGATCACGATTCCCGAACCTGGTGGTCCCGAGGCGCTGGTGTGGGACGAGGTGCCCGATCCGGTGCCCGGCGCGGGGGAGGTGCTGGTCGAGGTGGCGGCCAGCGCCGTCAACCGTGCCGACATCCTGCAGCGGCAGGGCTTCTACAACCCGCCGCCCGGCGCGTCCCTCTACCCGGGCCTGGAGTGCTCCGGCAGGATCGCCGCGCTCGGCCCCGGGGTCTCCGGCTGGGCCGTCGGCGACGAGGTGTGCGCGCTGCTCTCGGGCGGCGGCTACGCCGAGAAGGTCGTCGTCCCGGCCGGGCAGCTGCTGCCCGTGCCCCGCGGCGTGGACCTGAAGCGGGCCGCCGCGCTGCCCGAGGTGGTCTGCACCGTCTGGTCCAACGTCTTCATGATCGCCCATCTGCGCCCGGGCGAGACCCTGCTGGTGCACGGCGGCTCCAGCGGTATCGGCACGATGGCGATCCAGCTGGCCAAGGCCGTCGGCGCCAAGGTCGCGGTGACCGCCGGGACGAAGGAGAAGCTGGAGCACTGCGCCGAGCTGGGCGCGGACGTGCTGATCAACTACCGCGAGCAGGACTTCGTCGCCGAGATCGGGCAGGCCACGGACGGTGCGGGCGCCGATGTCATCCTCGACAACATGGGCGCGAAGTACCTGGACCGCAACGTCCAGGCCCTCGCCGTGAACGGGCGGCTCGCGATCATCGGCATGCAGGGCGGGATCAAGGGTGAGCTGAACATCGCCGCCCTGCTGAACAAGCGGGCCGCCATCAGCGCGACCTCGCTGCGGGCCCGGCCGCTGAGCGAGAAGGCCGCCATCGTGGCCGCCGTACGCGAGCATGTGTGGCCCCTGCTCGACGCGGGCCAGATCCGCCCGGTCGTCGACCGCGAGCTGCCGATGCCGGAGGCGGCCGAGGCACACCGGGTGGTGGAGGCGAGCGGGCACGTCGGCAAGGTGCTGCTGGTGGCGCCGTAGCCGGCCGTCCGGATCAGCCGCGCCGTACCCGCAGGCCCACGAACGCCAGGCCCAGGCCCAGGCCGATGAGGACCAGACCGGTGCCCAGCGGCAGGATCTGCAGGGTCGGTTCGGCGGAAGCCTGGCCCTGGTGGACGGCGTTCTGGGCCGCGGGCTGCTGTGGGGGCTGGGCGGGGTTCAGTCCGGCCTCCGCGGGCGATTCCGAGGCTGCCGACGCCTGGTCCGGGGTGACCGCGGTCTCCGCCTCCTCCGGGTAGCCGTCCTCGGGATCGGTGTCGGGGGCTCCGGTGACCGTGCCGGTGTCGTCGTCGCCCTCCTCCTCGGCGGCCGGTCCGTCCGGCCGGCCCGGCCGCAGCCGGCCCTCACCGGCGCGGCTCCCGGCCCGGGACGGCTCGGCGGGAGCGGAGGGCGAGGCCGAGTCGGAATCCGAGTCGGAATCCGAGTCGGAATCTGAGTCGGAGTCGGAGTCGGTGAACCGTGCCGCCGGCGAGGCCGAGGCTCGCAGGGCGGGGGACGGGGACGCCGAGGGCGCGGGGGAGTCCGGTGGGGCGGCCTCCGCGCCGTACGCGGTGGCTGTGCCGCACACCGGCACGGCCGCCGCGAGGACGAGCAGCAGCCGCAGAAGGCGGAGCGTCAGTCGCAGCCATGGAGTCACGGCGGTGACCTCCCAGAGCCAAGTCGTCGAACTTCGACGAAAGCCAGCCTCACATTTCATGGCAGACAGGGCATTCCGGATTGGGCCGACAGGTCTAAACGGTGGATCAGCCCCATGAGGGGGCACCACGGTGATGAGGTGTAGGCGTGCGAGAGAATGGCGGCATGGAGATGCCGAGGAACGAACGGTCGCCGGAGAATCCCCAGATCCTGGTCGTGGGCCAGGACGGCATGGCGATTGGCGGCGGCGGAGACGAGGACTCCCGCGAGACCCCGGTGACGGAGCAGGTCGAGCAGCCGGCCAAGGTCATGCGGATCGGCAGCATGATCAAGCAGCTCCTGGAGGAGGTGCGTGCGGCTCCCCTGGACGACGCGAGCCGGGCCCGGCTCAAGGAGATCCACCGCAGCTCGGTCAAGGAGCTGGAGGACGGGCTGGCGCCGGAGCTGGTCGAGGAGCTGGAGCGGCTCTCCCTGCCGTTCACCGACGACGGAACCCCGAGCGATGCGGAACTGCGTATCGCGCAGGCTCAGTTGGTCGGCTGGCTGGAGGGCCTGTTCCACGGGATCCAGACGACGCTGTTCGCCCAGCAGATGGCCGCGCGGGCCCAGCTGGAGCAGATGCGCCGCGCGCTGCCGCCGGGCATGGGCCACGACGGCGAGGATCACCACACGGGCGGCCGCTCGGGCGGACCGTACCTGTAACCCCCGGTTGAACCTGTAGCCCCCGGCTGACCTCAGCGCGAAGGGCCCGGCGCAAGTCCGCCGGGCCCTTCCTCACGTCTGCCGTTCTACGGCCGTGCCGGCCGTGGTGCGGCCGCCGGCCGCTAGGGGTTGCCCGTCGACACGTTCAGCTGGATCTCGACGTTCTTGGGGTCGACGTCCGTGCCCTGCTTGGGGAACTGGTCGATGATCGCGCCCTCGCCGTACGTGTTCTCGTCGACCTCCTTGGTCGTGATGCGCCAGCCTGCGGCAGCCGCGCAGTCCTTGACCGACTTGATGTACTTGAACCGGAAGTCCGGGAGCGTGATCTTCTTCGGGTCGTTGTACGACTCCTGCGGCTCTGTGCAGTCGGTCTTCTCGACCGTCTTGGTCGTGTCCGGACCCCGGTAGCCGTCCGCGTGGGCCGACGCGGAGGGGCTGGCGCCGCCGCCTCCCTTGTCCTCCTCGCCGCCGCCGTTCAGCGTCAGCGCGACGACCAGGCCGACGACCGCGACGAGGGACACCACGATCGAGCCGATGATCACCGGCTTGTTGCTCTTGCCGCCGCCTGTGCCGGAGGACTGCACCGCGGTCTGGGGCGTGAGGTTGTACGGCGGCGGGGTCGCGGGGGCCTGCTGTCCGTACCCCACTGGCGGGGTCTGGTAGCCGGCCTGCTGCGGGTAGCCGTAGGCCGGCGCGGGGGCCGGGGTCGGCGCCGGGGTGCCGTACGGGCCCGGAGCCGGGGTCGGCTGGTACGGCGTCTGGACCGGGCCGGTGGGCGCCGGGGTGGCCTGGTCGACCGGCGGGAACACCGCGGAACCGACACCCGCGCCGCTCTGCGTCGGGCCGGAGCCCGGCACGATGCTCGGCGCCGCGGCCTGGAGGGAGGCGGCGACGCGCAGGCACTCGTCGCGCATGGACTCGGCGGTCGGGAAGCGCTCGTTCGGGTTCTTCTTCAGCGCGCGGGCGATCAGTGCGTCCACCGCGGGCGGAAGGGAACGGTTGATCGAGGACGCGGCGACCGGCTCCTCCTGGACGTGCGCGTACGCGATCGCCAGCGGGGAGTCCGCGTCGAACGGCAGCCGCCCGGTGACCAGCTGGAACAGCATGATGCCGACCGAGTACAGATCGGAGCGGGCGTCGACGCCGCGGCCCAGGGCCTGCTCCGGGGAGAGGTACTGCGGGGTGCCGACGACCATGCCGGTCTGGGTCATGGAGGTGACGCCGGACTGCATGGCGCGGGCGATGCCGAAGTCCATGACCTTGACGACGCCGCGCTTGGTCATCATCACGTTGCCCGGCTTGATGTCGCGGTGGACCAGCCCCATCTCGTGGCTGATCTCCAGCGCGGCCAGCACGTCCGCGGTGACCTTCAGGGCCTTGTCGGCGGGCATCGCGCCGTACTGCCGTACGTCGGCGTCGAGCACCGAGCCGAGCGGGCGGCCCTCGATGTACTCCATGACGATGTACGGCATCGTCGCGCCATCAAGATCGTCCTCGCCGGTGTCGAAGACCGAGACGATGTTGGTGTGCGTGAGCTTGGCCACTGCCTGGGCCTCGCGGCGAAAGCGCTCGCGGAAGGCCTGCTCCCGGCCCAGCTCGGTGTGGAGCGTCTTGATCGCGACCTGGCGGTCCAGCACGGCGTCGTACGCCAGGTGAACCGAGGCCATGCCGCCTTCACCGAGCAAGTCACGCAGCTGGTAGCGACCGCCGGCCAGCGACCTTCCCGCGTACCGGCCCTGTGCGCCGTCCTGGCTCATCTCTCCGCGTCCCCCACTGGCCGTCCGGCGCCGTCATTGAGCGAACAAGCCTTGATCGAATGTGTCATTCCCGGCCAAGTCTGCCCCAGGGCACTGACACGTCAAGCTCGGTGCCCGTTCCGTGACCGTACGCGAAAGAAGCGTCGCGGAAGCGTTACAGCGGCCGTACGACCAGTACACAGAATTTGCACGAGAGCGCGTGCTAGAGGTTTCATGACCGGTCAGTCTCGGGCCGGTCCCGGCACCGGATCCGGACCGGCGGCCCCCACGAAGGCTGTAGCGTGGCCGACGGAGACCGTAACAACACCGCGCGCACCGCGGGCAGAAACGACGGCGAGGACCGATGGCACAGACGCACAGCGCCCAGGGCCCGTCCGACCCCGAGGCGACTGGCGGCGGCATGTCAGACACGCCGGAGATGTGGGGCAACGGCGGGCTCGTCGGCGACGGCCGGTACCGCCTGACCCACCGGCTGGGCCGGGGCGGCATGGCTGAGGTGTTCGCCGCCGAGGACGTCCGTCTGGGCCGCACGGTCGCGGTCAAGCTGCTCCGTGCCGACCTGGCCGAGGACCCGACGTCCAAGGCCCGCTTCACGCGCGAGGCCCAGTCGGTGGCCGGTCTCAACCACCACGCGATCGTCGCCGTGTACGACTCCGGCGAGGACTACGTGGGCGGCCAGTCCGTGCCGTACATCGTGATGGAGCTGGTCGAGGGCCGCACCATCCGCGACCTGTTGCTGAACGCCGAGGCGCCGGGCCCCGAGCAGGCCCTGATCATCGTCTCCGGCGTGCTGGAGGCGCTCGCCTACTCGCACCAGCACGGCATCGTGCACCGCGACATCAAGCCGGCCAACGTCATCATCACCAACAACGGTGCCGTCAAGGTGATGGACTTCGGCATCGCCCGCGCCCTGCACGGCGCTTCGACAACGATGACGCAGACCGGCATGGTCATGGGCACCCCGCAGTACCTGTCGCCCGAACAGGCGCTCGGCAAGGCCGTCGACTACCGCTCCGACCTCTACGCGACCGGCTGCCTGTTGTACGAACTTCTCGCGCTCAGGCCTCCGTTCACCGGTGAGACGCCGCTCTCGGTGGTCTACCAGCACGTACAGGACATCCCGACCCCGCCGTCCCAGTTCGCCGACGCCTGCCCGCCGGAGCTGGACGGCCTGGTGATGCGCTCGCTGGCCAAGGAGCCCGACGACCGGTTCCAGACGGCCGAAGAGATGCGCGGCATGGTCCAGTACGGCCTGCAGATGCTGTACGACCAGGGCGGCCACACCGGTACCTGGAACACCGGCCCGGTGACGACGCACGAGGGTCGGCACACCCCGGCGGGCGGCTTCGCGGGGACGACCGCGATGCAGCACCCCGGCGAGTTCGGCGCCGGCACCACGCAGATCCCGCAGCCGATCCTGCCCGGCGGGTACGGCAACGGCGACGACGGCGGCTTCGAGGGGCACGGCAACAAGGGCAGTGGCCGCGGCAAGCTGTGGATCCTCGCGGTCCTCGCGGTGATCGCGATCGCGGCCGGTGTCGCGATCGCGCTGAACAACACGGGAGGCGGCAAGGGCGAGGGCACCGATCCGACGCCGAGCCACTCGCAGACCACGAAGGACGACAAGGCCTCCGAGACGCCGTCCGACAAGGACACCGAGCAGCCCACGGACACGTCCACGGACGACAGTTCGAACACGGACGGCGGCTCGGGCTGGACGCCGTCGTACACACCGTCGACGGCCCCGTCCGACACGGCCACCTCCGACCCGACCACCGAGCCGACCACGCCGGAGCCGACGGATCCGGCGACCACCCCGACGGACGGCGGTACGGACACGGGCACCACGGACGGCGGTACGGACACGGGTACCACGGACGGCGGCACGGACACCGGTACCACGGTCGGCGGCACGGACGCGGGCAGCACGGCCGGCACCACGGTCGGCAGCGGCACCACCACTTGAAGGCCGCCGACGCCGTCCGCCCCTCCGACGCCCTGAGGAAGCACGGCTAGTTCACTCGACGAAGGCGTCGCACACCGCCTCGTACTCCCGGGTCCACCACACCGCGAGCGCCGAGGCGGCCGGGAACTGGCAGTCCGCGCGCGTGTCGCCGCGTTCGTAGTGCCAGCGCAGCATCCAGAAGTCGTTCAGGCGCTCCCACCACACCCGGTGGACGGCCGCCGCCAGCTCCGAGGGAGTGGCGCCGGCCGCACGTCGGTACGCGCGCGCGTACGCCCGCACCTTGGGCAGGTCCAGCATCCCTGCGGGCCGTACGAAGAAGATCGCGGCGGCGCGTACGGCCTCCTCGGCGCGGGGCTGCACGCCGAGCCGGTCCCAGTCGACGATGGCGGCCGGGGCGTCCCCTTTGTAGAGCAGGTTGAAGGGGTGGAAGTCGCCGTGCACCCAGCCCACCGAGCCGCCGCGCGGGGGGCGCCGGTCGACGTGCTGCTCCAGGAGGGCGCGGCGTTCCAGGAGGCGGTGGCGGGCCAGTTCGTCGAAGGCGTCCGCGGGGCGGTGGCGGCGGACGTGGGCGAGCAGGTCGTCGATGAGGGCGAAGGTGTCCGCCGGGTCGGCGCTCTCCACGGGATGCGGGCTCGTGGCCGGCCGCGTGCGCCCCTTGGGGGGCATCACGCGCTCCAGGCAGGCGTGCACGGCGCCCAGGAGCGCCCCCAGGCGCGCGCTCTCTTCGCGGGTCAGCTGGCCGCCGTGGCGGTGCCTGCCGTCGATCCAGGGGTGCAGGGCGTAGGCGTGGCCGCCGACGACGGCGACCGTACGGCCCTCGCGGTGCGCGAGCGGCTGGGCGACCGGGACGCCGAGGTCGGCCAGGCGCTGGGTGGCCCGGTGCCGGCGTTCGATGGCGGCCGGGTCGGCGGTGTCCGGGTCGAAGTGGTGCTTGAGGAAGTAGCGGCCGCGGGTGGTGCACAGCCGGTAGCCGCGGTTGAGCAGGCCCTGGTCGACGGGTTCGCAGGTGAGGGCGGTACCGGCGGCGTACAGGCGCAGCAGGGCGCCCAGAGGGGGCGCGTGGGGTACGGGGGGTGGTACACATGAGCGCGGCACGCGCCAGATGTTAGGGCACGAAAAGCGGCCGTGAGCTGGGGCTTATCACAGGCAGTCGCCGCTGGTCGCTTTCGGTCACGCTGTGCACCGTGACGAACGCGGACCCTTGAAAGGGCCGGTGAAAGGCCGGCCTTTCAGGTAAAGCCCCGGTAAAATCTAACCGGTCCCTCAATGGCTTCCGCGCTTTTCCCCTGCATACGCAGAGTTCGGCGAGCACGCCGGAAACGTAGTTCTTGATCGTTTTGGCAGAGGCCTGCCGGCGGCCCGCCGAGCACCGTGGCGTCGGGCCGGGTGGCCGGAATCCGCGCCGGCGCGTCGGCCGTCGTACCGGCCTCGCCGATCATCTCGATGTCCGCTTCGACGGGGAGTGTTTCGGGGACTACGTGGCGCACGACCTCGTGGTCGGCGAGCGGGAATACCCGGATTTTTCCGTCTTCGCGCACGAGGGCAGTGTCACACATTGACTCTTCCCGTGCCCGGGGTGGCCGGGATAACGTGCCGTTGCTCCGGCCTCCTGCAAGGCTGTGACCAGCGGCCTTCCAGCCTCAGCGGATTTACTTGGAAATCCAAGCAAAAACGCAGGTCAGGAGGGGTTTCACAGAAATGTGGAGCACTGGGTAACGTGAAAGTTGCAGGGCGCTCGCCGGGGCACCTGTCACGCCTGTTCCCGGCCGAGTGGCACCCACCCCGTGCCCGGTGGTCGAGAACAGGTGAGCCGCACTGGCCTACCGGCAACCCCGGGGGCCGGACCGACGGAGGAGCACACGTGACCGTGGACAGCAGTGCCGCGCGCAAGCCGCGACGCAGCGCCGCAGGCAAGGCCGGCACCACCGGCAGCAGTACCGGGACCACCGGCACCAAGCGCACCACCCGCACCACCAAGAAGAGCACCGACCCGGAACTCGTGCAGCTCCTGACGCCCGAGGGCAAGCGGGTCAAGAACGCCGAGTACGACGCCTACGTCGCCGGGATCACCCCCGAAGAGCTGCGCGGCCTGTACCGCGACATGGTGCTCACCCGCCGGTTCGACGCCGAGGCCACCTCCCTGCAGCGCCAGGGCGAGCTGGGCCTGTGGGCCTCGCTGCTCGGCCAGGAGGCCGCCCAGATCGGCTCCGGCCGGGCCCTGCGCGACGACGACTACGTCTTCCCGACCTACCGCGAGCACGGCGTCGCCTGGTGCCGCGGGGTCGACCCGGCCAACCTGCTCGGGATGTTCCGCGGCGTGAACAACGGCGGCTGGGACCCGAACAGCAACAACTTCCACCTGTACACGATCGTCATCGGCTCCCAGACGCTGCACGCCACCGGCTACGCGATGGGCGTGGCCAAGGACGGCGCGGACTCGGCCGTCATCGCCTACTTCGGCGACGGCGCCTCCAGCCAGGGCGACGTGGCCGAGTCGTTCACCTTCTCCGCGGTCTACAACGCGCCGGTGGTCTTCTTCTGCCAGAACAACCAGTGGGCCATCTCCGAGCCCACCGAGAAGCAGACCCGTGTGCCGCTCTACCAGCGCGCCCAGGGCTTCGGCTTCCCGGGCGTGCGCGTGGACGGCAACGACGTGCTGGCCTGCCTCGCGGTCACCAAGTGGGCGCTGGAGCGCGCCCGCAACGGCGAGGGCCCGACCCTGGTCGAGGCGTACACCTACCGCATGGGTGCCCACACCACCTCCGACGACCCGACCCGCTACCGGGGCGACGAGGAGCGGCAGTCCTGGGAGGCGAAGGACCCGATCCTGCGCCTTCGCCGGTTCCTTGAGGCCTCAAACCACGCGGACGAGGGATTCTTCGCGGAACTCGAGGCCGAGTCCGAGGCGTTGGGCAGGCGAGTGCGCGAAGCGGTCCGCTCCATGCCGGACCCGGACCACTTCGCCATCTTCGAGAACGTGTACGCGGACGGGCACGCGCTCGTCGACGAGGAGCGAGCCCAGTTCGCCGCCTACCAGGCGTCGTTCGCGGACGTAGAGGCAGAGGGGGTCTGATCATGGCAGCCGAGACCAAGACCATGGCGCTGGCCAAGGCGATCAACGAGTCGCTGCGCCGCGCACTGGAGACGGACCCCAAGGTCCTCGTCATGGGCGAGGACGTCGGCAAGCTGGGCGGTGTCTTCCGGGTCACCGACGGCCTGCAGAAGGACTTCGGCGAGAGCCGCGTCATCGACACCCCGCTCGCCGAGTCGGGCATCGTCGGCACCGCGATCGGCCTGGCCCTGCGTGGCTACCGCCCGGTGGTGGAGATCCAGTTCGACGGCTTCGTCTTCCCGGCCTACGACCAGATCGTCACGCAGCTGGCGAAGATGCACGCCCGTGCGCTGGGCAAGGTCAAGATGCCGGTCGTCATCCGCATCCCCTACGGCGGTGGCATCGGCGCGGTCGAGCACCACTCCGAGTCCCCCGAGGCGCTGTTCGCGCACGTGGCGGGCCTGAAGGTGGTCAGCCCCTCCAACGCGTCCGACGCGTACTGGATGATGCAGCAGGCCATCCAGAGCGACGACCCGGTGATCTACTTCGAGCCCAAGCGCCGCTACTGGGACAAGGGCGAGGTCAGCACCGAGGCGATCCCCGGCCCCCTGCACAAGGCGCAGGTCGTCCGTGAGGGCACGGACCTGACCCTGGCCGCCTACGGGCCGATGGTGAAGCTGTGCCAGGAGGTCGCCGCCGCGGCCGCCGAGGAGGGCAAGTCCCTGGAGGTGCTGGACCTGCGCTCGGTCAGCCCCCTCGACTTCGACTCCATCCAGGCCTCGGTCGAGAAGACCCGCCGCCTCGTCGTCGTGCACGAGGCCCCGGTGTTCTTCGGCTCCGGTGCGGAGATCGCCGCCCGGATCACGGAGCGCTGCTTCTACCACCTGGAGGCCCCGGTGCTCCGGGTCGGCGGCTACCACGCCCCGTACCCGCCGGCGCGCCTGGAGGAGGAGTACCTGCCGGGTCTGGACCGGGTGCTCGACGCCGTCGACCGTGCCCTGGCGTACTGAGGAGAGGGTTCGTGACGACGATGACGGAAGCTTCCGTACGCGAGTTCAAGATGCCCGACGTGGGCGAGGGACTCACCGAGGCCGAGATCCTCAAGTGGTACGTCCAGCCGGGTGACACGGTCACCGACGGCCAGGCGGTGTGCGAGGTCGAGACCGCCAAGGCGGCCGTCGAACTCCCCATCCCCTACGACGGCGTGGTCCGCGCGCTGCACTTCCCCGAGGGCGCCACGGTGGACGTGGGCACGGCCATCATCGCGGTGGACGTGGCCGGCGGCGCACCGGCGGAGGCTCCGGCCGAGCAGCCGAAGGCGGAGCCCGAGGAGGCGCCCAAGGCGGAGGAGCCCAAGCCGGAAGGCCGCCAGCCGGTCCTGGTCGGCTACGGCGTGGCGACCACCTCCACCAAGCGCCGCCCGCGCAAGGGCCCGGAGGTCGCGGTGCCGCTCGCGGCCCAGGCCATCCAGACCGAGCTGAACGGGCACGGCGCCGCCGTCCCCGCCCAGCCTCGCCCGCTGGCCAAGCCGCCGGTGCGCAAGCTGGCGAAGGACCTCGGCGTCGACCTCGCCACGATCACGCCGTCCGGCCCGGACGGCGTGATCACCCGCGAGGACGTCCACGCGGCGGCGACCCCCACGGCCGCCGAGCCGGCCGTGGCAGCCCTGGTCACCGCCCCTGCTGTGGCCGCTCCCGCCGTGACGGCTCCTGCCGTGACCGCTCCCGCAGCGGCGTACGACGGCGCCCGCGAGACCCGCATCCCGGTCAAGGGCGTCCGCAAGGCGACCGCGCAGGCCATGATCGGCTCCGCGTTCACGGCGCCGCACGTCACGGAGTTCGTGACGGTGGACGTGACGCGCACGATGAAGCTGGTCGAGGAGCTCAAGCAGGACAAGGAGTTCCAGGGCTTGCGGGTGAACCCGCTGCTCCTGATCGCCAAGGCTCTGCTGGTCGCCATCAAGCGCAACCCGGACATCAACGCGTCCTGGGACGAGCCCAACCAGGAGATCGTGCTCAAGCACTACGTGAACCTGGGCATCGCGGCGGCCACCCCCCGCGGTCTGATCGTCCCGAACATCAAGGACGCCCACGCCAAGACGCTCCCGCAGCTGGCCGAGTCCCTGGGCGAGCTGGTGGCCACGGCCCGCGAGGGCAAGACGTCCCCCGCGGCCATGCAGGGCGGCACGGTGACCATCACCAACGTCGGCGTCTTCGGCGTCGACACCGGCACGCCGATCCTCAACCCCGGCGAGTCCGCGATCCTCGCGGTCGGCGCGATCAAGCTCCAGCCGTGGGTCCACAAGGGCAAGGTCAAGCCGCGCCAGGTCACCACCCTGGCCCTGAGCTTCGACCATCGCCTGGTCGACGGCGAGCTCGGCTCCAAGGTGCTCGCCGACGTCGCGGCCATCCTGGAACAGCCGAAGCGGTTGATCACCTGGGCCTGAGGGTCCCCGGCCCTGTAGCCTCTGAGGCTTGAAGGGGGCGGCCGCAACTTCGGATTGCGACCGCCCCCTCTCTCTCAGGGCTGGTTCAGCACATACACCGGCGCGCCGTCCTCAGTCGCGCCCCGCGAACGGATGCAGGCGTGCTTGCGCAGCAGGCGGAGGCATTCGTTGACGCGGCGCACCGACAGGCCCGTACGGGCCGCGATCGATTCGAGCGGCTCGCGCAGCTCACCGTTCTCGACGAGAACGGGGGCGATCACCACAGCAACCGTCCACACGTCCTCCGTCACGGACAGCCGTTGCCGCCAGTTGGCCAGCACGGTCTCCGTGGTGGGGTGACCGGTGGGGGCGGCGCGGGGGAGGGTCAGGGCGTCGAACCGGTCCGCGATGCGCTCCATTGCCCGGACCATGGCCTGTTGTACGGCGAGTGTGGCCTTCTGCGTAGCCAGCGTCTCCCTCTGGATGGCCAGCATCTCCTTCTGCAGCTCGATCGATTCGCGCTGCCCGTTCGCAAGGTCCTCGTCCAGCTGAAGGTTGTGCGCCTCAAGCCGGACGATGGCCTCCGCGACCTGTTCCGGCATGGCGTACGCGATGGGCGCGCCCGGTTCGGCGGGCTGCACCTCGGCCTCTTCGAGAGTGTAAGAACCCTCTCGCTGCACGGTCTCGATGACCTCGGCGACCCACTGCTTGAAAGGGGCGCAGGCGGCCTTCGTACAGGCCTGGACGAGGAGGATCAGGCCCTGGAGATTGATGAGATTCATGTCTCGACGCCACTCCCGACCTGCGGGAATGGTGAGACCGTAACCTCCAGTTACGGTCTCGAGAATCTCTCGGTGCTCATCCGGGACATGGTCGGCGAGAGCCTTCCTCGAGTTGGTGTGTCCGAGTTCCTTACAGACATCCACCGCCGGAAACCAGTGCGTCCCGTCCGGCATGGTCAGCCGTCGTACCCGGGCTCCGGTGGCCGCGTACACGAAGTCGCTGATGTCGATCGCTTCGTGCCGGCCGGCGGGCTTCGCTTGCTTGCTGGGTTCGGTCATGTGAACCACCTCCGCTGCGGAAGGTAGGGCGGAGGAATTCGAATATGCCAACTGCAACCTGGATGTTCACCATTGAGAGCGAAGATCGCCGATTCTGCTGGCGCAGACCGCTGTTGAGCGGGAGTGATCCCAACTGCCGTAAATTGACCGCATGGTAACGGGGGCGGAGAGTAAAGCACGGCATGCGAAGAGGCGGACTGCCGGGGAGACGGGTGGGCTCGCGCGGTCCTCGGTGATGATGGCCGGGGCCACCGTCGTGTCGCGGGCGACCGGGCTGATCCGGCAGGTGCTGCAGGGCGCGGCGCTCGGCAACGGTCTGCTGGCGAGCACGTACAACACGGCGAACACCCTGCCGACCAGCCTGTACATCCTGCTGATAGGCGGCGCGCTGAACGCGGTCCTGGTGCCGCAGCTGGTGCGTGCCCGGGCTGCGCACTCCGACGGTGGGCGGGCCTACGAGCAGCGGCTGGTGACTCTCGTCCTCACCGTGCTGGCCGCCGGGACCGCGCTCGCCGTCTGGGCGGCCCCGCAGATCGTGGGCCTGTACATGAGGGACACGCCGGACGGCCATCAGGCCTTCCGGCTCACGGTGGTCTTCGCCCGGTTCCTGCTGCCCCAGATTTTCTTCTACGGCCTCTTCTCCATGCTCGGGCAGGTCCTCAACGCCCGTGAGAAGTTCGGCGCGATGACCTGGACCCCGGTGCTGAACAACTTCGTTCTCATCGGCATGTTCAGCGCCTACCTAAGCCTGATGACCGTGCCGCACTCCGTCGCCGACATCACCGCCGCCCAGGTCCGCTGGCTCGGCATCGGCACCACCGTCGGCATCGCCGCACAGGCCCTCGCGCTGATCCCTTTCGCCCGCGCCGCCGGATTCCGGTTCCGGCCCCGCTTCGACTGGCGCGGCACCGGGCTCGGCTCCGGCGTCCACGCGGCCAAGTGGACGCTGCTGTTCGTGCTGGCCAACCAGGTCGCGCTCGCCGTGGTCACCAACTTCGCCACCGCGGCCGACCGGGAACTGCCCAAGGCCGGTGTGGGCTACACGTCGTACAGCTACGCCCAGGCCATCTGGACGCTGCCGCAGTCCGTCGTCACCGTCTCCCTGGTCACGGCCCTGCTGCCGCGCATGAGCAAGGCCGCCGCCGAGGGCCGGATCGGTGACCTGCGTGCCGACCTGTCCCGGGCGCTCAGGATCAGCGGAGTCGTCATCGTGCCCGCCGCCTTCCTGTTCGCCGCGCTCGGCCCGCAGATCGCCGCGCTGCTGTTCGCCCACGGTGCCGCCGACGCGGCCTCCGTCGAGCCGCTCGGGCACATGCTGCAGGCCTTCGGGCTCGGGCTGATCCCGTTCTCCGCGCAGTACCTGCTGTTGCGCGGCTTCTACGCCTTCGAGGACACCCGTACGCCGTTCTTCATGGCCGTGTGGATCGGCGTCGTCAACATCGCGCTCGCCGCTGTCTGCCACGCGCTGCTGCCCGCTCGCTGGGCGGTCACCGGCATGGCGGGCGCCTACACCCTCTCCTACCTCGCCGGTCTCGCCCTCACCGCCCGCCTGCTGGCCCGCAGGACCGGCGGCCGCCTGGACGACGGCACACTGCGCGGCACGTACGCCAAGCTGCTGGGCGCGGGTGCCGCAGCCGCCGCGGTGGGCTGGGCGGTGGCGCGGGGCTGCGCGGCCGTGCTGGGCGGCAGCGGTACGGCGGTGACGGCCCTCACCACGATCGCCGGCGCCCTCGCCCTGGCCATGACGTACCTCGTCCTCGGCCGTCTGCTGCGCGTCACCGAACTCCGGAGGATTCCGGGACTCCGCTGAGTCGTCTTCTGCCCCGGGTCGAGAAGGGGACCGTCTCGGGGCAGGCCTTGGCCAGAACCCTGACGAGGCATCAGGGGTGGCTCCGGGTCGTGCCGGGGATGTCACGGATGGTGGTCGAGTGACGGCGGCGGCACGCTGGACACATGACGAAATCCGCTGCCGCTCGCCCGACTTGCGCCACCGCCCGCCGTGTCGCCGCCGTCGCGGGCGCCGCCGTCCTCGCCGGTACCGCAGCGGTGTGTGCGCCGGGTGTCGCCTACTCCGCGCCTCGTTCCAGCACCCCGTCCGCGACCGACTTCAGCGACTGTCCCCCGCTGCCGGACGGCGTCGACCCCGCCCGCTGGAGATGCGAAGTGCACACCGCTGCCCCGCGGTTGACCATCGGCAAGGTCACGGTGAACCTCGCCCCGATCACCATGACGCACGCCGAGGGTCCCCTGCCGGACGGCAGCAACGGGCAGGTGTGGGGAGCGATGCACAGCGCGCCGACCGCCGTGCCGGGCGGGCTGACCGGCACCCCCGCAGGCGATCACACGCCGGCCCTGGGGATGGCGATACAGCCGGAGTACGGTGGCCGGTCCGACTTCTACACGGGTCAGTTCAGCCTCCGCTTCCGGCTCATAGGCCCGCTGCTGCCGCACGGCTGCACCATCGGCGCGAGCGCACCCGTCGACTTCCAGCTGAAGCGCTCGGGCCCCTCCAAGTGGGTCTCCCAGGATCCGCCGGTGATCGAGTTCTCGGCGTACGACGACACCTTCACCGCTCCGGCCGCCGAGCACTGTGGATCGCTCACCTCGCCCCTCAACCGACGGCTCGGCCTGCCGGCGGCCGACCACAACCTGATGTCCTACGACGCCTCCTACACCTTCAAGACCTACGACCAGCTCCCGTGAGACAGCCCGCCTCGGAGACGAGAGAGAGAAAGGGGGACCCCTGAGGGAACCTTTCGTACCCGCCCCTCCTCCTGACCCGGCGACGCGGACCCGACGGGGGACCGCACCGGCCCGAGAGGGGGCATGGATGGCACCGCACACCGTGGTCGTGTCCGACCGGCCTATGCCGCAGGACATACGCGCCGAGCACCGCCGACTGGAGGTCCGGCGCGCCCGGCTGCACCTCGCCGAGTACGGCGGCACCGGCACTCCGCTGCTGATGCTGCACGGCTTCCCGCAGCACTGGTACGCCTGGCACAAGGTCGCCGCCCTGCTTCCGGACGGGTACCGGCTGATCTGCCCGGACCTGCGCGGCTTCGGCTGGTCCGAACCCACCCCGCGCGGCTATGACATGGACGCCCTGGCCGAGGACGCCCTCGCGCTGCTGGACGCGCTCGGGCTGGAGCGGGTCGGGCTGGTCGGTCACGACTGGGGCGCGCACCTGGGGTTCCGGCTGTGTCTGCGGGCGCCGGAGCGGTTCACCGGGTACCTGGCGCTGAACACGTTCCACCCCTGGCCCCGGCACCGGGCGGTCCTGCCCAACCTGTGGCGGATGTGGTACACCGCGTTCGTCGAGTACCCGGTGCTCGGGCGGGCCGTCCTGCGGCACTGGCCCGGCTTCACCCGCTTCCTGCTGCGTCACCAGGCGGCCGACCCGGCGGTGTGGACGGACACCGATCTCGCCGAGTACGCGGCCGCGACCTCCGTGAGCGCGCCCGCCGCACAGTCCCTGTTCTGGCAGTACGTGCTGCACGACATCCCCGCGCTGGTCCGCGGCACGTGGCGCCGGCACCGGCTGACCGTGCCCACGCTGCTGCTGGGCGGGGAGCGGGACGTCGTGGTCCCGCCGTCGCTGCTCGCGGGGTCGGAGCCGTACGCCGACGAGTTGACCGTGCGGCTGGTGCCGGGGGCCGGGCACTTTCTGCCGCAGGAGCGGCCGGAGGCGGTCGCCGAGGGGATCGGGGAACTGTTCGCCGAGTCGCGCTAGCGCAGTGCCGCCCGCTCGGTGAGCCGGTGGACGAACGCCCGCCCGCGCGGCTCGCCGAGCGTTTGGCCGTAGAGCCACTGGACCGGGCGCAGGGCGGTGGGGCGGGTGGATCCGAGGACCGCGAAGCGTGTTCCGGAGCCCTCCGGTACGGCCGCCATGCCGCCCACGATCAGGCGGGACTGCATCAGGCACCAGCCGGGGGCGAGGCGTACCTCGAAGGCCTCGCGCAGGCCCGAGCGGCCCACGGCCAGCGCCGGCTTGCGGTCCGCGTCGCCCGGTGCGACGCGGAACTCTCGTAGGAAGGGGACCAGATGGGGCAGTTCGGCCGAGAGGTCGGAGGCGACCGCCCAGACCTGCTCGTACGGCAGCGCGAGGTGCTCCTCGCGATACAGGCCGGCGTGCAGACCGGCGGCCAGGACGCGCAGGCGTCGTACGGGATCGGTGTTCATCGCGACCACGCCTTCCGGAACGCGGAACGGGCCCGGTGCAGCCGGGACTTGACGGTGCCCGTGGGGACCCCGAGCAGTTCGGCCACGGCGGCCTCGTCCAGGCCCTCCAGCTCGCGCAGGACCAGGACCGCGCGGTGCCGTACCGGCAGCCGGGCGAGCACGTCCCGGACGTCGGCGGGCAGCTCGCCGTCGGTGCCGGTGCGCAGTCCGCCGAGCCGGGACAGGTCGACGGGGTCGGCCGGTTCCTCGACCGCGGTGCGCCGGGCGACCCGGACCGCCTCGCGGACGGAGACCGTGCGCACCCAGCCGTAGAAGGCGAGCGGGTCGCGCAGGCCGCGCAGGCCCTTGAAGACTGCGACCAGCGACTCCTGTACGGCGTCGGGTACGTGGTGAGGCGCGATCGGGCGGCACAGCCGGGTCACGTACGGCGTCACCAGCGTCAGCAGCTCGTCCATGGCCAGGGCGTCCCCGCCCTGCGCGGCCCGGACGAGCGCGGCGGCCGTCTCCCACGGCTCGGCACTGCCCCCTTGCGTGTCCATGTCGGGGTCACCCTAGTGCCCCGGGCATGCGAAGGGCCCGCCGCATCCGTGGTTCCGTGCGACGGGCCCCGTACCCCGGGTGGCGTCAGCTGATCCTGGCGTAGCCGTAGTTGACGAGCTTCTTGACGTCCGACGTGCGATCGGTCGCCGAGGGCGCGGTCATGACGGCGCCCATGACCGACTCGCCGTTCAGCGTGGCGGCGAAGACGAGGCAGTAGTGGGCTTCGGTGCCCGATCCGGTCTTGATGCCGAGCACGCCGTTCCAGCCGAGCAGGGTGTTGGTGTTGGTCCACGTGCCCATCGTGCGCGTGGCGCCGGAGCTCGTGATCGTCTTCGCCGTGTACGACTTGGTCTTCACGACGGTCTTGAACGTGGTGCTCTTCATCGCGCTGCGGGCGAGCAGCGTCAGGTCCTTCGCCGAGGAGTAGTTGGAGCCGTTGCTGATGCCGTCGAACGAGTCGAAGTGCGTGTTCGTCATGCCGAGGTTCTGGGCCGTCGTGTTCATCTTCGAGATGAACGACTTCACGCGCGCGCTGACCGACGTACCGGAGCCGAACTTGTCGGCGAGGGCCATCGCGGCGTCGCAGCCGGACGGCAGCATCATCCCGTAGAGCAGCTGGCGGACGGTGACCTTGTCACCGACGATCAGGTGGGCCGACGAAGGGTAGCCCTTCGAGACCATGTAGTCACTGACCGCCTTCTTGATCGTGACCTTGGTGTCCAGGTTCAGGTTCGACTGCGAGAGCACGACCTTCGCGGTCATGATCTTCGTCGTGGAGGCGGTGAGCCGGTGGGTGTTCTCGTACTTCTTGAAGAGGGTCGTGCCAGTGGCGCTGTTCATCAGGAACCCGCTCTTGGCGGTGATGGTGGGCGTCGTCACGGCCTGCGCGGGAGCCGCGGTGAGAGCTCCGGTGGCGAGCACTGCGCCGGCCGTGACGGCGACGGCGGCGGCTCTGCGGACGCGGGTGCTCTTAATTCCGGTAATCAAAGTGATATACCCCGATTGTCTTGAATGCCCCTACTGTGCGGCCAAGTTGAGGTGGCAAGGGAGCAGGGCCGCACATGTGTGACACGTAAGTAGCACAGAAGGTTGTGCAGTCGCCGGGGGAGATCTGTGTCACGTCCGCATGATGGACGGGCCTGCCCATGCGTACGTGTTGTATCTATCCTGTGGGCATGGCCACGCCCACGAAGCAACCACCCGCCGCCGACCGTGTCTACAGCCATGTGAAGCAGGGCGTACTCGACCGCCGCTACGAGGGGGGGACGCTGCTCACCGAGGGGGAACTGGCCGAGGCCGTGGGAGTCTCGCGCACACCTGTTCGGGAGGCGCTGCTCAGGCTCGAGGTGGAGGGCCTGATCAGGCTGTACCCGAAGAAGGGCGCCCTGGTCCTGCCGGTCTCCGCGCAGGAGATCGCCGACGTGGTGGAGACCCGGCTGCTGGTGGAGGAGCACGCGGCCCGCAAGGCCGTACCCGCCCCGCCGGCGCTGCTGGAACGGCTGGCGGAGCTGCTGGAGCAGCAG
This sequence comes from Streptomyces sp. NPDC001410, assembly GCF_042895235.1. Lineage (NCBI taxonomy): Bacteria > Bacillati > Actinomycetota > Actinomycetes > Kitasatosporales > Streptomycetaceae > Streptomyces > Streptomyces sp. NPDC001410. Next base: position 121,450 of record NZ_JBIAWE010000007.1, read on the forward strand.
AAGACGCAGGCTGCGGCCGGTGACCTGGCCGCAGCCGCGAAGACCGACCGCTGCTTCCACGCCGAGATCGTGCGCAGCGGCGGCAACGAGATCCTGTCCCGGCTCTACGACCAGCTGCGCGACCGGCAGCTCAGGATGGGTGTCGCGGTCATGCACTCGCACCCCGACCGGATCGCCAAGACGCTCGCCGAGCACCAGGAGATCCTCGAGGCGCTGCGCTCCGGGGACGCGGAGGCGGCCGTCGGGGTCGTGCACCGGCATGTGAGCTGGTTCTCGCACCTCGCCCGGGGTGAGGTCCGATGAGCGACGCCACCCTGCCGGGTGACCCCCGGGGTGGCCGTCGCGCCGTCGCGGTGTGGTCCATCGGTGTCTCGGTCTACTTCGTCGCCGTCATCTTCCGTACGTCGCTGGGCGTGGCCGGGCTGGACGCGGCCGACCGCTTCCACGTGGGCGCCTCCGCCCTCTCGACCTTCTCGATCCTCCAGCTGCTGGTCTACGCCGGCATGCAGATACCGGTGGGCCTGCTCGTCGACCGGCTCGGCACCAAGAAGGTGCTCGGCATCGGCACGGTGCTGTTCACGGCGGGCCAGCTCGGCTTCGCCTTCTCGCCCTCCTACGGCACGGCGCTCGCCTCGCGCGCGCTGCTCGGGTGCGGTGATGCGATGACCTTCATCAGCGTGCTGCGGCTCGGCACCCGCTGGTTCCCGGCCCGGCGCGGGCCGCTGGTCGCGCAGCTCGCGGGCCTGGTCGGCATGGCGGGCAACCTGGTCTCGACGCTGGTCCTGGCCCGGCTGCTGCACGGCCTCGGCTGGACCCCGGCGTTCGCGGGCAGCGCGCTGGCCGGTGTGGTCGTGCTCGTCCTGACGCTGCTGTTCCTGAAGGACCACCCCGAGGGGCACGAGCCGGAGCCGGTCCCGCACCAGGGTGTGGCCTACGTCCGTCGGCAGATCACGGCGGCCTGGCGGGAGCCCGGGACCCGGCTGGGTCTGTGGGTCCACTTCACGACCCAGTTCCCGGCGATGGTGTTCCTGCTGCTGTGGGGGCTGCCGTTCCTGGTCCAGGCTCAGGGGCTGTCCCGGGCCACGGCCGGTGAGCTGCTGACGCTCGTCGTCCTGTGCAACATGGCGATCGGGCTGGTCTACGGCCAGATCGTCGCCCGGCACCATGCGGCCCGGCTGCCGCTGGCGCTGGGCACGGTCGGGGCGACGGCGGTGCTGTGGGCGCTGACCATTCTCTGGCCGGGCGAGCGTGCGCCCATGTGGCTGCTGGTGGTGCTCTGTGCGGTGCTCGGTGCGTGTGGGCCGGCGTCGATGCTGGGGTTCGACTTCGCGCGGCCGGCCAACCCGCCCGAACGGCAGGGGACGGCGTCGGGGATCACCAACATGGGTGGGTTCGTCGCCTCCATGACGACGTTGTTCGCGGTCGGGGTGCTGTTGGACGCGACCGGGGACGACTACTCGGTGGCCTTCTCCGTGGTGTTCGTGCTGCAGGCGGTGGGGGTGAGTCAGATTCTGCGGCTGCGGGGGCGGGCTGCTCGGCGGGAGCGGGAGCGGTTGGTGGCGAGCCGGGTGGAGACGGTGCACGTGCCCGCGTGAGTTTTTTCTCCCACCCGCGCACCACCCGTTTCCAGTCGGCAGAGAGGCTGAGCAACCTGTGGGGGTGCTCGCCGTCGGCGGCCTTCCGTCGTGCCGTCGGTCGGGAAACCTTCGCCGCCGGCGGACTCCGTGCGGTCCGATGGGCCCCGCACGGTCCGAGAGGCGCCGCGCCGTCCGAGGGCGCCGCGCTGTCCGACGGCCCCGCGCTGTCTGAGGGGCCCCGCGTGGTCCGATGGGCCCCGTACGGTCCGAGGGCGCCGCACGGTCCGATGGGCCCCGCGCCGTCCGAGAAGCCCTGTGCTGTGGAGTTCCGTCGGCCCCTCGCCAAGTGCTCGCCCGTCGGCGGCGAGGCCGAGCCGACGGGTGTCCGGTACGGCTCGGAGCATGCGGGGTATCAGCCTGCACCAGCCGCGGCAGCCGGTCGCCGGTAGGCCTACGGCGTCACCGTGAAGTTGCGCAGGATCGCCGCCGTCAGGTCCGGGTCGCCCTCCGTCTTCAACCGGTCCGCTACCGCCTCCGGGGTCACGCGGCCGCAGGCCAGGCGGACGTACGTCTCCCAGTCGAGGCTGAGCGTCGCGGCGGGGCCCAGGGCGGGGGCGGTCTCCAGGGTGCCGCGGCCCTGGATGTCCACGCGGATGGTGCGCAGGAACTCGATCGGGCCGTGCACGTCGAAGACGATGGCCGAACTGCGCGGAGCGTCGGCGTCCTTGGCGACCACCTTGGGAAGCGCGGACAGCAGGACGTCGCGGGTGATGTGCGCGCCCGGCGAGTCGAGGTTGCCGGGGCGGCCGAGGGCCGTGCGCAGGTCCTGCTCGTGCACCCACACGTCGAAGGCGCGGGTGCGCATCGCCTGTTCGAGGGTGACCTCGGTGCCCAGCGGGCCGCGCACCTTGGTGCCGGGTTCGCGGTTCTCGTTGCGCAGCTGGCGGTTGCGGCGGATGACCGTGTACTCCAGCTCGGCCGTCATCTCCGGCGACGTGTGGTGGCGGCGGACGTCGACCTGCATCTCCATGTAGCGCTGGTGCTCGTTGGTGACGTGGTAGAGGTCACGGGGGAGGGTGTGGATGGGACGCGGGTCGCCGAGCATCTCGCAGTCCAGACCGATGACGTGCGAGACCACGTCACGGACCGACCAGCCCGGGCAGGGCGTCCGCCGGTTCCACTCGCCCTCCGGGAGCGTGCCGACCAACTCGGATATCGCGTCGATGGAGTGGGTCCAGGCGTCGGCGTAGGGCTGGAGGGTGGGATGCAGACTCACGGAACGGGACCCCTCGGCGGTTGGTACACGGGCGGTTGTGGCGGCGTTGCCAGTGGGAGGTGGCTGCACTCGGCGGGTGTCTTGAGACGCTAAGTTACGCTGCTACGAGGCACCCCGGCAGTGCTTTCGTGTGACGATCGTAGGCCCGTGTGGACGACTCGAATGCCAGGGCGGTGGTAGTGTGCGCGCCTCGCTGATCCAGATTGCCGTAGAAGAGGGCGAATCGGTTGCCGATCGGCGGCAGCGGGCGGCCTCGCTCGTCCGGGAACAGGCCGGGGCCGACCTGGTCGTTCTGCCCGAGTTGTGGACCACCGGGGCATTCGCCTACGCGGAGTTCGGCCTGGAGGCCGAGCCGCTCGAAGGATCGACGTACGAGGTGATGGCCAAGGCGGCGAGCGACGCGGGCGTGTGGCTGCACGCGGGCTCCATCCCCGAGCGAGACCCGGACGGCCCCCTCTACAACACCTCTCTCGTCTTCTCCCCCTCCGGTGAGCTGGCCGCGGCCTACCGAAAGATCCATCGCTTCGGCTTCGACAAGGGCGAGGCCGTGCTGATGAGCGCCGGGCGGGACCTGGTGACGGTCCGGCTGCCCGGGACCACCCTCGGCGTGGCCACCTGCTACGACCTCCGTTTCCCCGAACTCTTCCGCTCCCTCGTCGACGCCGGCGCCGAGACGCTGGTGATCCCGGCGGGCTGGCCCGAGCGGCGACGCGCGCACTGGACGCTGCTGGCCCAGGCGCGGGCGGTGGAGAACCAGGCGTTCGTGCTCGCGTGTGGAACGGCCGGGACGCATGCCGGAGTTCCCCAGGCCGGTCACTCGATCGTGGTGGATCCCTGGGGCGAGGTGCTCGCCGAGGCAGGCGCCGGCGAGGAGATCCTCACGGTCGACTTCGACCCGGCGAAGGTGACGGCGACCCGCGAACAGTTCCCGGCCCTGAAGGACCGGATGCTGGGCCTGGAACCGCCGCGCCGCTGAACACTGACGACAGGCCGCCCTAGTCGTCCTCCCGCTCCCGCTGCGCCAGATGGATCACGCACACCGCCACCGCGATCAGCAGCGCCGGGTCCGCGTCGTCGCGCACGATGTCGACGCCGTACGTGTCCCTGAGGTGCAGCCGGCGACGGGAGATCACCGCGAGGAGTTCGCCGTCGTACTCGATGGCGAACTCGTGGTCGAGGATCTTGCCGCTGACGTCCAGCTCGGTGCCGTCCACGAGCGCGACCCGGTAGTGGTTGCGCAGCAGGGACAGCCGTTTGCGCTTGATGGTGGCCAGGCCTTCGCCGTCCCGTTCGATCACCATCGTGTCGCGCAGGGCGAACATCTTCTGGTGGATGTCGATCAGGACGCGCCCGTGGGCGTCCTTCAGCTCGAAGGTGTCCCGCAGCCGCATGGCCTTGCCGTCGACGAGGAAGACCTTCCGGCCGTGCTCGTCCTCGATCCAGTAGTCGTCACCGATGCCGAGGAGCCGGTCGCGTACGAGGAGTCTCATGCGGGTACCGTTCCCCGGCCCGGCGGGATCATCACCGAGCCGGGCGCAGGGGCGGGCTCCGGTCCGAACCGCCTGCGGTAGTCCGACGGGCTCAGCCCCGTCTCGCGGCGCAGCCGCGCCCGCAGGTTGGCCGCCGAGCCCAGGCCGCTGCGGGCCGCCACGACGTCCAGGCGCTCCTCGCCCCGCTCGATCAGCCGGCAGGCTAGCGCCACCCGCTCCCCGGTGAGCCAGGCCAGCGGGGTCGTACCCAACTGGGCGCGGAAGCGGCGGTGCAGGGTGGCGGGGGAGACGGCCGCGCGGGCGGCCAGGTCCGCCACCGTCAGCGGCTCGCCCAGCCGTTCCTGCGCCCAGGCCAGCAGCGGGCCGAGCGACTCGTCGGGGACCGGGGGCAGCGGGCGTTCCACGAACTGCCGTTGGCCGCCGTCCCTGTGGGCGGCGAAGACCAGGCGGCGGGAGACCGTGTTGGCGATCTCCGCGCCGTGGTCCCGGCGCCAGATGTGCAGCCCCAGGTCGAGCGCGGCCGCGCTGCCGGCGGAGGTCAGGATGTCGCCCTCGTCCACGAACAGCACGTCCGGCTCCAGCCGAACCCTCGGGTGCAGCTTCCGGAAGGTGTCGGCCCACAGCCAGTGGGTGGTGGCCCGTCTGCCGTCGAGCAGCCCCGCCTCGGCGAGCGCGAAGCTGCCGGTGCAGAAGCTCACGACCCGGCCGCCACGCGCGTGCGTGCGCCGGATCGCGTCCAGGACGTCGGGCCCGCGCGGCACGACGTTGTCCGGGCGTCCGGGCACGACCAGGGTGTCCGCCTCGTCCACCGCCTCCAGGCCGGGCACCGCGGCCAGCGTGAAGAAGCCGTGGTTCATCCGCACCTCGGGCGTCGGCGTGCACAGTGTCACCGCGTACAGGGGTCGGGGCAGGCCCAGTTCGGGGCGCGGCAGCCCGAACAGTTCGGTCGCGACACCGACTTCGAACGGGTTCGTGCCCCCGTCGACGATCACGGCGACCCGATGGGGCCGCTTCGGCTGAGAGGATTCTTGCGGCATGTGCGATTTCTAGCACTCGTCCGCCGTCCCGGCGCCCCGGACGATGAACGCATGGAACCGATCTCCCTGGAGGCGGCCCTCGCCTCCTTCTCCGAGCAGTGGAGCCCGCGCATCGTCACCGCGGTCAACGACTACGACGTCCGCGTCGCCAAGGTCGAGGGTGAGCACGTCTGGCACGTGCACGACGACACCGACGAGTTCTTCCTGGTCCTCGACGGCGAGTTGCACATATCCCTCAGGGAGCCGGCCGGCGAACGTACGGCCGTCCTCCCCAAGGGCTCGGTGTTCACCGTCCCGCGCGGCACCTGGCACAAGCCGTACGCGCCCGTGCCCAGCGAGATACTGGTCTTCGAGCCCACCGGCACCTTCACGGTGGGCGACCGGCACGACGAGGTGCCGGACCACGTGGACGCGACCACCGGCCACGCGCTCACCTGACCCGGCACCGGAATCCGGCGGGACGAGAGGTGTCGCGCAGTTGAACTTCCAGTTTTCGTAAGGAAGTTGCCCAACCAAGGCGATGGGCGCCGAGTCGGACGTTGCACAAGTCGCACAGGCTCCGCACGTTCCTTCCGGAGGTCCGCCCATGCCTTCTCGTCCCGCCCGCCGCCGGGTCGTACGAGCCGTCACCCTGGCCCTCGGCACGGCCCTGGCCGTACCGCTCACCCTGGCCGGCACCGCCGAGGCCGCGACGGCTCCGGCCACCGCCGCGGTCAACCAGTACGGCTGGCAGCTCACCTACAAGGCCGCCGCCGGCCAGACCAACAAGGCCACCGTCACCGCGTCGCTCACCGGCGGCGGCGCGGGCATCACCTACGTGATCGACGACGTCGTCCCGATCACCGCGGGCCACGGCTGCGCCCACCCCGACAGCGCGGACCGCACGAAGGTCTCCTGCACGGTCACCACCGAGGAGAGCCAGGACCCGTACGCCGCCCTGACGATGGACCTCGGCGACCGCAACGACACGGTCGCCTACGACAACGCCACCGACCAGGTGTACTACTTCGCCCGGATCTCCCTGGGCGCCGGCAACGACAGGATCACCGACACCGGACGCCTCGACGGCAGCGACGTCTCGGGCGGCGCGGGCGACGACACGCTCACGGTGGGGGCGACGGCGCTGGCGTTCGGCGGGGACGGCGACGACACCGTCCAGGCGAACGGCGACCTCGTCATCGCGCAGGGCGGCAAGGGCGACGACGTGCTGCGCGGCGGCGCGGGCGGCCAGTACCTGTCCGGCGACGACGGCAACGACAGGATCTCCGGCGGATCGGGCGCCGACACGCTGTCCGGCGGCAGGGGCAGCGACGTCCTGTACGGCAACAGCGGCAACGACAAGCTGTACGGCAACAGCGGGAACGACAAGCTGTACGGCGGCCCCGGCCGCGACACGCTCTCCGGCGGCCCCGGCAGGGACGTGATCCGCCAGGACTGAGGGTCTGCGGGCCCGCGGGCAGGCGCCAAAGGCCGCTGTCGGTGCCGGGTGGCACCCTTGGGATCATGACCGACTCCGCACCCCGCCGCCGCGCCCGCGTCCGCGCCCCCGAGCTGATCGGCAAGGGTGGCTGGCTGAACACGGGAGACAACCAGTACACCCTGGCCGACCTGCGCGGACGCATCGTCGTCCTGGACTTCTGGACCTTCTGCTGCATCAACTGCCTGCACGTCCTGGACGAGCTGCGCGCGCTGGAGGAGAAGCACCGGGACACGGTGGTGGTCATCGGCGTGCACTCGCCGAAGTTCGTGCACGAGGCCGAGCACGGTGCGGTCGTGGACGCGGTGGAGCGGTACGGCGTGGAGCACCCGGTGCTGGACGACCCCGAACTGGCCACCTGGAAGCAGTACGCGGTGCGGGCCTGGCCGACCCTCGTCGTCATCGACCCCGAGGGCTACGTGGTCGCCCAGCACGCCGGTGAGGGCCATGTGCACGCCATCGAGCGGCTGGTCGGGGAGCTGGAGGCCGAGCACGAGGCGAAGGGCACCCTGCGCCGTGGCGATGGGCCGTACGTGCCGCCGGAGCCCGAGCCGACGGTGCTGCGCTTCCCCGGCAAGGCGCTGCTGCTGCCCGGCGGGACGTTCCTGGTCAGCGACACCACCCGGCACCAGCTGGTGGAGCTGGCCGAGGACGCCGAGACCGTCGTACGGCGGATCGGCAGCGGCACGCGCGGGTTCGCCGACGGCGGCCCCCGGGAGGCCTCCTTCAACGAGCCGCAGGGCCTCGCACTGCTCGACGACGGCACGTCCGTGATCGTCGCGGACACCGTCAACCACGCCCTGCGCCGCCTGGACCTCGCCACCGGCGAGGTGACCACCCTGGCCGGCACCGGCCGCCAGTGGTGGCAGGGGTCCCCGACCTCAGGACCGGCCCGCGAGATCGACCTCTCCTCCCCCTGGGACGTGGCGGTCTTCGGCGACAGGGTGTGGATCGCCATGGCCGGCGTCCACCAGCTGTGGACGTACGACCCGGCCACGCGGACGGTCGCCGTGGGGGCCGGCACCACCAACGAGGGCCTGGTCGACGGCCCCGGCGCCGAGGCCTGGTTCGCGCAGCCCTCCGGCCTCGCGGCCACCGCCGACCGGCTCTGGCTCGCCGACTCCGAGACCTCCGCGCTGCGCTGGGTGGACCCGGACGGACACGTCCACACCGCCGTCGGCGAGGGCCTGTTCGACTTCGGCCACCGCGACGGCGCCGCCGACCAGGCCCTGTTGCAGCACCCGTTGGGCGTCACCGCCCTCCCGGACGGCTCGGTCGCGGTCGCCGACACCTACAACCACGCCCTGCGCCGCTACGACCCCGCGACCGGCGAGGTCAGCACCCTCGCCACCGATCTGCGCGAGCCCAGCGACGCCGTCGTGGTCGGCGAGGACATCGTGGTCGTGGAGTCGGCCCGGCACCGCCTGACCCGGCTGCGGCTGCCGGAGGAGGCGGTCCGCGTGGAAGGGGTCGCCCATCGCACCCAGCGCGCGGCCACCGAAGTCGCCCCCGGCGAAGTCCGGTTGGACGTCGTCTTCCAGGCCCCCTCGGGCCAGAAGCTCGACACCCGGTACGGCCCCTCGACCCGACTCCTGGTCTCCTCGACCCCGCCCGAGCTGCTCCTGAAGGGCGAGGGCGCCGACACGGACCTGTCCCGCACCCTGGAGTTCGACGCCGCCCTCACGGAAGGCGTCCTGCACGTCTCCGCCATGGCCGCCTCCTGCGACGACGATCCGTCCGTCGAGTACCCGGCCTGCCACGTCCACCAGCAGGACTGGGGCGTCCCGGTCCGCCTCACCGAGGGCGGGGCGGACCGGCTGCCGCTCGTCCTGGCCGGGATGGACGAGCAGTAGGCCGGCAGCGACGGAGGCGCAGGCGAGCGCCAGGGATCTCTGTTGACGGGTGGTGGGACTCAGTCCTCCAGGAACGCCGTCAGCGCGTTCGCCAGCAGGAACGGGTCGTCGGCGCCGCACAGTTCGCGCGCGCTGTGCATCGACAGGATCGCCACGCCGATGTCGACGGTCCGGATGCCGTGCCGGGCCGCGGTGATCGGGCCGATCGTGGTGCCGCAGGGCATCGAGTTGTTGGAGACGAAGGTCTGCAGCGGCACGCCCGCCTTCTCGCAGGCCACGGCGAACACCACCCGGCCCGAACCGTCCGTGGCGTAGCGGTTGTTGACGTTGACCTTGAGGATCGGGCCGCCGTTGACCCGGGGGTGGTGCGTCGGGTCGTGCCGCTCCGCGTAGTTGGGGTGGACGGCGTGGCCCGTGTCGGAGGACAGGCAGACCGTGGCGGCGAAGGAGCGGGCCCGGTCCTCGTACGAGCCGCCGCGCGCGAACACCGAGCGCTCCAGGACGGTGCCGAGCAGTGGGCCGTCCGCGCCGGTGTCCGACTGCGAGCCGTTCTCCTCGTGGTCGAAGGCGGCCAGCACGGGGATGTGGGTGAGCGGGGCGCCGGAGGTCGCGGCGGAGACCAGGGCGGCCGCGCCCGCGTGCACCGACAGCAGGTTGTCCATCCGGGGACCGGCGACCAGCTCGCGGTCCCGGCCGAGGTAGGCGGGCGGCTCCACCGAGTGCGTCATCAGGTCCCAGCCGGCCACCGAGCCCGCCGTGAGACCCGCCTCCGCCTCCAGGAAGGCGATCAGCTCGCCGTCGCGTAGGTCGTCGCCGAGCCCCCACACCGGCTGCAGATGGCGCTGCTTGTCCAGCTTGAGGCCCTCCGAGGACACCGAACGGTCCAGGTGGATGGCGAGTTGGGGCACCCGCAGCAGCGGCCGGTCCACGTTGACCAGGACCGTGCTGCCGTCGCGCAGGGTCAGCCGCCCGGCCAGGCCCAGGTCCCGGTCGAGCCAGGAGTTCAGCAGCGGGCCGCCGTAGATCTCCACCGCGACCTGGCGCCAGCCGTGCGCCCCGGCGTCCGGCTGCGGCTTGACCCTGAGGTTGGGCGAGTCGGTGTGCGCGCCGATGATCCGGAACGGCGTGTGCGGCTGGGCGCCCTCGGGGACGTACCAGGCGACGATCGCCCCGCCGCGCAGCACGTACCTGCCGCCGCTCGACCCGTCCCAGACGTCCGTCTCGGCGACCTGCCTGAAGCCCGCCTTCTCCAGCCGCTCGGCGGTGTTCGCCACGGCGTGGTACGGCGATGGGCTCGCCGCCAGGAAGGACATCAGGTCGTCGGTGTGGCCGCGGTCGAAGCGGGCTGGTGCGCTCATGGGCTTACCTTAACGACGTGCGTGGGCCCGCCCCCGGTACGGGAGCGGGCCCACGCAGGCGATCAGTGGGTGCGGAGCGGGTGCTTCGCCAGGTTAGAACGCGGCCTCGTCCAGCTCCATCAGGTCCAGGTCGACCTTCTCCGAGATCTTGCGGGCCAGGGTGACGCCCGGCAGGACGTTGGCCGCGAAGAACTTCGCCGCCGCGATCTTGCCCGTGTAGAACGCCTTGTCCTTGGAAGCGGCCGTCTGCAGCTTCTCGGCGGCGATCGCGGCGCCCTTGAGCAGCAGGTAGCCGACGATCACGTCACCGGAGGCCAGCAGCAGGCGGGTGGTGTTCAGGCCCACCTTGTAGATGTTCTTGACGTCCTGCTCGGTGGCCGCGAGGTCGGTCAGCATCAGGCCGACGATCGCCTCCAGCTCCACGGCCGCCTTCGCGAGGTGCTCGCGGGCGCCCGCCAGCTCCTCGCCGCCGGTGCCGAGCGCCAGGAACTTCTTGATGTCCTCGGCGAGGGAGTTCAGGGCCGCGCCCTGGTTGCGGACGATCTTCCGGAAGAAGAAGTCCTGGCCCTGGATCGCCGTGGTGCCCTCGTACAGGGTGTCGATCTTGGCATCCCGGATGTACTGCTCGATCGGGTACTCCTGCAGGAAGCCGGAGCCGCCGAAGGTCTGCAGCGACTGGGCGAGCTGCTCGTAGCCCTTCTCGGAGCCGTAGCCCTTCACGATCGGCAGGAGCAGGTCGTTGAGCGCGTGCTCGGCCTTCGCGTCCTCGCCGTTCGCCTCCTTGAGCGCGATCGTGTCCTGGACCGAGGCGGTGTAGAGGACGAGGGCGCGCATGCCCTCCGCGTACGCCTTCTGCGTCATCAGCGAGCGGCGCACGTCGGGGTGGTGCGTGATGGTGACCTTGGGCGCGGCCTTGTCCATGAACTGCGCGAGGTCGGGACCCTGGACGCGCTCCTTGGCGTACTCCAGCGCGTTCAGGTAGCCCGTGGACAGCGTGGAGATCGCCTTCGTGCCGACCATCATGCGGGCGAACTCGATGATGCGGAACATCTGGCGGATGCCGTCGTGCTTGTCGCCGATCAGCCAGCCCTTGGCGGGGTGCTGGTCGCCGAAGGTCATCTCGCAGGTGTTGGAGGCCTTCAGGCCCATCTTGTGCTCGACGTTGGTGGCGTAGACGCCGTTGCGCTCGCCCAGCTCGCCGGTCTCGAAGTCGAAGAGGTACTTCGGGACGAGGAAGAGGGACAGGCCCTTGGTGCCGGGGCCGGCGCCCTCGGGACGCGCCAGCACGTAGTGGAGGATGTTCTCCTCCATGTCGTGCTCACCGGAGGTGATGAAGCGCTTCACGCCCTCGATGTGCCAGGAGCCGTCCTCCTGCTGGATCGCCTTGGTACGGCCGGCGCCGACGTCCGAGCCCGCGTCGGGCTCGGTGAGGACCATGGTGGAGCCCCAGGTCCGCTCGACGGCGATCTGGGCGATCTTCTTCTGGACCTCGTTGCCCTCGTCGAAGAGGATGCCGGCGAACGCCGGGCCGGAGGAGTACATCCACACGGCCGGGTTCGAGCCGAGGATCAGCTCCGCGTAGGCCCAGATCAGGGACGGGGGAGCCGTCGTGCCGCCGATCCCCTCGGGCAGGCCCAGACGCCAGTACTCGGAGTCCATGAAGGCCTTGTAGCTCTTCTTGAAGGACGCCGGGACCGGCGCGGTGTTCGTCTCGGGGTCGAAGACCGGCGGGTTGCGGTCGGCGTCCGCGAAGGACTCGGCCAGCTCGTTCTCGGCGAGGCGGGTCAGCTCCTCGAGCACGCTCTTGGCGGTCTCGGTGTCCATCTCCTCGAAGGGACCGGTGCCGTACAGCTTGTCGCGGCCGAGTACTTCGAAGAGGTTGAACTCGATGTCGCGGAGATTGGACTTGTAGTGCCCCATGGTGACGGCTCCGTATAGGACTCGGCGAGGCACTGACTCCTCGCATCGTTCACGTACCAACAAGTAGCTACGATGATGCTACCCGTCGGTAATAAGAAGCAACCCCGAACCGGTCATCTGTGACTCAGTACGCTTTGCTCCATGTACGGCTACGACCAGAACCTGGGTGCCCAGCAGGGGTACGCCCAGCCGCAGCAGCAGATGCCGGGCGGTGTCGGCGGCTACGGCCAGCAGCCGCCGCTGTACCCCGAGCCTTCCCCGCCCTCGCTCGCGGACGCGGTGCGCGCGTTCACCACCGGGCAGGTGTCAGCGGAGGACTTCCAGCAGGTCTTCGCCACGTCGAAGGTGTACTGCCCGCGCGGTGACACCCCCGGCTTCCTGGCCCTGCACAACACCCAGCAGCCGGTGATCCCGATGTTCACCTCGCTCAAGGAGCTGCGCCGGTACGCGGGCAAGGAGTCCAAGTACTTCGTGATCACCGGTGCCGAGGTGATCGACCTGCTGCCGACCGGGTACGGCTTCGTCCTGGACATGGAGGGCGAGCACCGGATGGTGTTCGACGCCAAGGCGGTGGAGCAGATGGTCGACTTCGCGATGCGGCGCATGTACGGCTAGAGGTCACTGCTTCGCAGGCGGCTGACCGCCGGTCCGGCGGTCCGGCGGAAATACGCTCCCTTGTTTGTCACGGGCATGCCATAGGGTGCCCTCAGGCAGCCGCGCCCCGTGCGCAACGCTCTTTTGCGGTCGCGCACGGGTGTCGCGCGGCGCTCTCATCTCCCGGCGAACCCGGGATCTCCTTGGGGGTTCATCACTGTGCGCATGCGCAGCACCTCGGCCGCGACGGCGCTCGCGGTCCTCTTCGGCTCAGTCGCGCTGAGCATTGCCGCGGCGGGCTCCGCCTCGGCCCAGTCGGCAGTCGTCACCCAGCCCGTCGGGCTCGTCACGGACGGCGCGCTCCAGCGTGTCTTCGTCGCTGACCAGGACAACGGACGGATCCTGGCCACCGACTACAGCGGAACCCTGGTCGGCGTGAACGTCGGCTTCGGCCGCCCCAGCGACCTCGCGCTCTCCGGCGACGGCCTCACCCTGTACGCGGCCCTGCCCACCAGCCACGAGATCGTGGCCGTCGACGCGGCCACCCTGCAGGTCAGGACCCGCTATGACATCGGCGCGGGCGCCGATGTGCGCGAGGTCGCCTTCGCGGGCGGACGGCTCTGGTTCTCGTACCGGACGACGGACGAGCACGGCTCCTTCCACGGCAACCTGGGTTCCATCGACCCCGCCGCCACCGACGCGGCCGCCGCGGTGGCCCTCGGACAGCTCCCGGACACGGTCGCCCCGTACTACAACGCGGGGATCCTCGACGCCGACCCGTCCGTGCCCGGTCTGCTGTCCTTCGCCGACAGCGGCGACAGCCCGGGCGCGCTGAACGTGCTCGACGTCTCCGGAGCCACCCCGCAGCTGGTCGCCAAGAGCGACGGCGGGAACTACTCCGCCGACGTCGACCTCGTACCCGGCGGCTCCCAGGTGCTGTTCAACGGCTCGCAGAAGCTTTCGTACGCCGACGGGACCTTCACGGAGGCCGGGGGCCTGACGGAGATGGGCTGGTCCGCCGACGTCTCGCCGAGCGGTCTGGTCGCCCAGGCCTTCGACCGTCATGTGAATGTCTACAAGCAGGGTGCCGACACGCCTGTGCGTCGCTTCGACACGGGGACGTCCACCATCGGCGAGGTGGCGTGGGCCCCCGACTCCTCGCGGCTGTTCGCCCTGTCCGGCACGAACGGCACCTACACCCTCAAGGCGTTCACCGGCCCGACGCTCAGCGTGCCGGCCCTCACGGTCGACGCGCCCAGCTCCGCGACCCGTGCCAAGCAGCTCACGGTCAAGGGCAGGATCACGGCGAACGTGCCGCTCCCGACGGGCGCGAAGCTCGCGGTCACCCGCACCGACCTGGACAGCCCGAGCGGCAAGGCGCTGCCCCCCGTCACGGTGAAGGCGGACGGCACCTACTCCTTCACGGACACCCCGCCGGCCGGCGGCACGGTCACCTACAAGGTCACGTACGCGGGCGACGCCGAGCACACGTCGGCCACCGCCTCCGACAAGGTCGCGGTCTCCCGCGCCGCGACGACGCTGACCCTGAACAACAACGGCAAGCTGTACAACTACGGCGCCGATGTGAAGTTCACCGCGCACCTCGGCACGACGTACAAGAACCGCAAGGTCGAGATCTACGCGGACCCCTTCGGCTCGGACAAGCCGAAGAAGCTGGTGAAGTCCGGCACCGTCAACACCAGCGGCAACCTGTCCGTGACCCTGGACATGACCCGCGACACGGCCGTCACCGCGGTCTTCGCGGGCGACTCCCGGTACAAGCCGAAGACGGCCAAGGTCACGGCGTACGCCAGGGTCAAGGTCTCCACGGCCGTCTCCAGGCACTACAAGACGGCCAAGATCGGCTCGACGTCGTACTACTGGTTCCACAAGAGCACCGACCCCCTGCTCACCACGACGATGAGCTACTACCCGGGCCGCAACCAGCGCTTCGATCTCCAGGTCTACTACCAGGGCGCGTGGCACCCGGGGGACTCGCAGTACTTCCCCATCGGTACGAACGGGAAGTCGGCCGTCCGGCTCGGGGCGCCCGGCCAGTCGGGCATCCGGGCCCGGATGCGCTCGGTGTACGTCAACGGCTCGTCCGGCGACTCCGTGAACTCCACGACGTACGGCTCGTGGAAGTACCTGTACTTCAGCAACTGACACGGCCGATCCACGCACCCGGCTGCCTGTGCGACATCGAAGGCCCGGAGGGAATGCCCTCCGGGTCTTCTCTGTTGTGGGTGGCAGAAAGTTCAACACTCAACTAAAGTGGGCGCACAAGGAGGTACCGACATGCCTGCAGTGACCGTCGAGAACCCGCTGACGCTGCCCCGCGTGAGCGCGCCGGCCGACGCCGTGGCACGCCCCGTGCTGGCCGTCACGACCGCGCCGAGCGGGTTCGAGGGCGAGGGTTTCCCGGTGCGCCGGGCGTTCGCCGGAATCAACTACCGCCACCTCGACCCGTTCATCATGATGGACCAGATGGGCGAGGTGGAGTACGCGCCGGGCGAGCCCAAGGGAACCCCGTGGCACCCCCACCGCGGCTTCGAAACCGTCACGTACATCATCGACGGGGTCTTCGACCACCAGGACTCCAACGGCGGTGGCGGCACGATCACCAACGGCGACACGCAGTGGATGACCGCGGGCTCGGGCCTCCTGCACATCGAGGCCCCGCCGGAGTCGCTGGTCATGTCCGGCGGTCTCTTCCACGGCCTGCAGCTGTGGGTGAACCTCCCGGCCAAGGACAAGATGATGGCCCCGCGCTACCAGGACATCCGCGGCGGCAACGTCCAGCTGCTGACGTCCCCCGACGGCGGCGCGTTGCTGCGCGTCATCGCGGGCGAGCTGGACGGCCACCAGGGCCCCGGAATCACCCACACCCCGATCACGATGATCCACGCGACCCTCGCCCCGGGCGCCGAGATCACCCTGCCCTGGCGCGAGGACTTCAACGGCCTCGCGTACGTCATGGCGGGCCGTGGCTCGGTCGGTGCCGACCGCCGCCCGGTCCACCTGGGCCAGACCGCGGTGTTCGGCACCGGCTCCTCGCTGACCGTCCGCGCGGACGAGAAGCAGGACTCGCACACCCCGGACCTCGAGGTCGTCCTCCTCGGCGGCCGGCCGATCCGTGAGCCCATGGCCCACTACGGCCCGTTCGTCATGAACACCAAGGACGAGCTGATGCAGGCCTTCGAGGACTTCCAGAAGGGCCGCCTGGGCACGATCCCGGCCGTCCACGGCATGTCGGAGACCGGCCCGCAGGGCTGACCTGCCAGGGGCTCTGCCCCGGGGGTCCAGGAGGCTCAGCCCCCTGGACCCCCGGCCCATGTCTGCCGGCTCTCCCGGCCGGCCTCACCCGCCCGGAGTCCCGCGGCAGGACAGCCATGGCCGCCCATGATCCGCTGGAAGCGTGTCGTTGCTGCCCGAGCCCGTTCGCCGGCTCGCCGCCTGGTGTGTCGTGCTGCTGCTCGTCGCCGGCGTCGGGTGGGTGGGGGTGCGGCTGTGCGGGGAGTTCAGGACCGCGGTCACCCCGGTGCTGCTCGCCCTGCTCGGGTCCGCCCTGCTCGGGCCCCTGCACCGCAGGCTCGTGGCCGCGGGGGTGCAGCGGTCGCTCGCGGCCGGGGTGACCTGTGTGGCCGTCGTGGCCGTCGTCGGTGGCGCCGTCTACATCGTGGTCGCCGCGCTCATCGACACCGGCGACCAGATCATCGCCTCCCTCCGCCAGGCCGCCAGGTCCCTGGCGCAGCACTTCGGAGCCGCGGGGACCGGGCTCGACGACCTCGCCGCCAACTCGCGCGAGCTGCTCAGCAAGTTCGGCGGGACGGCGGCCTCCAACGTCATCAGCGGGGTCAGCGTCGTCGGCGAGAGCCTCGCCATGGCCGTCCTCGCGCTGCTGCTCGTCTTCTTCTTCCTGCGCGACTCCCACCGTGTCGTCGACAACCTGCGGGCGGTCGCGCCCGGGAACACCGCCGACACCCTGGAGGCCATGGCGCGTCGGGCCTACGAGGCCGTCGAGGGGTTCATGCGCGGCACCACCGTCATCGCCCTGATCGACGCGACCCTCATCGGCATCGGCCTGCTGATCCTGCGCGTGCCCGGCGCGGTCGGCCTCGCCGCGCTCGTCTTCGTCACCGCCTACATCCCCTACCTGGGCGCCTTCCTCTCCGGTGCGATCTCCGTGCTGGTCGCCCTCGCCGACCGCGGCTTCGTCATCGCGCTGTGGGCGCTCGGAGTCGTGGTCGCGGTGCAGGTGCTGGAGGGGCATGTGCTCCAGCCGGTGATCCAGAGCCGGACCGTGCAGATGCATCCCGCGGTGGTGATGCTGGCGATCACCGCCGGCGCGTCCGTCGCGGGCATCCTCGGCATGCTCCTCGCGGTGCCCCTGACCGCCGCCGCCTTCGCCGTCGTCCACGAACTGCGCACGCGTTACGGCGTGCCCGCGCCGTCGGACTCGTAGAGCTCGAACCAGATGCTCTTGCCCTCCCCCCGAGGGTCCACCCCCCACGCGTGGGCGAGCAGTTCGATCAGGAGCAGGCCGCGGCCGGAGGAGGCCAGCTCGCCCGGGTGGCGCCGGTGCGGGAGATCGTCGCCGGCGTCCGTGACCTCCACCCGTAGCCGGCGCTCGCCCGGCTCCCCGGTGACGTCGGCGAGCAGCAGCGAGTCGGCGTCGGTGTGGACGAGGACGTTGGTGACCATCTCGGAGACCAGCAGCACCGCGGAGTCCACCTGCTCGCCCGAGGCCCAGTCGTGCAGCAGCTCGCGCAGGTGCCGGCGGGCCTCGGCGATCCGCTCGGGCTCGTCCTGCGCCACCGACAGCAGCGTGCGCCGCACCGCGGCCCGTACGGCCGTGTCGTCCCCGGGCCGGCACAGCAGCAGTACGGCGATGTCGTCCTCGCGGCGGTCGGCCAGCGGGCCGGTGGTGTGGTGCGAGGACGGCCCGTGCACACCCTGCACCAACGCGTCGGCCAGCGACTCCATGTCGCCGCGATGGTTCTCCAGGATCGCGCGGATGCGCCGCCAGCCGCTCTCCATGTCGTGCCCGCCGGTCTCGATCAGCCCGTCGGTGCAGATCATCATGGTCTCGCCGGGCTGCAGCGTGAACCGGGTCGTCGGGTAGTCGGCGTCCGGGTCGATGCCCAGCGGCAGCCCGCCCGGGGTCGGCCGCATCATCACCGTGCCGTCGGCCATCCGGATCGCCGGGTCCGGGTGCCCGGCGCGGGCGATCTCCAGCAACCCGGTCGCCGGGTCGGCCTCCACGTACAGGCAGGTCGCGAAGCGCACGTCGGTCATGTGCTCGTCGTGGGTGATGCCGTGCAGGAAGCGGGAGGCGCGGGCGAGCACGGCGTCCGGGCGGTGCCCCTCGGAGGCGTAGGCGCGCAGCGCGATCCGCAGCTGACCCATCAGGCCGGCGGCCCGCACGTCATGTCCCTGGACGTCCCCGATGACCACCGCGAAGCGGCCGGTCGGCAGCGGGATCATGTCGTACCAGTCCCCGCCGACCTGCAGTCCGCCGCCGGTCGGCACGTAGCGGGCGGCCATGCCCATCCCGGGGATCTCCGGGCCCAGCGAGGGCAGCATGGAGCGCTGCAGGCCCTCCGCGAGTTCCCGCTGGGAGTCGGCGGCACCGGCCCGGGACAGGGCCTGCGCGAGCATCCGGGCGACCGTGGTCAGGACGGCCCGCTCGTCGGGCGTGAAGGCCACCGGGTAGGCGAAGGCCGCCATCCAGGCGCCCATCGTGCGCCCGGCCGCCGTCAGCGGCAGGAACGCCCACGAGTGCCGGCCGAACTTCTCGGCGAGCGGCCAGGTGACCGGGTAGCGGTTCCTGTAGTGCCCGGGGGAGGAGAGATAGACGGCCCGGCCGGTGCGTACGACCTCGGCGGCCGGGTAGTCCGTGGCCAGCGACATGTGGGAGAAGGGGCCGTCGTCGCCGGGTTGGTGCCCGTGGTGGCCGATGATCGTCAGCCGGTCGCCCTCCACGCCGAACACCGCGAGCCCGTCCGGGGAGAACCCGGGCATCGACAGCCCGCCGGCGACCCGCAGCACCTCCTCGGTCGAGCGCGCCTCCGCCAGCGCCCGGCCCGCGTCCAGCAGGAACGCCTCCCGGGAGCGCCGCCAGTCCCCGGTGACCGCCCTGCGGCCCGCCGGCGTGCCCGGGGTCGGCTCGGTGACCTCCTGAAGGGTGCCGATCAGCTCGTACGCGTGCCGCTCGGGGTCGTAGGACGGTTTCGAGCGGCTGCGTACGACCCGTACGATCCGGCCCTGCTCGTCCATGATCCGGATGCGCACCTCGGCCAGCGTGCCCTCGGAGACCGCCAGCTGCACCACCCCGGTGATCTCGTTCCAGTCGACCGGATGGAGGCGGGCCCGGGTCTGGGCCTCCGTGAGGGTGGCCGGCTCCGCGGGCAGACCGAGCAGCCGCGCCGCCTCCGCGTCCACGGTGACCAGCCCGGCGGCCGTGTCCCAGTGCCACAGCCCGGTCGCGAGAGATGCGAGCACGTCATCCACGGGCGGCAGGGACTCGCCCGTGCGCATTGCCCCACTTTATGAAGATCTTATAGATAGGTGCCACCGTAGGAAGATCCGATGGATGAGCGTCGCTGTTGGAGGTGTCGCCGAGGGTCCGGGGCCGATGCCGGGCATGCGGGGGAAGCCGGGTGGGCGGGCGGGAGAAAAGCATGGGGAGCCGATCTTGGCCTGGCCGGTACCCTTGATGGGTCCGGGCCCCGTGTCCGGCTACCGCCGGAGCTGCAGCCCCGGCACTCATCACCCCACCACGAAGGACGATGAACGACGATGCATCGGTACAGGTCCCACACCTGCGGCCAGCTCCGCGCCTCTGACGTCGGCACCGACGTCCGGCTGAGTGGCTGGCTGCACAATCGGCGCGACCTGGGCGGCATCCTCTTCATCGATCTGCGCGACCACCACGGCATCACGCAGCTGGTGGCCCGTCCCGGCACGCCCGCCTACGAGGCGCTGGACAAGCTCTCCAAGGAGACGGTCGTCCGCGTCGACGGTGCCGTTGTTTCACGTGGAACCGAGAACGTGAACTCCGACCTGCCCACCGGCGAGATCGAGGTCGAGGTCACCGAGGTCGAGGTCCTGGGCGCGGCCGCCCCGCTGCCCTTCACGATCAACGCCGAGGACGGGGTCAACGAGGAGCGGCGCCTGGAGTACCGCTTCCTGGACCTCCGTCGCGAGCGCATGCACCGCAACATCATGCTGCGTACGGCGGTCATCTCCGCGATGCGGCACAAGATGGCCGCGATGGGCTTCAACGAGATGGCGACGCCGATCCTGTCCGCCACCTCCCCCGAGGGCGCCCGCGACTACGTGGTCCCCTCCCGTGTGCACCCGGGCAGGTTCTACGCGCTGCCGCAGGCCCCGCAGCAGTTCAAGCAACTGCTGATGATCTCCGGCTTCGACCGCTACTTCCAGATCGCGCCCTGCTTCCGCGACGAGGACGCCCGCGCCGACCGCTCGCCGGGCGAGTTCTACCAGCTCGACATCGAGATGTCCTTCGTCGAGCAGGAGGACATCTTCCAGCCGGTCGAGAAGCTGATGACGGAACTCTTCGAGGAGTTCGGAGGCGGCCGTCACGTCACCTCTCCCTTCCCGCGCATCCCGTTCCGCGAGGCGATGCTGAAGTACGGCTCCGACAAGCCGGACCTGCGCGCCAAGCTGGAGCTGGTGGACATTACCGACGTCTTCGAGGGCTCGGAGTTCAAGGCGTTCGCGGGTAAGCACGTGCGTGCACTGCCGGTGCCGGACGTCTCCGCCCAGCCCCGCAAGTTCTTCGACCAGCTCGGTGAGTACGCGGTCGAGCAGGGCGCCAAGGGCCTTGCCTGGGTGCGTGTGGCCGAGGACGGCTCGCTGTCCGGCCCGATCGCGAAGTTCCTGACCGAGGGCAACGTCGCGGAGCTGACCAAGCGTCTGTCGCTGGCCCCCGGCCACGCGGTCTTCTTCGGCGCGGGCGAGTTCGACGAGGTCTCCAAGATCATGGGCGCGGTCCGCGTCGAGGCGGCCCGTCGCGCCGGCCACTTCGAGGAGGGCGTCTTCCGCTTCTGCTGGATCGTCGACTTCCCGATGTACGAGAAGGACGAGGACACCGGCGGGATCGACTTCTCGCACAACCCGTTCTCGATGCCGCAGGGCGGCCTGGAGGCCCTGGAGACCCAGGACCCGCTGGACATCCTCGGCTGGCAGTACGACATCGTCTGCAACGGCGTCGAGCTGTCCTCCGGCGCGATCCGGAACCACGAGCCGGAGATCATGCTCAAGGCCTTCGAGATCGCGGGCTACGACCGGGACACCGTCGAGGAGAAGTTCGCGGGCATGCTCCGCGCCTTCCGCTTCGGCGCCCCGCCGCACGGTGGCATCGCGCCGGGCGTCGACCGCATTGTGATGTTGTTGGCGGACGAGCCCAACATCCGCGAGACGATCGCCTTCCCGCTCAACGGCAACGCCCAGGACCTGATGATGGGCGCCCCGACCGAGCTGGACGAGACCCGCCTGCGGGAGCTGCACCTGAACATCCGGAAGCCGCAGCCGAAGTAAGGCACAAGCAGGGCGGAAAGGGCTCGAGACCGGCATCGGTTTCGAGCCCTTTCCCATGCGCACCTCGATTCACAGCTCTTTCTGATGTTCCCGCGCGGCCCCCGGCTTCTACGGTCCTGGCCATGACGGAGATTCAAGAAGCCCAGGACAAAGGACAGTTGACGCGCCGTACGGTGCTGGCGGCCGGCGGCGTGGCCGTGACGGCGGTGGGGGTCGGCGGCGCCTTCGCCGCGGGCGCCTCCGCGCAGGAGGAGGCCGCGGAGGACACGTGCTACACGCTGACCTCCGAGCTGGTCGAGGGCCCGTACTACATCGACGCCGACAAGATCCGGCAGGACGTCACCGAGGACGAGGAGGGCATCCCCCTCGCGCTCACGCTCAAGGTGATCGACGCGGAGACCTGCAAGCCGCTGCGGGACGCGGCGGTCGACATCTGGCACTGCAACGCCCTGGGCATCTACTCCGGGTACGAGGCGATGGGCAGCGGTGGCGGCGGGGGCGGCGGGGGCGGCGGCCCGGCGCCCTCGGGCACTCCGACTCAGACCCCCACGGGCACCCCGACGGGCGCACCGCCCTCCGGCGGGCCCGGTGGCGGGGGAGGCGGACACCAGGAGCCCACCGACGACGAGCGCTACCTGCGCGGCACCTGGCGCACGGACAAGCACGGCCACGTCACCTTCCGGACGGTCTTCCCCGGCTGGTACCAGGGCCGCTGCGTGCACATCCACGTCAAGGTGCACGTCGACGGGACGTGGACCGGCGCCGGCTACGAGGGTGGCCACACCTGCCACACCGGCCAGCTGTTCTTCGCCGAGAAGGCGGTGCTGCTGACGGAGGACGTGGAGCCGTACTCCACCAACACCACGACCCGCACCACCCTCGACGACGACACGATCTACCCGGGCAACGGCCACGCGGGCGGCCTGCTGTATCTGAAGTACGACAAGAAGCACATCGCGCGGGGCGTGCGCGGCCATCTCACCCTGGGTGTGGCGCCGGACGGGACGAACAACGGCAGCTGACGTCCACGTCAGCCGTCACAGCCCTGCTCATCCTCCATGCCGTTCTCCGTGTCGGGTGAGGCGCCGTCCTCCAGCAGCCGCTCGGCGATGTCGTCGGACCAGTGCTGGGCCCAGGCGCGCAGGGCGGTGATGGCCCCTTCGTTCAAGCCGTACCTCATGAAGTCCGCGGTGGAGTAGAAGTCCGTGCCGGTGAGGCGGGACTGGAGGGTGGGCAGGTCGAAGGGGTCGAGGGCGTGCCGGCGGCCCAGTTCCTCCAGGTCGGGGAGGGAGAAGCGGGTCGCCGCCGCCTGCGCGTCGATCAGGTCGACGGCCGCGCCCCGGTCGTACAGGGCACGGATCTTCGTACCGACGGCGTCCTCCAGGGAGAGGGCCGGGCCATATTCGGTCAGCTCAGGGGGCTGCCAGCAGACCTCCTTGTGCAGCGCGAGCACGCACGGCTCACCGGTCGGCGGGTCCGTGACGGTCAGCTGCGCGGTGAGCGCGGTGACGGCCCCGGCCCGCACCTGCCGCCCCCGCACCTCCAGCGCCGCGCCGACGGCACCGGCGATCCGGTCCATGGCCTCGGCGCTCTCGGTGGCGAAGTCGAGGTTGGCATGCGGCCGCTCCAGCAGTCCGTGCGCCTGAAGGGCGTAACCGCCGGCGAGCACGAGAACGTGGGGGCTGCCGACGGAGACGACGTCCGCGAGGAGCCGGTGGTGGGGTTCGGGAATGTTCACGGGAAGATTTTTCTGGCTTCCTGTCACACACGCGCGACGACGCGGGTCAGAGGGGTGTCCATCACTCAGTGATCGCTCGTTGGGAGCCTCTCATGCGTACCGCCCACATCGTCGTCACCCTGCTCGCCGCGCTGATGGCCGGGTTCTCCGGGACCGTGCTGCTCCTGCGGGCGCAGTGGATCGTGCAGGCGCTCACCGACTACCGGGTGCCCCGGGGGTGGTGGACCCTGCTGGGGGTGGCCAAGGCCGCCGGCGCCGTGGGGCTGGTCGTGGGGCTGTTCGTGCCGTTCGTCGGGGTGCTGGCGGGGACCGGCCTGGTGGTGTACTTCCTCGGCGCCGCCGTGACCGTGGCCCGGGCCCGGTGGTACTCGCACGTTCCGTTTCCGCTCGTCTACGCCGCGCCCGTGGTCGGAGCGCTCGTGCTCGGGTACCTGGCCTAGCCGGAAGGAAATGTGCACGGCGCGGCAACTTTCCCGGGAGCGGCAGCCACTGAGGGGTCGTAAGGCATCTTCAGCAGACCCTAAGGACTCCTCCGTGGCAGCTCCCTCCCACCGCCGGTCCCTCCGCAAGCGGCGCACCCTCGCCGTGTCCGCCGCCGTCGTGGCCGCGGGTGTCGGCGCCGGTGTGTTCGTGATGAACGCGAACGCCACCGCCGCCGACCTCTACCACCAGACGCTGCCCGCCAAGGACGGCTGGGCCGCCTCCGGCACGGGGACCACCGGCGGCGCGAAGGCCGACTCCGCGCACACCTTCACCGTCTCCACCCGGGCCCAGCTCGTGAAGGCGCTGGGGTCGGCCTCCGACACCACGCCCCGGATCATCAAGATCAAGGGCACCATCGACGCCAACACCGACGACAGCGGGAAGAAGCTGTCCTGCGCCGACTACGCGGCGGGGACCGGCTACTCGCTCTCCGCCTACCTGAAGGCGTACGACCCCTCCACCTACGGCCGCTCCAAGCTGCCCTCCGGTACGCAGGAGAAGGCCCGCGCCGCCGCCCAGGCCAAGCAGGCGAAGAACATCGTCTTCAAGGTGCCCGCCAACACCAGCATCGTGGGCGTGCCCGGGACGAAGGCCGGCATCACCGGCGGCAGCCTCCAGGTGAAGGACGTCGACAACGTCATCATCCGCAACCTCGCCTTCTCCACCACCGAGGACTGCTTCCCGCAGTGGGACCCGACCGACGGGGACGACGGCAACTGGAACTCCGCCTACGACGCCGTGACCCTGCGCGGGGCCAGTCATGTGTGGGCGGACCACAACACGTTCACCGACGCGCCCCACCTCGACAGCGCCAACCCCAAGTACTACGGCCGCGAGTACCAGATCCACGACGGCGCCCTCGACATCACCAAGGGCTCCGACCTGGTCACCGTGGAGCGCAACCGGTTCGTCGACCACGACAAGACGATGCTGATCGGCAGCAGCGACACGGACAGCACCGGCAAGCTGCGCGTCTCCATCCACCACAACGTGTGGAAGGGCATCGTGCAGCGGGCGCCGCTCGCCCGCATCGGCCAGATCCACGTGTACAACAACGTGTACGACACGACGACCGTCGACGGGTACGCCCCGCTGTACAGCATCAACTCCCGTGCCAAGGCGCAGGTCGTCGCCGAGGACAACTACTGGAAGGTGCCGAGCGGCGGCAAGGTCTCCAAGCTGCTGAGCGGCGACGGCACCGGGTCCGTCGCGGGCAGCGGCAACCTCGTCAACGGCACCGCCACCGACCTCGTCGCCGCGTACAACGCCGCCTCGTCCAAGAAGATCAGGACGACGGTGAACTGGACGCCGACGCTCACCGCGGGCCTGGAGACGTCCGCGAAGAACCTGCCGACCGAGCTGGCGACGACGACCGGCGCCGGGGTGCTCACCGCGAGCTGAACCACCGAGGGCCTGGGGGCGGTGACTCGACACGGCACTCTTCCCCGGGCCCTTTGCTCCGTGCTTTCAGAAGCTCAGGTTGGCTACGTGCCCGCGGCCCCTCAGGAGCGGCGGTGCCACCAGCGGCGCCGCTCCCGGGGGGCGACGGCGGTGCCGAGGGCCGCGCGGATGCGGTCGAACGTGGCTACGGGGTGATGGCCGAACCCGTGGTCGTCCGCGGCCAGGGCCACTCCCGCGCAGACCAGCTTGAAGCTGTCGCCCTCCAGGCGGAGACCGAAGAACACCGGGGCTCCCACGCAGCCCTGCGGGAGTTCGGTGCTCCAGCGGATTGTTCCGTCGGCGGCGCGGGCGAGGGCGCCGACCACCACCGCCTGGTCCCGTTCCCCCTCCGCACCCACGTCGTGGGCGAGGACGTACGCCGTGATCGGCTCGGCCGTGATACGGGCGATGTCCTCGGCGCGCGCCGCGATGCCGTCGGTTATCTCGTCGGTCCGCCAGCGCCAGCCCTTTCTGTCGGCGTACGTGTGCAGGCCCCCGGTGGGCATCACGGCCACGCCGAGACCGTCGAGGTGCGTCCAGCCTTGGGCGAAGGAGGTCATCACCAGCTTCTCCGCGCTGGGTGCCGGGTCGCACAGCTCCGGCCGTATGGTCACCTCGGCCAGTTCCATGTGGGTCTGCTCGGCGGCGGTCACCAGGTACTGGCGGACCGTCTCGTCGTCCCCGTCGCTCGCCACCAGTTCGTTGAACCAGAAGGCCGTCGCGTACGGCCCCGGGCGGTTGGCCCGCTGGAAGGGCAGCGTCACACGGCTTGCGTGGCCGAGAACCGCATCGATGGTGGCCTGTTCGAGGCTCGGGAGTTGCGACATGGCGGTGGAGCCTAGCGGCCCGGAACCGTATGGCGGTTCCGGGCCTCATCGCCACGGGCGGGGCGGTGAGGAACCAGACGCGCTCGCCGTGCCTGCGGGGCCGTTACGGCGTCATCCTTCCTGGCCGCCGAAGCGCTCCTTGTACGTCTCCAGGTCCTCGTCCGTCAGCTTGGCGAACAGGACCGGCGGGACCGTGAAGGGGGTGCCGGCCGGGACGGAGGTGAGGGACTTCGCCGACTCCGGGGTGACCCAGGCCGTGGTGTCGTCCGCCAGGGAGAACGCCTCCCGCATGGTCTTCGCCGTCGCCGGGATGAAGGGCTCGGAGACCACCGAGTAGAGGTGGATGAGGTTCATCGCCGTGCGCAGGGTGAGGGCCGCGCCGTCCTTGTCGGTCTTGATCTCCAGCCAGGGGGCCTTCTCCTCCAGGTAGGAGTTGCCGGCCGACCACAGGGCGCGCAGCGCGGCGGCCGCCTTGCGGAACTGGAGGGCCTCCATGTGCTCCTCGTACTCCGCGAGCAGGCGCGCGATCTCCTCGCCGAGCCGCGTCTCCGCCTCACCCGGCTCGCCGCCCGCGGGGACGTCGTCGCCGAAGCGCTTGCGGGAGAAGGACAGGACGCGGTTGACGAAGTTGCCGAGGGTGTCGGCCAGGTCCTTGTTCACCGTGGCCGTGAAGTGCTCCCAGGTGAAGGACGAGTCGTCGGACTCGGGCGCGTTGGCGATCAGGAAGTAGCGCCAGTAGTCGGCGGGCAGGATCTCCAGGGCCTGGTCGGTGAAGACGCCCCGCTTCTGCGAGGTGGAGAACTTGCCGCCGTAGTACGTCAGCCAGTTGAAGGCCTTGACGAAGTCGACCTTCTTCCAGGGCTCGCGCACGCCCAGCTCGGTGGCCGGGAACATCACCGTGTGGAACGGGACGTTGTCCTTGGCCATGAACTGCGTGTAGCGGACGTCGGTGTCGACGTCGTACCACCAGGACTTCCAGTCGCGGTTCTCCGGGTCCTGGTCGGCCCACTCCTTGGTCGCGCCCAGGTACTCGATCGGGGCGTCGAACCAGACGTAGAAGACCTTGCCCTCGGCCGCCAGCTCCGGCCAGGTGTCCGCCGGGACCGGGACGCCCCAGTCCAGGTCACGGGTGATCGCGCGGTCGTGCAGGCCCTCGGTCAGCCACTTGTGGGCGATGGAGGAGGCCAGCTGCGGCCAGTCCTTGTCGTGCCGGGCGACCCACTCGCGGACCTCGTTCTCCAGCTTGGACTGGAGGAGGAAGAGGTGCTTGGTCTCGCGGACCTCCAGGTCCGTGGAGCCCGAGATCGCCGAGCGGGGGTTGATCAGGTCCGTCGGGTCCAGGACGCGGGTGCAGTTCTCGCACTGGTCGCCGCGGGCCTTGTCGTAGCCGCAGTGGGGGCAGGTGCCCTCGACGTAGCGGTCCGGGAGGAAGCGGCCGTCGGTGGGCGAGTACACCTGGCGGATCGCGCGCTCTTCGATGAAGCCGTTCTCGTTCAGCTTGCGGGCGAAGTGCTGCGTGATGTCGCGGTTCTCGGCGCTGGAGCTGCGGCCGAAGTAGTCGAAGGCCAGCGCGAAGCCGTCGTAGACCGCCTTCTGCGCGTCGTGCGCCTGGGCGCAGAACTCGTCGACCGGGAGGCCCTGCTCCTTGGCGGCCAGCTCGGCGGGGGTGCCGTGCTCGTCGGTCGCGCAGATGTACAGGACGTCGTGGCCGCGCTGGCGGAGGTACCGGGAGTACACGTCCGCCGGGAGCATGGACCCCACCATGTTGCCCAGGTGCTTGATCCCGTTGATGTACGGAAGGGCGCTGGTGATGAGGTGTCGAGCCATCGTGGCTGCTCCCAGGTCGCTGTCGCTGCTGTTTCTGCGGGTTCGAACCTTGAAATCGTAGCCGACGTGTGTATGCCGCCCGCTTCCCGTTTTACGGGGTGAGAAGCGGGCGGCATGGGGGTGCGGAGAGTTATGGGTTGTTACGGCCTGTTGTGGGTGGTTACGGGCGCCAGTTTGCCAGTACGCCCTCGTACAGCTCCGTGTCCGTCAGCTCGCGCGGGGTCGGGCCCGCGTGGAAGAAGGACGTGTTGTCGGTCTTCAGTTTGCGGAGGTAGTCGAAGGCCTTGTTGTCGTGCTCGCCGAAGGCGACGAAGGAGAAGAACGCGGAGGGGTGGTTCTTCGCGGCCTCGGTGAGGGACTGGGTGGCCGGGGTCTTCGCGTCGGGGGCGCCGTCCGTCTGGAAGATCACCAGGGCGGGGGTGGTGTCCGCGGACTTCTCGTGGTGGGTGAGTACGGCTTCCACGGCGGCGTGGTAGCTGGTACGGCCCATGCGGCCGAGGGTGGCGTGGACGTCGTCGATCTTGGTCTCGTGGTCCGGGGTGAGGGTGAGGTCGGTGGTGCCGTCGACCTCCGTGGAGAAGAAGACGACGTGGACCGTGGCCTCGGGGTCGAGGTGGGCCGCGAGGGCGAGGGTCTGGTCGGCGAGGGCCTGGGCGGAACCGTCCTTGTAGTACGGGCGCATGCTCGCGGAGCGGTCGAGCACGAGGTAGAGCTTCGCTCGGGTGCCGGTGAGGCCGGTCTTCTCGAGGGTGGTGGTGGCTGCCTTGTAGGCGGTGGTGAGGGAGGGGGTGCTGGACTTGACTCGGGTGAGGGTTGCCTCCGGCTCGGGCTGCGGTTCCGCCTCGGCGGTTGCCTCCGGCTGAGGCTGCGGTTCCGCCTCGGCTTCGCCTTCGGCGGTCTCGTTCCCACCCGCACCACCCGTGCGGGTCTCGTTGTCGACTGCGGGTGGCCCCTGCGGGGTGTCCTCGCCGTCGGCGGCCTGCGGGTTGTCGTTCGCGGCCTTCGCCTCGGCTTCGCCCTCGGCTGCCAGCGGCTCCGGCTCGATGACGGGATCGGGCTCAGCCTCGGGCTCCGGGGTGACCTCGGCGGCCGGCTCCGGCACCGCGATCGGCTCGGGCTCAGCTGTCGGGGTGGCCTCTGTGGCGGGCTCGGGCTCGGCCTCGGCTACCGTTTCAGCCGCCGACTCGGCCTCGACTACCGACTCGGCCTCAACCACCGTCTCGGTCTCGGCGACGGGCTCTGCTACCGGCTCGGGCTCGACCGCCGTCTCCGTAACCGGCTCGGCCTCCGCGATCGGCTCGGCCTCGGCGACGGGTTCCGTCACCGGCTCGGCCTCGGGCTCCGGAGAGACCTCTGCCACCGGCTCGGGCTCCGTAACCGGCGCGGGCTCGGTCTCGGCGACGGGCTCCGCTACCAGCTCGGGCTCGACCGCTGTCTCCGCAACCGGCTCTGCCGCCGGCTCGGGCTCCGTCACCGGCTCGGCCTCGGCCACCGGCTCAGCCGCCGGCTCGGTCTCGATCTCTGCCACCGGCTCTGCCTCGGCGGCCGGCTCCGCAACCGCCTCGACCTCAGCCACCGTCTCGGTCTCGGCGACCGGCTCCGCAACCGGCTCGACGTCGGCCACCGGCTCAGCCGCAGGCTCGGCCTCAGCGACCGGCTCAGCCACCGGCTCCGACGGCTGGGGGACCGATACGTTGTCGAAGGCTGCCGATACCAGGTCGTGCTCGTCCGGTGAGGCGGAGCGGGGCTCGGGGATTTCGGGGGTCGGGGTGGGGGTCGGCTCGGTTGCCGGGGACGGGATTGGTGCCGGCTCCTGGTGCTGCTCCTGCGAAGGAACCTGTTCCGCACCCTCTGCTTCGGCGGCACGCGCTTTGCGTGACCGGCCGAATGCGTTCCGCAGGAGAGTGAGAATGCCCATGTGCGCAACCCTTCGCGTGAGTTGATGCCCGTCAATCCCTGGCCAGGACGGACACGTAAGGTTAGCGGCCTGGGATTGCAATCTTGGGGAGGGGCGAGTCTCAGCCGAGTCTCGACCACATGTCAGTGTGGCGACGCGATCGCCCTCGCCGCAGCCACTTCCTGACGGAGGGGTTCCAGGACGCTCCCCGGCGGGCCCGTGAGGTCTGTGCGGACGGCCACCAGGGTTTCCGCTTCTCGTACTCCGTCGGACAATTCCTTCAGCTGTAGGACAACTTGGGAGATCTCCCCCATGGATGGCGGTCGCGCTCCGTGTTTTACCCGGACTCGGGCCGCTGTCGTCGCGTCGACGATGCGTTCGACCGCGACCACCAAGGGCCACCAGGCGGCCGCGCGGCGGCCGGTCGGCGGGGGTTCCGTCAGGGCCCGCTGGAACTCCGTGCGGATGGTCGAGAGGTCGCGGTAGAGGCGGCGGCGCATGCGGGCGCGGGCGGCGGGGTCGGTGTCCGCGCCGAACGCCGCGTCGACGTAGACCGCCGTGTTCGCGACGGCGTCCGCCAGGCGGTCGCCGACCCGGGTGTGCCAGCTCTCCGGCCACAGGAGGTACCCGGCGATCAGGGCGATCGCGCAGCCCATGAGGGAGTCCAGGAGGCGGGGGAGCAGGAGGGCCGTGCCCTTGTGGTTCAGGATGTTCGAGAGGAGGAGGATGACCGGGGTGATGGCTGCTGTTTGGTAGCCGTAGCCGCGGGGGGTCAGGGCGGGGATCAGGGGGGCGAGGACGAGCATGACGGGGACGTACCACCAGCCGGGGGGTACCTCCGCCAGTACCGCCGCCGCGATCACCAGGCCCGCCACCGTGCCCAGCGCCCGCAGCAGGGCCCGTGAGAACACCGAGCCGAAGTCGGGCTTGAGGACGAAGGTGATGGTCAGGGCCACCCAGTAGGAGCGCGGGACGGGGATGAGGGAGACCAGGGCCTGCGCGATGCCGATGCACAGCGCGAGGCGCAGGCCGTAGCGCCAGGAGTTCGCGGAGAGGACCACGTTGCGGGCCGCGCGGGCCGTGCGGATGCTCAGGGTGGCGGGGCGGCCCAGGCGGTCGTCTATTCCCCGGGGGTCCACGTCGGGGGTCGTGACGACCTCGGCCGTGTGGCGCAGGGCGTGGTCGACGGCCCGGGCCGTCTCCGTGGTGGGGGTGGGGAGGTGCGGCAGGGCTATCGGGCCGGTGTAGCCGGTCTCGATGGCCTCGGCCAGGTGACGGACCGCCTCCGGGACCTCCGGCGGGAGCGGGCGACCGGCGAGGTGGACGGCGGGGGCCGCCTCGACCACGGGTGTGATCGCGTTCAACTGGGCCAGGAGGCGGGTGAGTTCGCGGCCGCGGCCGTGGTGGCGGGCGCGGTGGGCGAGGATGAGGTCGTAGGCCTGGTTGAGGGACTGGGTGACCTCGACGCGGATGGTGGTGTAGCGGTCCGGGTCCGGGTCGGCGCAGGCTGCCAGCAGGTCGGCCACCTTGCGGTACGCGGCCCCCACCGACGCCCGCTCCGGCACACCGGCCCGCAGTGGCCAGGCGAGCAGCGCCAGGGCGAGGACGAGCAGGCCGCCGCCGGCCATCAGGGCCGCGGGCAGCCACCAGGGGCCCGGGAGCGGAAGTCCGGCGCCGATCACGGTGTTCAGGAGCAGCAGCAGTCCCGACACGGAGGACACCGCGCCGATCGTCGAGATCATTCCGGACAGCAGGGCGATGCCGGTGACGGCGGCCACCGCGTACCACCCATGCCCGTACACCAGGGAGCTCACGGTGACGCCCACCGCTCCGAAGAGCTGGGGGATCGCGATGTTGAGGATGCGCATGCGGTAGGCGTCGGCGGTGTCGCTGATGACGCCGGACAGGGCGCCCATGGAGGCGAGCGCGCCGTACGTCGGCTGTCCGGCCGCGAGTCCGATCGCCAGGGGGAGTGACATCGCGAGTGCGGCCCGGGCCATCGCGGCCCAGTTGAGGGGCGCCGGGTGGGGTTGGAGGTTCCGGACCAGCCAGTCGGGAGGGGTGAGGCCGATGGGGAACTCGCGGGACATGCGCCCATTATGACCGCTTCAATCCGGCCCGTCCGGGGTCATCTGCGCTGGTGGAGCGTGATGTCGACGACGAGTGCGCGGTGGTCGGTGCCGGTCAGGCGCAGGAAGCGGGCGTCGGTCGCGGAGAAGTCCGGGGTGGACAGCAGGACGTGGTCGATCTGGGCGCCGATGACGGAGGACGTGCGGGCGGGCCAGCTGGGGGTGCGGTCGTGGTCGGCGAGGCGGGCGGCGTCGGTCAGGCCGGCGTCCAGGACGCGGCGGAAGGCCGCGTGGTCCTGGGAGGCGTTGAAGTCGCCCGCGAGGATCGTGGGCGTGTGCGGGTCGGCGGCCGCGAAGGCGCGCAGCCGGCCCAGTTCCCGCTGCCAGAGGCTCACCTGGCGGGCGAGCGGGGGCATGGGGTGGGCGAGCTGCACGCGGACGGCGTGGCCGCGTACGTCGGCCACGGCGCCGGGCATGCCCATCGTGCCGCGGACGCCGGCCGTGCCCTTCAGCGGGAAGCGGCTGAGGATGAGCGAGCCGTGGGAGCCGCCCGCGGCCACGGCCTGCCGGTGCGGGTAGGCGCGGGCGAAGTCCCGTTCCAGCGTGGCCTGGCAGGTGTACTCGCACTCCTCGACGAAGACCAGGTCGGGGCGCAGGCGGCGGATCTGCGGGACCAGGGCGGGGGTGGCGCGCCCGAACTCGACGTTCGAGGTCAGCACGCGCAGGGCGGCGAGGGGCGGGCCGGCGGGTTGCGTGGTCTTCCCGTACGGCTCCAGGTACCAGGCCAGCAGCCCCAGTACGACGACTCCCCACACCAGCCCCGGCCACCAGCGGGCGAGCAGCGCGCACAGCAGGGCGACGCCGGTCGGCACGAGCAGCCAGGGCAGGAAGGCGAGCAGTTGCGGCACGGGCGTGATGCCGTCGGTGCCGGCCACGCGACAGCCGACGACCACGCTGACCCCGGCGAGGAGCAGCCCGGCCGACCATGAACCGAGTCCGCGCCCAGGGCCTTGTGTCACTCCCCGAGACTACGAGCGCGAGTCGACCTCGGTCAGGAATTTCTCCAACACCTCGTTGAACTCCTCGGCCCGTTCCAGGTTCGGCATGTGGGCCGCGCCCGCGACGACGTGCAGTACGGAGTCGGGCAGCGCCGTGTGCATCGCCTCCGCGTCCGCCACCGGGGTGTACGTGTCGTCGGCGCCCACGACGACCAGCGCGGGCACCGCCACCCTGGTCAACAGGGGCCGGTAGTCGGGGCGTTCGGCGCGGCCGCGCAGGGAGGCCGCGGCGCCCTCGGGGGCGGTGGCCGTCATCATGCGGTGGACGTGGGCCTTGACCTCGGGGGCGGCGTACGGGGCGACCATCTTCTCCAGGACCTCGTCGGCGTAGCCGCGCATGCCCTCGGCGAGCAGCCGGTCGGCCATGGCTCTGCGGGCCCGCCTGCCCTCGGGCGTCTCGGGGTCGGGGAAGGTGTCGGCGAGGACCAGGCCCCGGACGCGGTCGCCGAAGCGGTCGTAGCACTCCATGGTGATCTGGCCGCCCATGGACAGCCCGGCCAGCACGACGGAGTCCACTCCCAGGAAGTCCAGCAGTTCCTCGATGTCCTGGGCGTGGCGGGCGAGCGGGACGGTGCCGGGAGTCACGGGGGAGGAGCCGTAGCCGCGCAGGTCGGGGGCGATCACCCGGCGGCCGGCGGAGAACGCGGCCAGCTGCGGGGTCCACATGGTGCGGTCGAAGGGGTGGCCGTGGACGAGGACGAGGGGGACCCGGGAGGAGACTCCGGGGTTTTTGTCCTCGTATGAGAGGAAGGGTGGCATGTGATCGACCCTAGGTCCCCCCAACTCCTCGGTGCAATAAAATCTTTGCCCTCGGTGCAATGTGATGTGCCGGTACGGCAGGGCGACTTGTGACGGCAAGAGGACTTGTGACGGCGGGGGGACCTGTGACGGCAGGGCGACTTGTGGACGACTACCGGCGTATCGCCGACCGGATCGCGGCTGACATCAGCGGCGGCCGGCTCCGGCCGGGGCAGCGGCTGCCGCCGCAGCGGGCGTTCGCCCGGCGGCACGGGATCGCCGCGTCGACGGCCGGGCGGGTGTACGCCGAGCTGGTCCGCCGTGGGCTGGTGGTGGGCGAGGTCGGGCGCGGTACGTTCGTCCGGGCCACGGCGCCGGACGCGCAGCCCGGGCGCGCGCTGACCGAGGCGGCGGGGGGCGCGCCCGTGAACCTGGAGCTCAACTACCCCTCCGCGCCCGGCCAGGCGGAGTTGCTGGCACCCGCGCTCGCGTCCCTGTTGCGGCCGGACGCGCTGGCCGAGGCGATGCGGCCCGCCCCGGCCGCCGGTACCGCGGCGGCGCGGGAGGCGGTGGCGGGGTTGCTGGCCGGTGGTGGTCTGCGGCCCGACCCCGACGGGATCCTCTTCACCGGCAACGCCCGGCAGGCCATCGCCGCGACGCTCGCCTCGCTGGTGCGGCCGGGTGGGAGGGTCGGTGTCGAACCGTTGACGTATCCGCTGGTCAAGGAGATCGCGGGGCGACTCGGTGTCACTCTGGTCCCGCTTGCGGCGGATGCGGAGGGGCTGCTGGCGGAGTCTGTCGCGGCGGTTCATCGCGCCGCTCCGCTGTCCGCGCTCTACCTTCAGCCGACGCTGCACAATCCGACGTCGCTGACCCTGAGTGCGGAGCGGCGGGTGCGGCTGGCCGAGGTCGTCCACAGCCTGGGGATACCGGTCGTGGAGGATCGGATCTGGTCCTTTCTGCATCCTGGCGGCGAACCCGCTCTCGCGGATCTTGCGCCGGGGCTCGTGCACGTCGTCGACGGGCTGTCCAAGCGGGTGGCGCCGGGGCTCACGGTCGGGTTCGTCGTCGTACCGGGCGGGCGGGTGGAGGCGGTGGCGCGGGCCGTTCGGTCCGGGGGGTGGAGTGCGGGGTGCTTCGCGCTGGAGGCGGCTGTGCGGTGGATCGGGGACGGGAGTGTGGCGCGGTTGGTCGAGGCGAAGCGGGGGGATGCGGGGCGGCGGCAGCGGGTCGTTGCGGAGGAGTTGTCGGGGTTTGCTGTGCGGGCTGATCCGGCGGGGTACTTCGCGTGGTGGGAGTTGCCTGGGGGGTGGCGGGCGGACACGTTCACGGCGGCTGCGCGGGCGCGGGGGATCGCGGTGACTCCGGGTACGGCGTTCTCCGTGGATCCGAGTCGTACGCCGGATGCTGTGCGGGTCGGGCTGGCGTCGGTGCCGGAGGGGGAGCTGGTGTGGGCGTTGCGGGTGCTTGCGGGGGTTGCGCGGGGGTAGCCGCCTCGGCGGTTGCCTCCGGCTGGAGCTGCGGTTCCGCCTCGGCTTCGCCTTCGGCGGGATTGGGTTCCCACCCGCACCACCCGTGCGGCTTTCGTTGTCGGGTGCGGGTGGCCCCCGTGGGGTGTTCTCGCCGTCGGCGGCTTGCGGGTGGGCTCAGGCTCTGGCTCGGGTTGGGGTCGGGGGCTGGGTCGGGGTGGGGGCTGG
Source organism: Streptomyces sp. NPDC001410 (assembly GCF_042895235.1). Classification (NCBI taxonomy): domain Bacteria; kingdom Bacillati; phylum Actinomycetota; class Actinomycetes; order Kitasatosporales; family Streptomycetaceae; genus Streptomyces; species Streptomyces sp. NPDC001410. Next base: position 156,371 of record NZ_JBIAWE010000007.1, read on the forward strand.
GGGGTCCTCGTGGGGGTGGTGGGAGGGGCGGGGGAGGTGTAGGCGGCGGGTCAGCCAGGCGGTGAGGGCCACTGTGAGGCCCAGGGTCAGTAGGAGCCAGGACGTGGTGCGCAGGGTGGCGGTCAGGGCGTCGTAGATCGCGGCCGCTGCGGGGTGGGGGACGTCGGCGGGGAGGCCGGCGAGGGTGAGGGTGCGGCCGATGGTGAGGGCGAGGATGAGGAGGGCGCCGCCCAGGGCTGTGCCCAGCGCGGTCGCCGCGACGGCGCGGCGGCGGTGGACGGCCAGGGCGATCCCGGCGACGGCGAAGACGACGGCCGCGACCGGGAGCCAGAAACCGGCGACTTCGAGCACGTGGAATCCCTTCCTGAGTCTGCCGACCTCGCCCGCCTGGAGCACGGGGACCGCGGTGTGCTCCACCGGGATGCGGGCGGCGAGCGGAATGTGGTCGTCGGTGAGCTGCTGCTTGACCTGGGCGGTGACGGGGGCGAGGTCCACGGTGACCGGGCGCTCGCCCGCCTCCTCGGCCGGGTCCTCCGCGCGCAGGGCGCGCAGGATCGCGTCGTGCGTGACCCGGTTGCCGGTGTCCCAGGCCAGCCGGAAGGCGCGGGTCTGGGTGAAGGATCGCACCGCGTCGTGTACGAACGGGGCGACCGAGCCGCGCACCCCGCGCACGTCCATCCGCTGGTCCACCTCGCGCAGGATGCCGTCCCCGACCGTCTTGGCCACGGCTTCCCGCACGTCCGGGTCGGCGGCGAGCGGGGCCATGGTGGAGACGTACCGGCCCGTGTCGGCGAGCCCGTACGACGCCCAGGCCGCCAGCGCGCCGAACGGCACGAGGAGGCAGGACAGGGCGATCAGTACGGCCGACAGGACACTCCTGAGGCGTGGCGGCACGCTTCCAGGCAAGGCCCGCGGGGCCCGGTGGGCGAGCGGTACGACTGCATTCGGGGGAAATGTCAAGCCGAACGGCCGCGCCACCTGGCGGAGGATGGCATTCCGCTCCCCATTCCGCTCTCCGGTGGAGGGTTCCTCCGAACGGGTGTTTCCTGGTGCTGGTGAGGAGGGAGTTACAGGGGAGTGCGTGGGCCCCGGCCGGTCTCCGGCCGGGGCCCACGCGCGTCGCGCACTCGGCTGCTCAGCGGATGCGGTGTCCCGCCGCGTCCTCGTGTGTGTAGTAGCGGTAGAACAGCACGCCGCCCACGACCACGGCGAACGCCACGCCCAGGCCCGCCGACGACAGGACGGAGTGGCCGCGGCCGCTCAGGCTGTACAGGAAGCCGACCGCGATGCCGGTGAAGGCGGCCCACAGCGTCGCGTGCAGCTCGCGCGGCAGCCGCGGGGTCAGGGCCGCAAGGCCCATCCAGACGGCCGCGAACACGATCGCCGTCACGAAGCCGAACAGCAGGTTCCAGCCGGTGATGGGCCCGCCGTAGCGGGTGTTGGCCGCGGCCCAGTACCCGTAGATGAGCCCGAGCACGACGGGAACGGCGACCTTCGCCACCGCGTGCGTGCGCTCGCTGAAGATGTCGGGAGTACGACCGCCCCGGATCATGCCGCCGGGTGCCGGTGCCGCTTGAGCCATGAGAGCACTCCTCTCTCTCCTCGCCCCCGCCTACCAGAGCACACCTGGGGGGACGCCCTGGCAAGTCGGCCGACAGGGTGAACAGTGCCCGGATGCGGCGCCCATGTTCCCGTGTTTCGCTGAGTTCCTCCGAGGACATGAAGGGCTGCCCGGCCGTGACGGACATGGAGTACCGGCTCCGGCGGCAGTTGCTGCGGATCCGTGGCCGGAGCATCGCCTGGGTACCGCCCCTGCTGCTGCTCGTCGGCATCGTGCTGCTGGACATCAACACCAGCGAGCGGTTCCGGATCGTCTCCTGGATCGTCCTGGTCCCCGGCATCGCCGCCGCGATCTGCGGGGTGTGGGGGACGGCCGCCTTCGCCGTGCTGTCGCTGATGACGTACTTCGTCGTGGACAACTCCTGGCCGGACGCGTACCGCGCCGGACCCGGCGACTTCGTCCTGGTCGCCCTCGGCGGTGCCCTCGGTGTGCTGGCCTCTGCCGTGCGGGTGCGCAGGGAACAGCAGATGCTGCACATCAGGGACATCGCCGAGACCACCCGGCGTACCGTGCTGCGCCCGCTGCCGCCCGTCTGGGCGGGCCTGGAGCAGGCGGGCGTGTACCTGGCCGCCGACGTCGAGGCCCAGGTCGGCGGGGACTTCTACGACATCCAGCCGGGCCCGCACGGCACCCGCGTCCTCGTCGGGGACGTGCAGGGCAAGGGTCTGGGCGCGGTGGAGACTGCGGCCGCGCTGCTCGGCACCTTCCGGGAGGCCGGCTATCACGAGGCGGACCTGGCGACCGTCGCCGAGCGGCTGGAGGTGCGCATGGGCCGGCACCGCGGGCACACCACCGCCCTCGGCCGGGACGACGGCGACCGCTTCGCCACCGCCGTCCTGCTCTGCTTCCCCGCGGGCACCCCGGACACGATCGAGCTGATCAACTTCGGGCACGAGCCCCCGCTCGCCGTCGGACCGCACGGGGTGCGCATCCTGCCCGGCGGCGACGGCCTGCCGCTCGGGTTCGGCGACCTCGGGCTCGGGCGCCCGCCGCTGCACCGGATGCCGTTCGGGCCCGAGGAAACCCTGCTCATCGTGACCGACGGGGTCACCGAGGCGCGGGACGATGCCGGGGAGTTCTACCCGCTGGCCCGGGAAGTGGCCCGCGCGGTCGAGGCCGACCCGGGGCGGGCCGAGCCGCGGCGCCTGGTCCGCCGGGTCCGTGACGGCGTGCTGCTGCACAGCGGCGGCCGCCTGGAGGACGACACCACGGTCTTCGCCGTGCGACGGGCGGGCGAAGACCCCGTACGGGGACGTTTGCAGTCCTGAGAAGCGCCTTTGCAGCAGCAGCAGTTACGGTGCTGGCAGTAGGACGATCTACAGGGGAGGGACGATGCCCGGAACCGTGCTGCTGCTCGCGGCCTCGCCGCTGGGCCGGGGGCGCCTGGTGGACGCGGCCGGAGTGCTGCCCGTGCTGGCCGCGGTCGCCCCTGCCGTACTGTCCGGCACCGACACCGCCAACGTGGTCGAACTCGCCGACCCGCTGGAGCCGCAGGCCGTCCTCACCCGGCTGCGCGCCGCCGCGGCCGCGCCCGGACCGCTCACCGTGTACATCGCCGGGCAACTCCACCTGGACCGCCGCCAGCACCAGCCCCACCTGGCGCTGGCCCGCACCACCCCGGCCACCGTCCGCTACACGGCACTGCCGTGGCACTGGATCAGGGAGGAACTGCGGCTGCGCTCCGCCGGGTCCACGGCACTCTTCGTCGACCTGCACGCGGACGCCGAGACCTGGCAGCACCTCGCCCAGCGGCCGCTCGACTCGGGCCGCACCAGCGCGGTGTACGGCCGCATCGCACCCCCCTCCGGGCGGCGGGGCATGGCCGAGCCGTCGTACATGAAGGCGGTGGCGACGCTGTTGCGCAGTGGACACCGGCCGCCGTTGGACCAGTTGCACCAACAGGCCTTGGCGCGGATCGCCGACGAGGCACCGACGAACATCCTGCTCACCGCTCGGCCCCGGCCGGCCGGTGATCCCCACGCCGCCATCAGCGCCGCCGTCCAGGCCGGGCGGCACGCCGACGCCGACGCGCTCGCCGCTCAGCACGAGCAGGGCGCCGTGCGTGCCTATGGGCCCGCCTCGGACGAGGCGCTGCACTGGGCCGAAGTCCGGGCCGATCTGGCGATGTTCGCGGGCGACTCGGTGCGCAGTTGCCGGGCCTGGCTGAGCGTGGCCGGGGTGCGGCTCGCCGCCGGGCAGGCGGTGGACGCGCCCGCCGTGGAGGCGGCCGCGGACCGGGCCCACCATCAGTGGGGGAGCATCAAGGACGCGGCGCGGGCCCGTGAACTCGGACCCGCGCTCGCGGAGTTGAGGCTCCGGGTGCCGGGCCGCCGGCAGGGCGCGCTGGAGAACGTCCAGCGGCACCTGCGGCAACTCCAGTCAGCCGGGTAGCGGCCTCAGTTGGTGAAGGTGAGGTACTTCCAGGCGCCGTGCGTCGTGGAGTTCACCGTGTCACCGGAGGAGGCGTTGATGTATGACGAGCGGACCCGGAAGCGCCAGCCGACGTCCTCGCTGTGGTCACCGGTGATCTGTACCCGGGACACGCCGTCGGTGCCCAGCGCGAAGTACGCGGGGTCGCCGGGGTACCACCGGCCCTGGTAGTACACCTCGAACTCGAACTTCTGCTTACGGCCCGGGAAGTACGGCATCTTCGTCGTGATCAGCGGGTTCTTGCTCTTGTGGAAGAAGTAGTACGTGTGGTTCCACGCACTCTTCGTCTTGTAGTGGTTGCTGACCGACGTGGACACGCTCACCTTGGCGCCGACCGTGCTGGAGACCGACCGGGGCTGGTAGCGGGCGTCGCCCGAGAACTTCGCGGTGACCTTGGTGTCCCGCTTCAGGTCCAGCGTGACCGACAGGTTGCCGTCGGAGTTGACCCTGCCGGACTTCACCAGCTTGTTCGGCTTGTCGGAGCCGAACGGGTCGGCCCAGATCTCCACCGTGCGGTTCTTGTAGGTGGTCCCCAGGTGGGCCGTGAACTTCACGTCCTTGCCGTAGGAGTACACCTTGCCGTTGTTGTTGATCGACAGCGACGGCTTGGCGCGGGAGACGTCCACGGTGTCGGTGCCGGAGCCCGCCGCGTGGTCGGCGTCGCCCGCGTAGACCACCTTGTACTTCACCTTGCCGCCGGCCGGCGGGGTGTCGGTGAAGGAGTAGCTGCCGTCGGCCTTGACCGTCACCGAGGGCAGGGTCTTGCCGTTCGGGGAGTCCAGGTCGGTGCGGGTGACCGTGAGCTTGGCGCCGGCGGGGAGGGCCACCTTGGAGGTGACCTTGCCCTTGACGGTGAGCTGCTTGGCGCGGGCCGCGGTGGCCGGGGCGTCCACGGTGACGGTGGTCGTCGCCTTGGTGGGGGCGTCGAACGCGCGCAGGGAGTAGACGCCGTCGCTGTTGTACGACACCGCGAACAGGCGGGAGGCGTCGGGCGCCCAGCCGAGCGCGGAGTCGGCGAGTTCGTCGGAACCGCTGGTGTGGCCCGTGTTCGGGAAGTCGTACTCGCGCACCGACGTGGTGGCGCCCGGCTTGTAGACGAAGATGTCCGGGCTGTACGAGCCGTCGACGCCCGCCGCGACCGACCCGTCCGGGGCGACGGCCACGGCGTTCGGGTAGTTGGTGCTGGCGTAAGTGCCGTCCGCCGTGAGGTCGGCGGTCTTGAACACCGGGTGGTGGTACGGGTATCCGCTGGCCACGACGACGTCCTGGCCGTTCGGTGTGACGGCGATGTCGCGCGTGTTCTCGCCGGCGCTGGTGGAGGCGAGCCGGTTCGGGGTGCCGGTCGTGACGTCGTAGGAGACGACCTTGCCGGAGCTGTCCCCGGTCTGCGCCCCGACCAGGATGTTCGAGCCGGGCGCCGCGTCGAGGATCGGCGCGCTGTACCAGCCGTTGTCCAGGCCCAGGGTGACCTCGTGCTGCTCGCTCGCGAGGTCGACGGAACCGATGTTGCCCGCGGCGGCGCCGCCGTAGCCGAACCACAGCTTGCCGCCCGCGAGGGCGACGCTGCGCGGCTGGTCGGCGGTGACCTCGTAGCGCGTGGTCTCGGTGTCGGTGGCGGTGGAGAAGACCGCGATGGCGTCGAGCCCCGGCACGGCCGCGTAGAGCGTGCCGGAGTCGGCGGACAGTTCGAGGCCGCTCACGCCGGTCAGGTTCGTGGTGAGCTGCTTGACCACGTTGCCGGCGTAGTCGGTGACGACGATCTTGCCGTTGCTCGGGTCACTGACGAAGACCTGCTGGTGGGCGCCGTCGACCACGAGGTCGGCGGTCTGCTTGACCGGCAGGATCTTGGTGGAGTCGGCGGCTGCCGGAGTGGCGGCGAGGGCCGCCGAGCTGAAGAGGACGGCCAGGGTGGTGGCAGTCGTGAGGGTGCGCATACGCACGCTGATTCGAACCCCCCGGAACGAATGAGTGAGGTGAGCGCCACGCGGCACGGCTGATGTGAGCCCCCTGTGTGCCATGCGTGGCGGATGAGTGAAGACTAGGTCGCGAAGACTAGGTCATGCCACTGACAAAAATGCGAGCGCCCCCGAGACCAGGGTCCGCACACCCGGGGCGATCGTGGACAGGTCGGGCGCGAAGCGGGGGCTGTGGTTGCTCGGCACGGCCGAGAACTTCTCCGGGAACGTCGCGCCCGGGGCCTTCTCCCACACCTCGGCCGGAGTGGTCGTCACGAACCAGTACGAGTACGGGATCGAGCCCAGCGCCAGCTCCGGGAAGTCCTCGCTGCCCATCGCCGGGCCCGGGTCGAACACCGTGCCCGCGCCGAAGACGTCGCGGTGCACGGCGGCCACCGCGGTGTCCGTGCCGACGTCGTTGACCGTCTCCGGGAAGCTGTTGCCGAGGGTGACCTCGGGCTCGCGCGGGCAGCCGGCGGCCAGGCACTCGCCCTGCGCGATCCGGCGGATCGCGGCCAGCATCCGCTCCCGCACCTCCTCCGACTGGGTGCGCAGGTTCAGCTCGATGCGCGCCTCGGACGGGATGATGTTGTGCCGGGTGCCCGCCTCGATCCGGCCCACGGTCAGCACCGCGGCCTCACGCGCGGCCAGTTCCCGGGAGACGACCGTCTGCAGCCGGGTGACCAGGTAGGCGGCGGTCACCACCGGGTCCACGGTCGACTCGGGCCGCGAACCGTGGCCGCCCCGGCCGTGCACCACGACGTCCACGTCCGTCGACGCCGACATGATCAGGCCCGGCGCGTGCGGGTACAGGCCCGCCGGGCCCGGAACCGCGTGCTGCCCGAGCAGCACGTCCGGGCGCCCGAAGCGCTCGTACAGCCCGTCCGCGACCATCCGGGCCGCGCCCTGCCCGGTCTCCTCGGCGGGCTGGCCCACGACCAGCAGGGTGCCGTTCCAGGTCTCCCGCCCGGCCGCCAGCGCCTCGGCCGCGCCCGCCAGCCAGGTGACGTGCAGGTCGTGCCCGCAGGCGTGCATCACCCCGTCCGTCCGTGAGGCGTACGGCAGCCCGGTCTCCTCCTGCACCGGCAGCGCGTCCAGGTCGGCGCGCAGCAGCACCGTCGGCCCGTCGCCGCCCCGCAGCACCCCCACGACCCCGGTGCCGCCGATCCCCTCCGCCGTCTCGAACCCGGCCTCCTTGAGCCGCCCGGCGAGCTTCCCGGCGGTGCGGTGCTCGCTCAACGACAGCTCGGGGTGACGGTGCAGGTCGCGGTAGAAGTCCTCCAGGTCCGGGACCGGGAGTCCGGCGGTGAGATCCAGAGCGGTGCGCGCTGCGGGAGAGGTCACGGGGAGAAGGGTAGGCCCCCGGCGGGACACGCGGGGAGAGCCCGGTTCACCAGGTGAAGCCCTTCTGCACCTCCATGCACGCGTCCTCCTTGTCGCCGGGCAGCACGGCCGCCGTCGAGGGCGCCTTGTCCGCGCTCTTGCTCTTCGGGTAGGCGTCGCCGGTGCGCCAGTCCGCGCCCACGACCAGGGTGACGCCCGAGACGTCGGTCGACCGGTGCACCTGGCCCAGCGGGACGCCGAGCGCCTTGGCCACGGCCTGGGCGTCGCCCTCCAGGTCGGCACTGGGGTACAGGAGAAGGGTCTTGGCCCCGGTGGCCGCGGTGATGTCCGCCTCGGCCCGGGTGAACCCCTTGCCCCGCAGGACCTGGGTGACCGTGCTCGCCCGCTGGGGCGTCGGGGCCTCGGTGGTCGTCCCGGTGCCGTTGCGGACCTGGACCGCGAGGGTGCCGGCCGGGGTCGAGGGGGCCTTCACCTTCTGCTCCGTCCTGTGCTTGGCGCCGCGGCCGTCCAGCGGGCGGTCGTCGCGGACCATGGAGAGGAGTTGGTCGGCGTCCTCGGGGTCCGGCACCAGACGGTTGTGGTCCTGCGACCACTGCACGGTGGGCAGCGTCGTCATCGTGATCCGCTTGGTGGGGACCTTCTGCAGTTCCCCGCTCAGGTCGTACAACTTCTTGACCGTGCCGAGGCCCTCGTCGACCGTGAGCGCCTTCGTCGCGGCCTCCGCGAGCCTGCGCATCTCGGTGGGGTTGCCCAGCGTCGCGTTCGCGCGCAACTGGCGGACCATCGAGTTCATGTACATGTGCTGGGCGTGGGTGCGGCCGATGTCGGTGCCGTCCTCGAAGCCGTAGCGGGTGCGCAGCCACTGCAGGGCCTGTTCGCCCTTGACCGGGTGGGTGCCCGCCTCCAGTTTCAGGCCCGAGCCGTGGCCGTCGGAGGTGTGCGAGTAGACGTTCTGCTTGACGCACACCGGGACACCGCCGATGGCGTCCGCCATGTCCACCACGCCGGAGAAGTCGACCATCATGAAGTGGTCGATGTGGATGCGGGCGAGCTTCTGCCAGGTGGCGACGGTGCAGCCCGGGCCGCCGCGGCCCAGCGACTCGTTCGCCATGGCCAGCGAGAGCGCCTCGTACTTCTTGTCGGCGGTGGTGCACCTGGGGATCGGGATCATCGTGTCGCGCGGGAGGCTCACCACGGACATGTTGCTGCGGTCGGCCGAGACGTGCAGCAGCATCTGCACGTCGGCGAGCGGCGGGCGGCCCACGTCGGCCTTGGACCCGCCGAGCTTCAGGTCCTTCGCGGTGTTCCGGCTGTCCGAGCCGATCATCAGGATGTTCAGCGGCGTCTGGCCGGCGGCGTTCGGCGTGGCCTCGGGCACGTCGGAGTCACCCAGGTTCCGCTCGGCCTTCTTGATGTTGGCGTTGAGGTGCTCGTAGTAGAGGTAACCCGCGCCCGCGGTCCCGAGTATGACGAAGGCCAGGGTGGTCGCCGACCAGCGCAGTATCCGGCGCTTGGGGCGCGGGGCGTCGGGTTCGGTGTCGCCGCCCCCGGGGCCGCTGCCACCGCCGTGCCGTCCCCGGTCCTTCGGCCGCGCCTGCGTGTCCAGCGTCATTCCCTGCCCTTCCCGCCCTGACGAAGCGCACGTCGACCTCGTCGCGGCTGCACCGGATCGCACACACTAACGGCGCGGTCATCCATGCAGGGGCGGGTGGTGAGATATGCCACTCGCGTACAACCATCTCCGGGGTTGACGAACCGCCTTGTGCGCATTCATCGATTCGCATCACCCGAGCGGAGTCGATTGATTACGCTAAGTGCATGGCGTACATTCGCGAACTCGACCCCGCCGCTTCCCCGTTGGACTACTTCGGCTCCGAGCTGCGGAGAAAGCGGGAGGCAGCGGGGCTGACCCAGAAGGAACTGGGCGCGATCGTCTTCTGCACGGGCTCACTGATCGGCCAGGTCGAGACCACGCTGAAGGTGCCGACGCGGGAGTTCGCCGAGCGGGTGGATGCGGCGCTGATGACGGACGGCTTCTTCTCGCGGTTGGTTGGGCTGGTGTTGCGGAGCCAGTTGCCGAGTTGGTTTCAGCCGTATGCGGAGATGGAGGCGAAGGCGGCGTACATCTCGACGTATCAGGCGCAGGTCGTGTACGGGCTGCTGCAGACGGAGAAGTACGCGCGCGCGGTTCTCGGTGCGCCGGAGCCCCGGAACCTCGACGAGCTGGTCGCGGCTCGGCTGGAGCGGCAGCGTCTCCTTCAGAAGGAGCGACCGCCGTTGGTGTGGGTGGTGCTGGACGAGGCGGTGCTGTACCGGCCGATGGGGAGTCGGGAGGTGATGCGGGATCAACTCGCGCACCTGTTGAGGTTTCGTGATCAACGCCTGGTCAAGATCCAAGTCTTGCCGTACTCGGCGGGTGAACACCCGGGGCTGCCGGGCGCCTTCAATCTTCTGCGCTTCAACGACCATCCGGACATCGTCTACACGGAGGACTTCATCCAGGGCCATATGACGGCCAATCCGGACGGGGTCAGCAACGGCTGGCTCTATTACGATCAGCTACAGGCTGCCGCACTCTCGGTGCGAGATTCGGCAGAGCTGATCGCCCACGTGATGGAGGAGCGCTATGGAGACCAGCCGACAGCTGAAGAGCGCGACGTGGCGTAAGTCCTCATACAGCGGGAGCAGCGGCGGCGAATGCGTCGAGTGCGCCGCGTTCGGCGCTGCCGAGTGGCGTAAGTCCTCCTACAGCAGCAGCAGCGGCGGCGACTGCGTTGAGGTCGCAGACCTCCCCGCCCTCATCGCCGTCCGTGACTCCAAGAACCCCGAAGCGGCGCACCTCGCTGTAGCCCCCCACACGTGGGCTGCCTTCGTCCACGCCCTCTAGCGATGTTTTGAGCGCCCGCTTCCCCCAAGCGGCGCGTGATGCCCTAACCCCGATGCGCGTGATGGCTCGCGTGAGACGCCGGTCTCTCCTCGGCCGCTCGGGCCGGGACCGCGTTCGCCGCCGTGATCAGTGCCGCGATCGCCAGTACGGCCGCTGCCACGCCCCGGGCGGCCGGGGTGCGCCTGCTCGGGCGGGGCCGGGAGAGGGGCAGTGTGGTGGGGAGTCCGTAGGGTGCGGATGTACGTCCGTGCACGGCGACCTCGCAACAACAGCGGCCTGTTAAACATGCTTAATTCGCCGTTTAACCTAGGGGTGCGGAACCCGAACGGCAAGAGGTGCCAGGAGAGTTGGGGGGAGCAGGAAATGCGGGAGCGGGACGATCCTGAGGTCGTCGGCCGGCGCGTACAGCAACTGCGCACCGAACAGGGACTGACCCAGCGCCAGTTGGCGGAACCGGCGTACACCCCCGCCTACATCTCCACCCTGGAGGCGGGCCGGGTCCGCGCCTCCGACGAGGCGCTCAGGCACATCGCGGACCGCCTCGGCGTCGCCTTCGAGGAGCTGGCCGTCGGCCGGCCCGCCCACCTCGCCACCGCTCTGCGGCTGCGGCTCACCGAGGCCCAGCGCACCCTCGCCGACGGCAAGGCGGAGGAGGCGGCCGGCCAGTACACCGCGCTGCTCGCCGAAGCGGACACGCACGGCCTGGTCGCCGAGCAGGCCACCGCACTCCTGGGACTGGGTGAATGCGCCCTGGAGACGGGCGAACTGTCCCGGGCCCGCGACCACTTCGAGCGAGCCGAGCACCGCCTCGCGCAGGAGACCCTCCCCAGCCGCGTCCCGGCCGTCCGCGGCCGCGCGATCGCCCACTACCTCGCCGGCGAACTCCGCTACGCCGTCTACCTCCTGGAATCCACCCTCGACGAACTCAACCGCGGCGGCCTGCACGACCCCGACGCCCTGCTGCTCCTCTACGCCAGCGCCATCGGCCCCTACATGGACATGGGCGCCCACGCCCGCGCCGCCCAGGCCGCCGAGTTCGCCCTGGCCCTGGCCCCCCAGGCCGCCGACCCGGCACTCATCGCCCGTATGCACCGCTCGGTCGCCCGCACCCTGCTCGCCGAGGGCCGGGTCGCCGAGGCCGACGCCTCCCTCGCCAAGGCGGCCGAGCTGTACCGCCAGCTCCAGCTGCGCACCGAACTCGCCAACTGCCACTGGATGCGCGGCTACGTCTGCGCCCAGAACGGCGACCTGGACCGGGCCGAGGCCGAGCTGCGCCAGGCCCTCACCATGCTCGCCCAGACCCGGGCCGCCCTCTACCGCAGCCAGGCCGCCGTGGAACTCGCCGACGTCCTGCACCGGCGCGGCAAGTCGGCCGAGGCCGCCGACCTGCTCAACGGCGTCCTCGGCGACCTCTCCTCCGAACGCGGCGCCGTGCACGCCGCAGCCGCGCACCGCCTCCTCGGCATCATCGCCGAGGACTCCCGCGACACCGAGGCCGCCGAGGAGCACTACGTCCGCGCCCTCAGCCTCCTGGAACGGGCCGGCGCGGCCGGCGACCTGGCCGACCTGTGCCGCCTCCTCGGCGACCTGCTGCGCCGTACCGGCCGCGTCGAGGCGGCCCTGGACGCCTACCGCACGGGCCTCGGCCACCGCACGGCGCCGGGCACCACGACGCTGGGGCCGGCACCGGCGCAGCCGCCGCTGTAGATCGCGATCTTCGTAGTGCCCGGTCGGCCGGGCCGTCTCTCGTCCCGGGTTGGTCCGACTGGTCGGATTTGATGGTGGGTCGCGCCGGGACGTTCCGGGTGGCGGCGGAGCCGAGGTTATGAATGCGGCACCTGACCATCCATGAACATCGACCTCAGGAGCCACACGATGCGTCCCATCAGGGCAGCCTGTCTCGGCACGGCCACTGCGCTGGTCACCCTTCTCGCCTGCGCCCCTGTCGCGGCCGCCGCGACGGACGACGAGTTCGCCGACGCCAAGGGCACAGACCGGGTCATCACACTCATCGGCCATCTCGCGCAGCAGACGCGCTTCCCCGTCAACCCCGGCGGCAGCCCCGCCGCCCAGGGCGACCGGACGGTCTTCCGCTCGGTCCTCTTCGACCAGTACGGCAACGAGGTCGGCGACACCGGCGGCACCTGCACCACCACCCGGGTCGACAACGGCGGAGCGGAGGAGTGCGTCGTGAACTACAACCTCCCGGGCGGCCAACTCACCGTGCAGGGGATGGTCTTCGGCAATCTCAACCCGGGCCCTCCCCCTTCGTTCGACAACGCGATCACCGGCGGCACCGGGGCATTCGACCGGGCTCGCGGCTCGGTCCACGCCGACACGATCGGTACGGGCACGAGGCGCTTCACGATCGACCTCGACCGCTGACCGACCCTGCCCCCGCAGGCGTCACCGCCTTGGACGTGAACACGTCCGACTGGATCCCGGTGGCCAGCTCCTCGGCCGAGGACGGGAGGTGGGCCGGTCGCGCCGGGTGCCCCTTCGTGGCCGGATGCTCGGCGAACAGGGCGGTCGTCAGGGCCAGCCGGCCGGTGTACGCCGACTGCCACAGGGTCCGGGTGCCGGGGCCCGTGCCCGCGCCGCCGGTGTACGTCGGCAGCTCGCCCGTGTCCGCGTACTTCGCCGCCGCCGCGGCCATGACGGAGCCCATGACCTGGTGCCGGTCCGGGTGGGCCTTGTACACGGTGTCGTCGCCCCGGGTGATCTGCTCCACCATGTACGGCGTCGCGTAGGTGCCGTCCGCCGCCGCGGTCGCGTACGCCGAGGCCACGGTCAGCGGTGTCGGTGCCGAGGTGCTCGCGAGCTTGGTCAGCGGCGCGCCGAGCGGTAGGCCGCTGAAGGGGCGCAGTGCCGTACCGGCCTCCACCGCGCCCGACAGGGCGTCGTTGAAGGGCTGGTGGGCGTAGTCCGTACCGCCGTACAGGACACGGACCGCGCCGTCGCCGGGGACCATGGCGATCACGGCCGCGTGCAGCTTGGTGCCCTTGGGCAGGCCCGCGGACTGCTGCCGCACGCGCTCGGAGACCGCGTACTGCGTGCTCAGGTCGAAGGTCGTACGGACCGTGTAGCCGCCGCGCGCCAGCTGGTCCTGTGTGATGCCGAGACGGCGGGCGGCTTCGGCGGCGGCCGCGTCGATCAGGTACTGGCGCTGGCCGTCCGTGTCGCCGGGCGGATAGAAACGGAAGGCCGGGAAGGCGGCCGAGGAGCGCTGCCCGGCCGTGATGCTGCCCGAGGAGCGCATCGCGTCCAGCACCCAGCGCCAGCGCTTCTGCAGCGTCGCGGTGACCTTCGCGTCCGAGCCCGCCCGCTCGTAGAACGTCGGCCGGTTGATGATGGCCGCGAGCGCCGCCCCCTGCGACACCGTGAGGTCCTTCGCGTCCACGCCGAAGTAGTTCCGCGCAGCCGACTCGATGCCCGCCGCGCCCCGGCCGAAGTACACGGTGTTGAGGTAGCCCTCCAGGATCGAGTCCTTGGAGCGGGTGCGGTCCAGCTTGACGGCGATCAGCGCCTCACGGGCCTTGCGGGTCAGGGACTGCTCGGGGCTCAGCAGGGCGTTCTTCACATACTGCTGGGTGATCGTCGAACCCCCCTGGCGCTCCCCGCCGGACAGCGTGGCCACGGCCGCGCGCACGATCGCGCTCGGCGAGACGCCCGAGTCCGTGCGGAAGGAACGGTTCTCGGCGGCGATCACCGCGTCCTGGACGTGCCGCGGCACCTGCGCCAGGGACACGTCCTGCCGGTCCACCGGCCCGCGCCGGCCCAGGTACTCCCCCTCCACGTCCAGGAAGACCGTGCTCTGGCTGACCGTCTCCGGATGCGGTTCCGGGACGGCCGTGAGCAGGTACGCCACCCACACCGTCCCGACCAGCGCGAGGCACAGCGCGAGCAGCGCCCCGAGGACGCGCCGGACCCAGCGGGCCCGGCGGCGGCGCAGATGCTTGAGGAGACGCTTCACCGGCCCACCCCGCCCCGCGCCAGGACCTTGCCGCCGGCGTCGTAGACCGTGACCCGGGCATGCATCAACTCCTGCTTGTCCGCCGGGAGTCGGGTGGTCGCGTACCAGACGTCCCAGCCCGGGTTCCCCGCCAGTGTGAGCACGGTCCCGGCGGTCCTGTCCGAGGGCAGCTGCACCTCGACGCGGGCGGCCGGTCCGCCGCCGCGGTGCACGCCGGACAGCAGCAGCCCGCTCCGGCCGGTCACCTCCAGCCGGAGCGTGACGGTCGGGGGCTCCGCGGAGAGCCCCGAGACCGGCAGGGACTCGCCCCCGCCCCGGGGCGACGACCAGTGCGCGCCGTCCTTCGTCAGCCACAACTCCTCGCCGGACAGCGGCCGTACGTGCTCACCGGCCGCCACCACGCGCACGGTCCCGGCGGCCACCGACCGTCCGGGCGTCACGGGCCCGCCCCCGGACACGCCCGCCAGCCGCCAGACGGCGTAGCCGAGCGGGCCCAGCACCAGCAGGCAGCAGGTCAGCAGCAGGGTGATCCGGCGCCGCCGGCGCCGCGCCCGGCCCTCCCGCACGATGGCGGCGAGCGGGACGGGCGTGCGGGGCGCCTCGTCGCGGGCGGCGGCGAAGACCTCGCCCAACTCGCCGTCCAGGGAATTCAGTTGCTTATGCCTCATGTCGCCCCCAAGGCCTTCAGCCCCCGTCGTTCGTACGACTTCACCGCGCCCACCGACCAGCCGAGCATCTCGGCGACCTCCAGCCGGCCCAGGTCCTCGCCCAGCCGCAGGACCAGCACCACCCGCTGGCGCGCGGGCAGGGCGGCGAGGGCGCGGGCGAGCGGGGCCTGCGGGGCCTGCGGCGCGGGTCCCGTGTGGTGCGGCCGGCGGCCGAGAAGCCGGCCGAGGTGGCTGCCGAGGTGGTGGCGCACCAGCAGCCGTCGTACGTAGAAGTCGGTGTCGTCGCCCGGGATGCGCCGCCAGTGGGCGTACGCGTCGGACAGGGCGGTGCGCGTCAGGGCGTCGGCCTCCGCCGGGTCGCCGGTCAGCAGATGAGCCGTGCGCAGCAGACGCGGCCAGGCCACGGCGGCGTAGCCGCCGAACTCGGTCCGGCGGCCGGAGCGACCGGCGCGATGACGGGTTCGGCGGTCGGCTCTGGTCGTCATCGGGTTCCCCCTGCGATGTGTTTCGATGTGCGGCGTACGGGACCTGTACGCACCGCGAAGCGATCCGGGTTGCACGGCGGTACGGGGAAGTTGGGGCACGAGTGGCAGGGGAGGCATGACCGAGGACGAGTTCGACGCGTTCTACGCCGCCGCGTTCCCCCGGCTGACCGGCCAGCTCTACGCCTTCACCGGGGATCACGGCGAGGCGCAGGACGTCGTGCAGGAGGCGTTCGTACGGGCCTGGGACCGGCGGCGCGACTTCCTCGCGGACGGCGCGCCCGAGGCATGGGTCAGGACCGTCGCGATGCGGCTCGCCGTCAGCCGGTGGCGGCGCGCCCGGCGCTGGCTGGAACTGGTGCGGCGCACCCCGCCGCCGGAGTCCGTGCCCGGGCCCGACCCCGAGCACGCCGCGCTCGTCTCCGCGCTGCGCACCCTGCCCGAGGCCCAGCGGATGGCCGTCGTCCTGCACCATCTGTGCGACCTGAGCGTGGAGCAAGTAGCCTCGGAAACCGGTGCCCCGGTGGGGACGGTCAAGGCCCGTCTGTCCCGTGGCCGCGCGGCACTGGCCCGGGTGCTGGCCCCGGGCGAGGGGGAGAGGGAGGGCGACCGTGTCCGATGACCGCGACTACGACGCCGACCTTCACCCCGACTTCCACCCCGAACTCTCCGGCGGGCTGCGGACGTTGGCCGAGAGCCACCAGTCCTCGCCGCCCGTCGCCGGTGCCGAGGTCCGCCGTCTGGCCGTACGGCGTGGCCGTCGCCGGCGTACGACCGTCGTGGTCGGCGGGGTGGCCGCCGCCGCGGCCCTCGCCGTCACGATGACCGTCGGCCTCACCCACGGCCACGACTCCGACTCCGGCCGCCGCACCACTCCGGCCGCCAGTCCCCGGCTGCGGACCGGCCCGGCACCCACCCCGACTCCGACCCCGGCCGCCGCCGACGCCGTGGTCGACCTCACCAAGATGACGATGACCGTCGACGGACGGATGATGCCCATCTCCTCCGGTGTTTCCGAACTGCCCACGCCCACCGGCCGGTTCACCGTCGTCGCCAAGTCCCCGAAGGCGGAGATGGAGTTCGGGAGCGGCGGTGGCAGCGGCAGCGGCGCGTCGATGCCGAGCGTTCCATGGGTGATCGAACTGCGCTCCGCGGACCGGAAGAGGAGCACCGCCGTCGTCGCCCTCACCTACGACCTGAAGGCCCCCGGCAACTACGCGTCCACCGGCGGCTGGATCGGACTGCCCGAGGCCGACGCGAAGTGGGTGTACACGCGGCTGGACAAGGGCGCGGTGGTGCTGGTGACGGGGAGGACGCCGTCGCTGCGGCCCTCCGCGTCGACGCCGTCCTAGCGGAAAGGCGCAGGTCAGACCTGGGCCCGGCCCTGCTTGCGTACGTCCGCCAGGCGGAGTGCGCCGATCTGGACGGCGAGCTGTGTCGCGTCGTTCGGTACGTCGCCCAGGCCGGCGTTGGTGAGGGCGAAGGCGTCCTCGCCGACGCGGACGGCGGCCAGGTCCATCGTCAGGAAGACGTCCTGCTCGTCGGACGTGGTGGTGGCGACGGTGACGTGCAGACCCTGGCGCACGTCCCCGACCTCCGGCAGCGGGGCGTCCTGGACCTGGACGTCCTCGACCAGGCCGTTCTCCGAGGTGGCCGTGAAGCGGGCGCACTGGACCGGCATCGTCTGCAGCCACTCCAGCGCGGCGTCGACGTCCGACGGGCGGCGGGCGGCGATCTGGTAGCGGAGCTGGGCTTCGGTGTCGTCGTCGTCGAGGCCCACGGCGACCCGGGCGGGGGCGCCGAGGAGTTCGTCGGAGTAGAGCGCGTCGAGCAGGCGCTGGCACTCCCCGGCCGTGGTGGTCGCCTTCAGCAGGGCGTCCCGCCAGGTGGCCGCCCCGCGCGTCGCGGTCCAGGGGGCGCCGAGGTCGGTCTCCGTGATGAGCGCGGCCCGGGCCTGGTCGTCGGTGAGCGTGGATCCGTCGGCCCGGGCCGAGGGCTTCGCCGAGGGGGAGGGCTTGTCGACGGTGGGCAGGGGCTGCTGCGCGGACGGCGGGCGTTCCAGGCCGAGGGCCGCGCAGCCGGTGAGGGTGAGGAGGCCGGTGGCGAGAGCGGCGAGAGGGAGGGCGCGGGGGCGTATGGCGGCGGTCATCTGGGGTGCCTCCCTGGCGGGGCAGGTGGGGGTGGAGGTGCCTCCTCTCACGGCACCACCGCCGCGACCCGCCCACCAGCGCTCCGGGCCGTCCGGGTGAGGGCGGGAAAACCCGTCCGGGTGAGCGGTGGGGGAGACGTCCGGGTGGGCGGCGGGAAGGCCCGGGGAAAACCGATGGCCCTACGACAGGGGCCGTCGTTACGGTCGCTTCATGAAGCGCGCCCAGCCGTGTCCGCAGAGCACGACGACGCCGGAGACCGTCCCGGCGCGCTGACACCTGACCAGTCCGAAGCCCCGGGGCGAACGCCCCGGGGTTTCGTCATGCCCCGGGGTGTTCGCCTCCCGCACCAAGGAGACCCCGATGACCGACCCGATCAGCGACATCAGCGACATCAGTGACGTCAGCGCCATCAGCGACCGCGTCCCCGACCACCGCCGCCTCGGCCGTGAACTCGGCCTGTTCGACACCGACCCGCTGATGGGCGCGGGCCTGCCCTACTGGCTCCCGGACGGGGCCGTCGTACGGCACACCCTGGAGGAGTACATCCGGGAGGCGGAACGCGCCGCCGGCTACCGGCACGTGTACTCGCCCGCGCTCGGCAAGCGCGAGCTGTACGAGACCTCCGGACACTGGGACCACTACAGCGACGACATGTACCCGCCGATGAACCTGGGCGCGGAAGAGGTCGTCCTGCGCCCGAGCCTGTGCCCCCACCACGCCCTGATCTACCGCTCCCGCTCGCACAGCTACCGTGAACTGCCGCTGCGCATCGCCGAGCTGGGCACCATGTACCGCGCCGAACGCTCCGGCGTCCTCGGCGGCCTGACCCGGGTGCGCGCCATCCAGCTCAACGACGCCCACATCTTCTGCACCCTGGAGCAGGCCGTCGACGAGGCCCGCGCCGCCCTGGAGCTGATCGCCCGCGCCTACGCCGACCTCGGCATCGAGGCCGTACGCCACCGTCTCTCGCTGCCCGGCGAGGGTGGCAAGTACGTCGCCGACCCGGAGCTGTGGCAGCGGGCCACCGCGCTGCTGAAGGAGGTGCTGGCCGAGTCCGGCGTGGCGTACGAGGAGGCGGAGGGCGAGGCCGCCTTCTACGGCCCCAAGATCGACGTACAGATCGCGGACCCGGCCGGCCGCGAGTCCACCCTGTCCACCGTGCAGATCGACTTCCACCAGCCGGCCCGCTTCGACCTGCACTACATCGGCGCCGACGGCGCGAAGCACCGGCCGGTGATGGTGCACCGCAGCATCATCGGCAGCGTGGAGCGGGCCGTCGCCCACCTCATCGAGGCGCACGGCGGGGCCTTCCCGGCTTGGCTCGCTCCTGTACAGCTGGCTGTGCTGCCGGTCGCGGAGGAGCAGGTGGAGCGGGCGGCCGCGGTGGTCCGGGAGGCGGCCGCGCTGGGCCTGCGCGCCGAACCGGCCGCCCCCGAGCAGGGCACCCTCGGCGCCCGCATCCGCGCGGCCCGCCTGGTCCCGTACCAGGCGGTGATCGGCGACCGGGAGGCCGGCGCGGGCCTCGCGGCTCTGCGCCTGCGGGACGGCCGCCGCCCCGGCGCGCTCCCGGTACCCGAGCTGCTGCGCCGCGTCGCCGACCGCGTGGCGGCGAAGGGCACCGCACTGTGGCCCTGAGGGTCCTCATCTAGTGTCGGTACGACGGAAGGAGTCCGACGTGACCGGTCAGCCCATCCCCGTGATCATCGACTGCGACACCGGCGTCGACGACGCCCTGGCCCTGCTGTTCGCCGTACGCCACCCGGGCCTGGACCTCAGGGCGGTGACCTGTGTGGCCGGGAACACCGATGTCGACGGGGTGGTCCGCAACACCCTGACCGTGCTGGAGGAGGCGGGCGCCCCCGACGTCCCGGTGGCGCGCGGCGCCGAGCGCCCGCTGATCGAGCCGGCCCGCTCGGCCCGGCACGTGCACGGCGCGGACGGCATGGGCGACCTCGGCCTGCCCGCGCCCAGACGCGGCCGCGCCGCCGTGGACGCCGTGACCCTCCTGTACCGCGAGATCCTGGCCTCCCCGACCCCGGTCACCCTGATCCCGACCGCACCGCTCACCAACATCGCGCTCCTGCTGCGCACCCACCCGGAGGTGACCCGGAACATCGAGCGGATCGTGTTCATGGGCGGCGCGGTCGCCACCGGGAACGCCACGCCGGTCGCCGAGTTCAACGTCTGGCACGACCCGGAGGCGGCGGCGGTCCTGCTCACCGCAGGGGTGCCGATCACCATGTACGGGCTCGACGTGTTCACCCAGGTCGTCGTACCGGGCCCGGACGTACGACGGCTGCGGGAGAGCAGGGAACCGGGCACCCGGCTCGCCGGCGAGCTGCTGGCCCACCGCCCGTCCGCACCCGAGCCCGACGGCGACGACCCGGCCGGCGGCCTCGGTGACGCGGGCGCGGTGTGCGCGGTCGCGGACCCGGCCGGCATCACCACCCGCCGGCTGCCCGTCGAGGTCGCCCTGGCCCCCGGCCCGACCCGCGGCCAGACGATCGTCGACCGCCGCCCCCGCCCCGGCGAATCCGAGATCCACGGCGGCGCCCGCGAACAGGCCCTGGTGGACGTGGCGTTGGCGGTGGACGTGGAGCGGTACGTGAAGCTGTACCTGGAGACGGTGGAACGCCGCTAGGGCAGCTCCGGCGGACCGGATGCCGGATCGGACGTCGGACCGGCCGACGGGACGTCCGGCGGCGGCGCCCACCGGGACATGTCGGGAGGCGGGCTCCATTGGGTGGGTGTGGGGTCCGACGGCCGTGCGAAGGGGCCCGCGTGGTGTTGCATGAGCAGCAGCATCACGACGGCGAAGGCCACGCTGAGCACGATCAGGGCGAGGCCGAGGGGGTTCTGCGGGTTGTACTCGTACCGGTTCGTCCCCCACTTGCTCCGCTTGAAGACGGGTTCGTTCTCGTCGAAAGGCACGGGCGGCATTCTTTTCGCCCGTCGCCACGGGGGACACGGCGGCCCCCCCCGAACCGGCCGGGACTCAGTCGGGGGCGGCCGGCACCCGGGTCGCGACCTTGCATCGACTTCCCGAGGACCACGGCCCGTTCACCGTAGGCGGCGATCCTTTTGCCGGCAAAGCCGCACACCTGCCCAGGTATTGAAGATTACGCAACAGGGCAGACGAACGACCAAGGTTCCGTTCCCGGGCAAGGTGGACAGAGTCCGGGTATGCCAGACCTCTCCTCCAGGAATCCCGACTGGTGGCGCCAGGCCGTCATCTACCAGGTCTATCCGCGCAGTTTCGCCGACGCCGACGGTGACGGCCTCGGCGATCTCAGGGGCGTCACCGAGCACCTGAACCACCTCGCCACGCTCGGCGTGGACGCCCTGTGGCTCAGCCCCTTCTACCCCTCCGAACTCGCCGACGGCGGCTACGACGTCGCCGACCACCGGGACGTCGACCCGCGCCTCGGCACCCTGGACGACTTCGACGCGCTGGCCGCCGAGGCCCACCGGCTCGGTCTGAAGGTCGTCGTGGACATCGTCCCGAACCACACCTCGCACCTGCACCCCTGGTTCCAGGAGGCCCTGCGGGCCGGGCCCGGATCAGCGGCCCGGGAACGCTACGTCTTCCGCCCCGGCCGCGGTGCCGACGGCGAACTCCCGCCCACCGACTGGCAGTCGGTGTTCGGCGGCAGCGCCTGGCGGCGCGTGGCCGACGGCGACTGGTACCTGCACCTGTTCGCGCCCGAACAGCCCGACCTGAACTGGGAGAACGAGGAGGTCCGCGCCGACTTCCGCACCACCCTGCGCTTCTGGTCCGACCGGGGCGTCGACGGCTTCCGCATCGACGTCGCCCACGGCCTGGCCAAGGACCTGGCCGACCCGCTGCGGGACGTGGGCGGCCTGGGCGCCACGGGCGAGGAGGCCCTGCAGCGGGTGGAGCCCGGCACCCACCCCTACTGGGACCGTGACGAGGTCCATGAGATCTACCGCGACTGGCGCAAGATCTTCGACGCCTACAGCCCGCCCCGCACCGCGGTCGCCGAGGCCTGGGTCCCGGACGCCCGCCGCGCGCTGTACGCCCGCCCGGACGAACTCGGCCAGGCCTTCAACTTCGAGTATCTGCAGGCGGGGTGGGACGCGGACGAACTCCGCGGGGTCATCACGGGCTCCCTGGCGACGGCCCGTGCTGCCGGAGCCTGTGCCACCTGGGTGCTCTCCAACCACGACGTCGTCCGCCACGCCTCGCGCCTCGTGCTCCCGCGCGGCACCGACGAGAACGCCTGGCTGCTGTCAGGCGGCACGGCCCCGCCGACCGACCGGGAGGCGGGCCTGCGCCGGGCCCGGGCCGCGACCCTGCTGATGCTGGCGCTGCCCGGATCGTCGTACGTCTACCAGGGCGAGGAACTCGGCCTGCCCGAGGTCGCCGATCTGCCCGCCGAGGTGCTGCGGGATCCGATCTGGGAGCAGACGGGTCATGCCCGCAAGGGCCGCGACGGCTGCCGGGTGCCGCTGCCGTGGACGACCACCGGACCGTCGTACGGCTTCGGGTCCGGGGCCGCCTGGCTGCCGCAGCCGGCGTCCTTCGCGTCGTACGCCGTCGAGGCCCAGTCAGGTGCCGAGGGCTCCGCCCTGGAGCTGTACCGCACCGCGCTCAGGCTGCGCCGCAAGCTGCTGGAGGGCGAGACGCTGACCTGGACGCCCGACGCCCCGGCCGGGGTGCTGGACTTCACCCGCACCGAGACCTGGCGCTGCGTCACCAACCTCACCGCGGAGCCGGTACGACTGCCCCCGGGCGAGGTGCTGCTGGCCAGCACCCCGCTCCCGGAGCCGGACGTCCTCCCGTCGGACACCACGGTCTGGCTGGGCTAGCCCACGGTCGGGCTCGGGCTGGGGGCGGCGGGCGAGGCGCCTCCGGCGCCGCCGCCGCTGAGGCCGTTGATGTCCACCGGTGTGGACGTGGCGTTCGGCGGCGGCGTGAGCACCACCTGAGGCTGGCCCGCCGGCGGGGCCGGCGGGGTCAGGTCGGAGCTGGGCAGCTTCGGCGGGGTGGTCTGTTGGAAGAGGGTCTGGTCGAAGTCGACCAGACCGGTCTTCTCCATCACCGTGATGTGGTCGAGCACCGTGTCGTTGGCCTGGTCGGCCAGGGCCCGCACCAGCGAGTTCTTGGTCGTGGACCGGATCGACGCGACCGTGTTGAAGATCGAACCGTGCGTCATCCGCAGGATGTTGGCGAAGTCGCTGTCGAACTTCTTGCCGCTCTCCGACTTCAGCGTGTTCACGAAGCCCAACTGCTGGGGGCTCGCCACGTTGGGCAGCGTGATGTTCAGCATCGGCGCGATCTTGCGGCACGTGATGTCCAGGGCGGCATGCCCGTCGACCAGATGCTTGCTGGCCTCGATGACGCCCTTCGTGGTGCCCTTCTGCAGCCCGATCTGGCCGACCGGGTACTCCCACAGACCGGCCGCCCGCACCTTCACCACGAAGTCCCGGTCGGCCTCGGTGAGCGGACCCCACTGGGTGTTGGCGATGACCCGCGACGGCGCACTGGAGACGGTGCTCACGCCGAGCATGCTCGGGTAGGCGAGCGCGCCGAGGGTCAGGGCCATTGCACCGCCCACGAAGAGAGTTCCCGTCGCGTTCCGCGAAAAGCGCACCGTGCCTCCTGCCCGGCCATGGATCCGCCCATAGGCGGTTCGGACGCACAGCAGTACGGATGCGGAGGTCATTTGTGTCAGTGGTTTCGGGTAAAGATTCGTCCCGGTCCTGCGGGAGGGGCCGAGGACCGCAGTTGGTTAAAAGTTGACCTTTCCGCAGGAGAGTTGACTCTTTCCCGGGAGAAGCGAGGGGAAACGCAGGCCTAGATTCGCCGCATGCCCCCACAGCCACCCGCCAGGGTGCCCGCCGCGCTGCCCGTCCTGCCCTACCGCAAGCCCACCAAGGGCCGCGACTACTGGGTCCTGGACGACGTCCTGCCGGACGTAGACGCCGTACGCGAGCGGTGTCTGGCCAAGGACGACTGGGTCAAGGGCTACCCGTACACCTCGGAGACCTGGCCCGGACTGCGCGCGATGCCCGGCCTGGAGGCCGGTGAACTCGCCCGCATCGAGCGGCTGGTGAAGCAGGCGACCGGGGCCAAGGAGCTGTGGGTGCAGCAGGCACCCGGCGGCGGCACCCTCAACCACAACTGCGTGCAGGTGGTCGGCGAGGGCGAGAGCGAACCGCGCCCGCACACCGACTCGCGCGCGCTGTGCCGGTACGCGGCCGTGCTGTACCTCAATCCGCACGTGCCCAAGGACTGCGGCACCAGCTTCTTCCGCCAGTCCCTGCCCGGCGGCCGGCTCGGCGGCAACGTCGTGCAGGCCCCGCACAACAACCTCGTCGAGGCCCTGGGCACCCGCTTCGTCGCCCCGGATGCCTTCGAGGAGGACGGCCGGGTCCCGCACCGGTACAACCGCCTCCTGCTCTACAACGCCAACCTGGTGCACAGCGCGACCGGCTACTTCGGCAAGGAGCTGGCGGAGAAGCGGATGACGGCCGTCTTCTTCTGGATGGCCTGAGCCGTTCCGCCCCCGGCCCGCCGGCTCACCCGTACGGAGCAACCCCCGTGGTCTCCCGGCCGGGTGGGCCGGATCGTCGTACGTACGACCGACTCGGGACGACGACGGCGGAGGTACGGCCATGACGCAGCAGACCCGACCGGCACGGGCGGGGACCACCGACTGGGCCGAGGGAGGGCTCGTCTTCGCGGGGGTGATGCTCCTGGTGGAGGGTGTTCTCGCCATCCTCCAGGGCATATCCGCGCTCGCGGCCGACGACGTGTACACCCGTATCGGCGCCTACGTGTACAAGATCAACCTCACCGGCTGGGGCTGGATCCTGCTCATCCTGGGTGTCGTGGCCGCCGTCACCGGCGCGTTCATCCTCAGACGCGCCGCGTGGGCCCGGGCGGTCGGCATCGGTCTCGCCTCCCTGAGCGTGATCGCCCAGTTCCTGTTCCTGCCGTACTCGCCGGTCTGGGCGCTCATCATGATCGCCATCGACTTCTTCGTGATCTGGGCGCTCGCCACCTACCAGCCGGGGCACCCCGCCGACTGACCTTCGCGCGTGACGCGGGTCACACAGGCGGCCTGTCACGCACGGCGGGGCTCGCCAGTCCCATGGTCGTCACCGGCACCGGACGAGGCCGATGTGCCCGGTGACCCGACCCCGGGAGTGGACATGCCGAAGCAGCCGAAGACCGGACGACCGGCGCAGGACGGCCACCGGGTCGTGGTGCTGGGTGCCGGCTACACCGGCATGCTGGCTGCGATCCGTCTGGCCCACCGCACGCGCCGCACCGTCGTCCGGGTGACCCTGGTCAACCGTTCCTAAAGACTGAGCGGGAGTGAGTCCTGGTGCCAGGAGTCATGCTCAGCCGTGTGCCCCGAACGGTGTTGGGCACACTGGTCCCCCGCTTTCGCTCCGTGTCCGGTGCGCGCGGATCGTGTCCGTGGTCCGGGAATACGCGGGCGGGTTCCCTCACGCCCCAAGGTGCCCGGTTGGGCCTGGACGGTCCGATGCCCGCATCCATCGCTCTGGTGGGTGCGGGGCGGTGCCGTCCGTCGCCGGATCGGGTGTCCCAGGGCGCGCCTTCCGATCGCCACGGCTGCCGCGTCGTGGCGGGTGGTCTTCCCCTTCTTCGTGGTGAGGGGTTTTTGCCGGTGCTGGGCGCCCCACTTGCTGGTGTAGGCGGGATCGACTGCGACGACGGGGATGCCTACTCCCATGCGGAGATCGCCGACATCCTGGACCGCCCGGAACCCACCGTCCGCCAGATCGCCCACCAGGCCCGCAGCCACGTCCAGTCCCGCCGCCCCCGCTACGACACGGACCCGGACCGGCGGGCCCGGGTCACCACCCAGTTCATCGAGGCGTGCGCGGGCGGCGACCTGAACGCCGTGATGGAACTTCTGGCGCCGGATGTGACCTGCTGGTCCGACGGCGGCGGCAAGGTCACCGCGGCCCGCCGCCCGCTGTACGGCCCCGACCATGTGGCGC
Organism: Streptomyces sp. NPDC001410; assembly: GCF_042895235.1. Classification (NCBI taxonomy): domain Bacteria; kingdom Bacillati; phylum Actinomycetota; class Actinomycetes; order Kitasatosporales; family Streptomycetaceae; genus Streptomyces; species Streptomyces sp. NPDC001410. The sequence goes on from NZ_JBIAWE010000007.1 coordinate 181,879, forward strand.
GCTGGATCCTCGGCGTCCCGGCGAAGCCGCAGTCGGCCGGCATCACCCTCCGACAGGCCGTCGTCAACGGCGAGTTGGGCATCCTGTTCACCCTGGGCGAGATGCCGGTGGCGGCCCTCACCTACGACATGTCCGAGGGCGCCATCAGGAATCTGCGGCTGCAGGTGAACCCGGAGAAGTTGACGGGGCTGCGTCCTTCGCGCGAGTGACGCCGGCGTCCTCCGCCCGGGAGGCGCCGGGCAGGCACTTGCCCACCGTGATGAAGAACAGCACCAGGCCCACCGTCAGCAGGACATGGCCCAGACCGGCGATCCCGGCGATCGCCTCCGAGTCGGAGTGGCCGAGGACCGTCAGCGTTCCGTGCAGGGTCATCATGCCGACGGTCACCGCCAGACCGGCGTTGTAGATCCAGAAGAACCAGTTGAACAGCCGGTGGGAGGTCAGCGCGAACTGCTTCTCCAGCGGCAGGACGACAAGGAAGAACAGCATGCCGAGCGCCAGTACATGGGTGTGCACGACGGCGAGCTGGGTGTCGCCCTCGAAGTCCTTGGCCTTGGTCAGCTCGCGGTAGTACAGGCCGCTGACGAGCCCGATGATCATGTAGATGTGAGCGGTGTTGAGGATCTTCCTCATCTGCGTCTTCCCCCGTGAATCCGCGTCGGTGTCGGCCCCCACCTTGCGCCGGGCCCGTTCGGGCATCAACGATGAACCTGATAACGAGTCATAATCGTCGGCTAATGAGTCCGAAGGGGCGCGAGTGGAGCTCCGCGACATCGAGATCTTCCTGACCCTCGCCGAGGAACTGCACTTCAGCCGCACGGCACACCGCCTGCACGTCACCCAGGCCCGGGTCAGCCAGTCGATCAAGAAGCAGGAGCGGCAGATCGGCGGCCTCCTGTTCGAACGCACCAGCCGCGCGGTAAGGCTCACCCCGCTCGGCGAGCAGCTGCAACGCGAACTCGGCGCCGGGTACCGGCAGATCATGGACGGTGTCGCCGCGGCCAAGGCCGCCGCCCGCGGGACGGACACCCTGACGGTCGGCACCGTCGGCCCCCACTCCTGGATGCTGTCCGACGCCGTGGCCCTCCTGGAGACCCGCTCCCCGGAGATCCAGGTCCGCTTCCGCGAGATCCAGCCCTCCGCCCCGCTGGACCTGCTCCGCTCCGGGGACGTCGACATCGCCGTGCTCTGGCTGCCGGTGGAGGAACCCGACCTCACCGTGGGCCCGGTCATCTACGCCTCACCGACCCTGCTCATGACCGGAGCCTCCCACCCGTACGCCCGCCGCGACGCCATCCGCCTGGAGGACCTCGCCGACTGTGCGTTCGTGGCCGGCCGCTCCCTGCCGGCCTACATGGAAGAGGCCCTCCACCCCTTCCACACCCCCTCCGGGCGCCCCATCCCGCGCGGTCCGCAGGTCTCGACGTGGCAGGAGGCCCTCACCGCCGTGGCCACCGGTCAGGCCGTCGCCTCGGTGTCGGGCGACATCGCGGACTTCTACCCGTGGCCCAACCTGGCCTTCATCCCCATCCTCGACGCCCCGCCGTCCCGTTGGGCCCCGGTCTGGCGCAGGGTCTCGGAGAGCCCGCTCATCCGCTCCTTCACCCAGGCGCTGTCCGACGCGCCGCCGACGGTGGGCGAGGACTGCTGGTGCGCGTTGCCGGCGCAGAACCCGGAGGCCTGACGACTTTCCGCCAGGGAAGTTCCATGGCCGGTGAAGTCCGACGGCCTTTATCCGGGCCTGACGGCCTTTTGCCAGGCCATGACGGGAAGGCCCCGGATGCTCGATCGCTGACGCCTCGGAGGCGCCCGACGTTGACCTGGCGGGCGCGCTGGGAAGCAGGTCCCGGAGGCAGGGCCCGGATGGCCCCTTGGAGGGCGAGCGAGGAGGACCGATGGTGGAACGGTGATGCCGATCTCCACCCATCCGTGGCCGTGCCCGTGCCCCAGCCCCGGGGGCACTGTCGGGCGCTCGTCCGGCTCTGCGCCGACGCGGCCCGCTGCGCGGGTGGGCAGGCGCCCGGGGAGTGGTCGGCGATGGTGACGACCACCGTGCCGGTGCGGCCGGTGGCCGCGGGCCGCGCTGCCTCGGCAGCCGCCCGGCCCACCGCGGACGTACTGCGTGAACTCGACGTTCCAGGCGGCGGCCTGTCGTCGGACGAGGCGGCACGGCGGCTGAAGCGCTGGGGACCGAACGCAGTCCACTCGCACCGAGCGAGGGCGTGGCTCGTCCTGTGGCATCAGCTGCGGTCCCCGCTGCTGGGCCTGCTGCTGGCCGCGGCCATCGTCTCGTACTTCGTCGGTGAGCGCAGCGACGCTGTGATCATCGGGGTGATCGTGGTGCTCTCCGCCGGCCTGGGCTTCGCCAATGAGTACCGGGCGGAGAAGACCGCCCAGGCGCTGCATGCCAAGATCCGTCATCGTGCGGTCGTGCTGCGCGACGGGCGGCCGCAGGAGGTGGAGGTCACCGGCCTGGTTCCGGGCGATGTGGTGGAGTTGCGGCTGGGCGACATCGTGCCCGCGGATCTGCGGCTGCTCCAGGCAACCGGGCTGGAGTGCAGCGAGTCGGTACTGACCGGTGAGTCTTTGCCGGTCGCGAAGGACACCGCTCCCGTGCCGGCCGGCACGGCGCTGGCCGATCTGTCCGGATGCGCTCTGATGGGCACCGTGGTCCACTGCGGCAGTGGCCGTGGAGTGGTGGTCGCCACCGGTGCGGAGGCCGAGTTCGGGAAGATCGCCGCCGGGCTGAGCGGACACCAGCTGGAGACCGAGTTCCAGGTGGGGCTGCGCCGGTTCTCGATGCTCCTGGTCTACGTCGCCGGCGCGCTGACCACGTTGATCTTCATCATCAACGTGGCGCTGCACAAGCCGCTGATCGACGCCCTGCTCTTCTCACTGGCCATCGCGGTGGGCATCACCCCGCAGCTCCTGCCCGCCGTCGTCTCCACCAGCCTGGCCGCCGGCTCCCGGCGGATGAGCCGACGCAAGGTACTGGTCAAACGGCTGGTGTGCATCGAGGACCTCGGCGATGTCGACGTGCTGTTCACCGACAAGACCGGAACACTGACCCTGGGCCGTATCGACTTCATGCGGGCCGTACCGATCGACGTCACCTCGGCGGAGGAGGTGCTGCGCTTCGGGCTGCTGTGCACCGAGACGGAGGTGGACGACCAGGGTCGGCCCGTGGGCGGAAACCCGCTCGACGACGCCCTGTGGGACTCCCCGGCCGCCGCCTCCCAGCGCCGGGTGCTCAGCGGCTGGAGGCGGGTCGGAGTCCTGCCCTTCGATCATGAACGGCGGATGGTCACCGTTACTGTCACCGACCCCTCCGACGTCACCATGCTGATCACCAAAGGCGCCCCCGAGACGGTACTGGAACGCTGCGCAGACGTGCCCGAGCCGGTCCGCCAGGCGTTGGACGCCGAGTTCGCCGCCGGGAACCGCGTCGTTGCCGTGGCGACCCGTCCCGCCCGGGCGGCCACCGCCCCCACGGCCGCCGACGAGTGTGACCTCCGCCTGGCCGGTCTGCTGGTCTTCCTCGATCCGCCCAAACCCCACGTGGCCGAGGCACTGGGACGGCTGGACAGGCTCGGCCTGACGGTGAAGATCGTCACCGGGGACAACCCGGCGGTGGCCGCCAAGGTCTGCCACGACCTGGGACTGGCCGATATCGGCGTGCTGACCGGGACCGACCTGGACGCCATGGACGACGAGCGGCTCTCCGACGCGATCCGGCACACCACCGTCTTCGCCCGGGTCAGCCCCGAGCACAAGGCCCGTATCGTCCGCGTCCAGCGGCAAACCGGCGGCGATGTCGCCTTCCTCGGCGACGGCGTCAACGACGCGCTCGCGCTGCACGCCGCCGACGTGGGCATCTCGGTGGATTCGGCCACCGACGTGGCCAAGGACGCGGCCGACGTGATCCTGCTGGAGAAAGACCTCGGGGTCCTGGCGGACGGGGTCGCCGAGGGGCGGCGGATCTTCGCCAACACCATCAAGTACGTGCTGATGGGGACCTCGAGCAACTTCGGCAACATGTTCAGCGCGGCCGGCGCCTCGCTTTTCCTGCCGTTCCTGCCGATGCTGCCCTCTCAGATCCTGCTCAACAACCTTCTGTACGACACCAGCCAGCTCGCCATCCCCACCGACGAGGTCGACGAGGAACAGGTGCACCGCCCGGCCCACTGGGACATCGCGTTCATCCGGCGCTTCATGGTGTGCTTCGGACCGATCAGCTCGCTGTTCGACTTCGTCACCTTCGCGGTGATGCTGTGGGTCTTCCACGCAGGCCCGGTCCAGTTCCACACCGGCTGGTTCGTGGAGTCCCTCGCCACGCAGACCCTGGTGATCTTCGCCATCCGCACCCGCCGCATCCCGTTCTGGCGCAGCCGTCCCAGCCTTCCCCTGACACTGACGGCACTGGGTGTCGTCGCCCTCGGCGCCGCCCTGCCGGCCACCTCACTGGCTGACGTCCTCGGCTTCCAACTCCTGCCGGCCGGCTTCTTCGCCGCGGTGGCTGCCATGGTCGTGGTCTACCTCCTCCTCGTCGAGATCGGCAAGCGGATCTTCTACCGGGCCGCGCGCGCACCGGCTCGGCCCCAACCGGCCCTCGGCCACCGGCACATGCGGCGCCGCGCGGCACGGTTCAGCACGGTCACCCGACCGCGGCGACCGAGAGCCATCCGCCGTCCGTCGGCGGACACACCGCACACAGGGGGCGCCACCGGGTCCCGCCAGTCAGAAGCTCCTCGGACCTCATCTCGGTGATCCGTCGGATGCCCGGAATCCCGAGCCGCCGCGAGGCGTGAACCTGGACTCCCACAGCCGCCTCGATCTGACACCGTACCCACCGGGTTCGTGCCGGTACTGCCGATCTGCGCTGTTTCATCCGCACGGGATATGGAGAGGCGTGTCCTCGTTGCCCTCTCTGCGAAGCTGCAGGCAGTCGGCGGAAAGGGTGCGTTGATGGAGTGGAAGACCTTTGGGGAGCGGCGGATCTACTCGAATCCGTGGGTGAATCTGTGCCTGGTGGACGTGCAGCAGCCTGATGGGCTGCGGTGGGAGTACCACGTGGTGCGGCTGCGGCACCTGGCGGTGGGGGCCGTCGTCAATGAGCGGCGCGAGATCCTCATGATGTGGCGGCATCGGTTCATCACGGACTCGTGGGCCTGGGAACTCCCCATGGGTCTGATCGAGGAGGGGGAGACGCCGGAGGAGACGGCGGCGCGTGAGGTGCTGGAGGAGACCGGTTGGCGTCCCGGGCCGCTGAAGCCTCTCATCTACGCCGAGCCGGCGAATGGGATCACCGACTCTCAGCATCATGTGTTCCGTGCGGAGGGGGCTTCGTACGTCGGGCCGCCCGTCGAGCAGAACGAGTCGGATCGGATCGAGTGGGTTCCGCTCGGTGAGGTGCGGGGGATGATCGACCGGCGGGAGATCGTGAGCAGTGGGTCGCTCGTCGGGCTGCTCTACGTGCTCATGGACGAGGGCATTCGCTGATCGTCCGCGCGGCTGGCGTGTCCCTGGCAAGTCTGTGTCGGCGTGGGTCAGGATGATGCGGTGAACGAACAGATAGTGGAGCCTGCCACGCGCTCCCGCTCCCTCGGCCTGAGGCCCATCAAGGTGTCCGGGCAACTGACTGCCGGGGCCTTGCTGCTCGCGGGGCTCGCGTGGGTCGTGCGGGCCGTGTGGGAAGTGCGGCTGGCCATGGCCGGGGAGCCTGCCTCGGGGCCGCCGGACCAGGGGAACGGGGTGCATCGGGCGCTCAACGGGCTGGAGGACTCCTACCACCTCGTCACCAGCCTCGGGGGAGGCGCCGCCTTCCTCTGCGCGCTCCTCTTCCTCTCCTGGATGTGGCGGGTGCGGGACAATGCGCGTGCCCTCACGGGGCAGGCGCCGAAGTACGCCGGGATCTGGGTCTACTTGGGGTGGATCGTGCCCGTCGTCAATCTGTGGTTCCCGCGTGGGATCGTCGCCGACGCCTTTCGGACCACCGCTCCGGGGCGGAAGCTGCCCGTCTCCGTGAATGTGTGGTGGGGGCTCTGGGTGATCGGGATGCTCAGCGGGGCGGGCCTCGTCTACCGCGATTCCACCGACGAGATCATCGCGCGGGCGTACAGCGAGGTGTGGCCGCTGCTCGTGTCCGACGCCGCTGTCATCGGGGCCGCCGTGGCCGGTGCGTTCGCCGTGCGGGCCGTCACCGCCGTACAGGTGGAGCGGATCCGGCAGGGGCAGCAGCAGGGCGTGGTGGCGGAGTCCGCCGCCGCTGGTACCGCCGAGGGCTGAGGCGACCGGGTCACCGGCCTCCTGCCCGGGCGTGGGTGGTGGTGTGCCGTCGTAGGGGCAAGGATTTGCCCATGAGCACCATTGCCATCGTCGGCGCCGGGCCCGGGCTGGGCGCCGCCGTCGCGCGTCGGTTCGGGCGGGAGGGGTACGACGTCGCCCTGGTCGCACGGGACCGGGAGCGGCTGCAGGTCCTGGTGGGCGAGCTTGCCGACGAGGGGGTCGCCGCGCGTGGGTTCCCTGCCGATGTGCGCCGGCCGGAGCAGTTGGTGGCGGCCCTGAAGGATGCCGCCGCCGTGCTCGGGACCGTCGAGGTGTTGCAGTACAGCCCTGTCCCGCACCGGGACTTCATGCGGCCCGTGCTGGAGACCCGGCACCAGGATCTGCTCGGGCCGATCGAGTTCTCGGTGTACGGGCCGGTCGCGGCGGTGCAGCAGGTGCTGCCTGGTATGCGGGCGCTCGGGCGGGGGACCATCCTGTTCGTGAACGGGGGGACGGCCGCCGTGCCGCGTCCCGAGCGGGCGGGCACGTCGATCGCGTTCGCCGCGGAGAGCGCGTACGGGCATCTGCTGCACGACCGGCTCGCCCCTGAGGGGATCCATGTCGCCCAGCTGGTGATCCCCGGGGCCATCACGCCCGGGCATGTGCGCAAGGATCCGGCCGTGCTCGCGGAGACCCTGTGGACCATGCATCGGGAGCGGCACGGGTTCCGGCACTACGCCGACGATCTCGACAGCTGACCCCGCGGCCCGGAGATCGCGTCGCCCTGCGTGAAGAGCATTTGTGGGCCAATATGGTCGTGTCGGGCCGTATCGCTCTCTTCGAGGGGGCCTCAATGGCTGTCGAAATCCCCCCGCTCATCAAGACCTCCCGGCTCAGCCGCCGGGGTGGCCTGCTGGGCGAGTGCATGGCCGAGTTCCTCGGGACCTTCGTCCTCATCTCCTTCGGCTGCGGCGTGGTCGCGATGGCGGTGGCCGCACTGCCCGGTTCGGGCCGTGCGGCCACCCCGACGACGATCTTCCTCGCGGCCGGCGACTGGCTGCTGATCACATTCGGCTGGGCGTTCGCCGTAGTCTTCGGTGTCTACGTCGCCGGCGGCGTGAGCGGCGCCCACATCAACCCGGCGGTGACGCTGGCCATGGCCGTGCGCCGCGGGTTCTCCTGGGCCAAGGTGCTGCCGTACTGGTTCTCGCAGCTGGCCGGCGCGTTCGCGGGGGCGGCGCTGGTGTACCTCGTCTACCACAACGCGATCACCGCCTTCGACAACGCCGTGACGGATCCGAAGGTGGAGAAGATCGACGGGCATACCAACATCACGTTCTCCATCTTCGCGACCTTCCCGGCGGCGTACTTCCACGGCGGCGTCTGGGGGCCGTTGATCGACCAGATCGTCGGTACGGCCTTCCTGCTGATGCTGATCGCCGCCATCGTCGACCTGCGCAACCAGGCCGTGAAGGCCAACCTCGGGCCGCTGATCGTGGGCTTCGTCGTCGCTGCCATCGGCATGTCCTTCGGCGCCAACGCGGGGTACGCCATCAACCCGGCCCGTGACTTCGGACCGCGGCTGCTCACCTATGCGGCGGGGTGGCAGAGCTTCGCCTTCCCGGGCAGCGTGACCGGCGCGTACAGCGACTACTGGTGGATCCCGATCGTCGGGCCACTGATCGGCGGGGTCATCGGGATCCTGATCTACGACCTGTTCATCGGCGACGTCCTGCTCGTGCGTTCCGAACTGCACGAGCTGCCCGAGCCGGGCCGGACCCGGGGGACGGAGGAGGTCGACGAGGAGTAGGAGGTCGACGAGGAGTACTAGTCCTCTTCGGGCTCCGACCGGTCCCCCTCGGACCCCGCTCCCGCCCTGCGGGCCGCCGACGCGATCTCCTCCAGCGCCGTCAGGTGGCCCGCCAGCGCGCGCCGGCCGGTGAGCGTGAGGGCGGCCCAGGTGCGCGGGCGCTTGCCCAGGTAGCCCTTGCGGATGCTGACGTAGCCCGTCTTCTCCAGGGCGGAGAGCGTCTTGCTCAGCGTCGAGTCGGACACCTGGCAGTAGTCCCGCAGCACGGCGAACTCCGCCTCCCCGCACGCGGAGAGGTAGGCGGCGAGGGCCAGCCGGGTGGGGTGGTGGAGTTCCCGGTCAAGGGCGGGTGGCTGAGAACCGCCGGTCATGCCGTGCCCACCCCGGAGGCCCGCAGCAGGTGTTCCAGACCGCCCGCGAGACCGAAGGCCACCAGCCAGCCCGTCGTGCCGTACGGGATCGCGGCCAGCAGGCTCACGGCGATGGCGGCGAGGGGAAGCAGCAAGGTCCGCCAGGCGGACCGTCCGGGCTCGCGGCGCCGGTCGAACCAGCCCGTTACTCCGCCGTGGTGCGCGCCGAGCCAGACCAGGACGAAGAACGCGACCAGGCTCAGCAGCCCGCCGGCCAGCAGCCACGCGGCCCACCCCGGCCGGCTGGCGGAGAGGCCAAGTGCCGTGAAGCCGACCGCGAACGTCAGGGCCTGGCCGACGGCGTAACCCCGGGGCCTGGTCCGTCGGTCACTGGCCGTGCGTGCGGCGGCCTGGGCGGCGCGAGCGCTGTCGAGTGCGGCCTCCGCCTGTCGTGCGTCCATGGGGTCCCCCGTCATGTCCATGTGCGTTCCTCTGCTGTCGGAAGGGGTGGCTGGTCGGGCCGCCCCTGACTGTTATCAGCATGGACAGTACTTTCCATGAATGCAAGTACTTTCGATGACGGGAAGATGCGCGCTCGTACCGGCCGACGTTGCCGACGTCGACCCCGATCAATCTGCCGAGCCGGGCCCGGACTCGAGGTGTGCGGTGAGGATCTGGAGCGCGGTCCAGGCAGCGGGGTCGGTTCCGTCGCCGAGGGGGTAGTGCAAGGCTGGGTCTCGGGCTGTGCCGAGCTGGACGGGTTTCACCGCGAGCGGGGGCCGGCGGGCGTGGGCGAGTCCCGTGGCTCCGACGTCCCTGGCGCCGAGCGTGAACGCGACCGGGATCGGCGGGGCGGTGAGGAGAGGGCGCAGCGTCAGGTCGGCGCGGGCCGCTGTCAGGGTGGTCAGCATCGCCGTCAGGCCGTAGCTGTCGACGAGTTCGGCGGCCAGCGGCTCGATCGCGTCCAGGGGGACGTGCTGGGCCGCCGGGTATCCGACGGTGAGCGTGACTTCTTCGGCGACGCCTGCCGTGGTGCGTGTCGTGCGGTGCGTCGCGATGGCCGGCCGGTCGGGGGAGCCGACGGCGAGGGTGTGGGTGGGCTCGGGGGAACGTCTGCGGGCCAGGTCGGTCAACTGGCGGGGTGACCAGGGGAGATTGACCGGCTCGGCCGTGCCCCATCCGGTCGGCGGTGCGCCCGTCAGATGGCGCCAGGCCGTTTCCAGGGCGCCGCCCAGCACGAGGTCTGCCTCGGGGGAGCTGATGGTGCGCAGTGTCACCGTGAGCCGGCGATCGTGGGTGGGCGCCGCGCCCTCGGTGAAGGCGTCCGCAACCTTCGCGGGCGGGCCGGAGGGCGCGAACGTACCGTTCTGCCAGGTGAGTTCGGCCCCGGACAGACCGTCGTAGTACCCGCCTGCCGGGTTCTTGACGACCCAACGGTTCGGTGTGCCGCCGAGGGCCGTGCGCAGGGGGAGGGTGAGGCGGACGTGGGGCGGGGTGACGATGTGCAGGGCCCGGCCGGCCGCTGCTGTGGCGCGCAGTACGCCGGACAGCCAGGTGGTGAGGCCGAGGACCGGACGGTCGGCGAGCACGACGGCGGTGGACTCGGTCAGGACGTCGACGGCGGGCAGGGCCCCGTCCGGCAACTGCGTCGCGGTGATGCCGTCGGCTTCCTGGGCCGTCTCCACGACCGCCGTGCTGGTGGCCTCGCGTGGCCAGGTCGTTCCGCCGAGCAGCATCGTCAGGCGCCCGCAGATCGAATCGGCGAGGGGTTCGGCCTCGGGGACGGCCGTGGAGGCGCGGGCCTCGGTCCACCAGTACGGCGGCTGGAGTGTGGTGACGTGCGGGCCGAGGAGGCGTTCGGCCTCGCCCGGCACGTGGACCAGGAGGGGAGCCTCCACGGAGACCAGGGGGCGGCCGGCCGCTGTGCACAACTGGATGACAGCGCCGTCGTCGTCGGCGGTCAGGCTCAGGTCGGGGCCGCCGGCGTGCAGAGCGGCGAGCAGGGCCGGGGTGTGGGGCATCTTCTCGGTGAGCGCGATGACGTCCTTGGTCATGCCCGCGCCTCCGTGGGCTCGCCCTCGGGCGCGAGGGCGGTCTGGACCAGCTGGTGGCGGCGTCCGCGGCGGACCAGGGTGCCGCGGCCGGGCGGCTGCGCGGAGGCGTACAGGCCGGGGAACAGCTGGCCTTCCATGCGGTCGCCCGTCATCACGAGTGCCGCGGCGCCGGTCTCGCGCAGTGCCGTCAGGAACGGCTCGTACAGGGCCCGGGAGGCCCCGGCGACGCGGCGCGTGACCACGAAGTGCAGGCCGATGTCCCGGGCCGAGGAGATGTACGGCAGGAACGGTGTGAGGGGCTGCTGCCCGGCCGCGGTGAGGATGTCGTGGTCGTCGACGAGGATCACGATCCGCGGCCCGGTGAAGGACGGTTCGTCGGTGAGGGCGTCGGGGTCGACGGTTTCCGGCAGGCGCTTCTTCAGCTCGGTGGCGATGCCGGTGGCGAGCGCGTTGGAGAGGGCGGCGTTGTGCGCGTAGCCGCCGCGATAGGGCTCCGGGACGACGCCTCGCAGGCCGCGCCGCGGGTCGAAGACGCCGAAGACCAGCTCGTCCTCGTCGTAGCGGTCGATGAGAGCGCGGGAGATCAGCTTGAGCAGGTTCGTCTTGCCGCACTCGTTGTCGCCGAGGACCAGCAGGTGCTGGTCGGTGCCGAACAGGTCGAGGACGGTCGCCGAGAGGGTCTCCTGGTCGACACCGATCGGGACAGCGCGCGGTTCCGCCACGGCGGAGGGCAGTCGCCCAGCAGCCAGCCTGGTCGGCAACACCCGTACCGGAGCGGCGAGTTCACCGTGCCAGGTGGCGCGCAACGTGGCCGTCGCCTGCTCCAGGGCCGGGCCGAGGCCGTCCGTCGTGGCCTGCGCGTCGATGCGGGGAAGTGCCGCCTGGGCGAACAGCTTGCCGTCGGTCAGGGCCCGGCCCGGTGTGTCCGCGGACAGGGTCTCGGAGAGCTTGCGGTCGATGGAGGAGTCGGCCGGGTCGTTGAGGCGCAGTTCGATGCGGCTGCCGAACAGGGACTGGGTGGCGATGCGTACGTCGTTCCAGCGGAGCATGCCCGCCACGACGTGGATGCCGTAGCCGCTGCCGCGCTTGAGGAGGTCGGCCACATCGTCGTCGAGGTGGGCGAACTCGTCGCGCAGAGCGCCGAATCCGTCGATGAGCAGCACCACGTCGGTGGAGCCGAGCCCGGGCAGCTCGCCCCGGGCACGCAGGGTGCGCACCTGGTCGATCGAGTCGATGCCCTGCGCACGGAAGATCTCCTCGCGCTCGGCGAGCATGGCCCGCACCTCGGCGACGGTGCGGGCGGCGCGCTCGTGGTCGGCGCGGGTCGCGATGCCGCCGACGTGCGGCAGACCCGCCAGGGCGCTCAGTCCGCCGCCGACCAGGTCCAGGCCGTAGACGGCGACATCGCGCGGCGTGTGGGTGAGGGCGAGGGAGAGCGCCAGGGTGCGCAGCAGCGTCGTCTTGCCGGAGGCCGGGCCGCCGATGACGGCTGTGTGCCCGCCCGCCGTGTTCAGGTCGTGCACCCACGTGGCCTGCCACTGTCTGGCCGGATCGTCGAGGAGCCCCAGCGGCACCCGCAACGGGCCGTCCGCACGGGCGAGCCGGAGGCCGTCGGCGGACGCCTGTACGGGGCCGGCGGCCGTGTCGAGGGAGAGGGCTGCGGGCAGCGGCGGGAGCCAGATCCGGCGCACCGGTTCGGCGGCGCCGGCGAGCCGGTCGACCGCGACGGCCAGGACCGTCGGGCCCGTTTCGCGCTCACGTGCTGCCGGCGTGTCCTCGGGTGACGGGACGGCAGCGGGCGCGTTGAACGCCGGATACGTCCGGGCGAGCGGCTCGGTGGCGGCTCTCTCGCGCACGGCGGGACCGCGGTACGCACCGGAGACGAAGCCCGCCTTGAAACGGGTGTACGTGGAGGTGTCGACCTTCAGGTAACCGAAGCCGGGCAGCGGCGGCAGATGGAAGGCGTCTGTGGTCTCCAGGACCGTACGTGACTCGTCGGCCGAGAACGTGCGCAGACCGAGCCGGTAGGACAGATACGTCTCCAGGCCCTTGAGCCTGCCGCCTTCGATGCGCTGGCTGGACAGCAGCAAGTGGACGCCGATGGAGCGGCCGATGCGGCCGATGGACAGGAACAGGTCGATGAAGTCCGGCTTCGCAGTGAGGAGTTCGCCGAACTCGTCGATGACGACGAAGAGGTGGGGCAGCGGTTCGAGGTCGGGGCGGGCCGTGGCGCGCAGGGTGCGGTAGTGGCCGATGTCGGCGATGTTGCCCGCGTCCTTGAGGACCTGCTGGCGGCGTTTGATCTCACCGGCGAGGGAGGTGTGGACGCGCTCGACGAGGCCGGCCTGGTTCTCCAGGTTGGTGATGACACCGGCCACGTGCGGCAGACCGGTGAAGGGGGCGAAGGTGGCGCCGCCCTTGTAGTCGACAAGGACCAGCGCCAGGTCGTCCGGGGAGTGTGTCGTCACCAGCGCGAGCACGAGGGTGCGCAGCAGTTCGCTCTTGCCCGAACCTGTCGCGCCGACGCACAACCCGTGTGGGCCCATGCCGAGTTCGGAAGCCTCCTTCAGGTCGAGCAGCACCGGCTCGTGCCGGTCGTCGAGCCCGATGGGCACGCGCAGGAAATCCCGGTCGCCGCGCGGCGCCCACTGCCGCCCCGGATCGAGGGTGCCCATGTCGTCGATGCCGAGCAGTTCGGGGAAGTCGACCGGCCCGGCGACGGGGGTGCCCTCGGCGGCGGACTCGGCGGACAGCCGCAGCGGTGCGAGGGCCCGTGCGAGGCCTTCCACACCGGGAAGGCCGGCCCGGTCGGCCACCCCATGCATGCGCACGACCTGTTCTGCGCGCAGGTCCTCCACCGTGACCTGGTCGCCGTCGACGGTGATGCGCACGCAGACGTGATCGGGTTCGTGGACCTGGTCGGCGAGCAGGTGCAGGGCCGTGACCCCCATGTCGTCCAGGGCGACCGCGCTGTCCGGACGCGGAAGGTCGACGGCGTTCTCACCGTACTCGTCGCTGAGCACGAGCAACCGGTCGCTCAGCCCCAGCGCCTTCTTGTCGGACAGGCCGCGGCGCACCTCGGCCGCGTACGCGGCCCGCCGCTTCAGATCCGTGCCGATCACCTGGGCCAACTGGGCCAGGTCGGGTGCGACGCGCCGCGCGGCGAGGCCACCGTCGCGGGTCTCCGGGTCGAGGACGTGCGGGAGCCACTTCGCCCACTCCCACTCCTCGATACGGTCCCCGGGCACCGCGAGCGCGATGGCCACGTCGTCCGGGGCGTGTGCCACGGCGGCCTGCACGAGCAGAGCCCGGGCGACGCGCAGCACACCAGCACGGTCGCCGACGATACTGACGTTGCCCGCCCGGTCCAGCGGCACGGTCAGCGGATGGTCGGACACGGCGGTGTAGCGGACCTGCAGGGCGCGCGCCTCGTTCAGCATGAACGGGTCGGGCGGGGTGAGCACGCCCCCGGCCGCCTGCCGGGCGATGGTCAGCTCCTGTACGGGTACATCGCCGACACCGACCCGCACGTGGAGAAAGTCCGCGTCGGTGCGGCGCCGCTCCCACAGCCGAGCGGGATCACGGACAACGTCGTACAGGGCCGCGGGGGCGGGGTGCAGGAACCGGGCGGCATGGCGGCGCTCGCGCTCCGCCGCGCCCAGCTCGGCGCGCAGTTCCTCCAGGTACTCCAGGTAGCGCTCACGCTGAACACGCCGCTGCCGCTGCGCCTTGCCGCGCTGCGACAGGAACAGGGCCACCGCGCCGAGCAGAGCGACGACCAACACGACGGCGCCCAGGCCCGCGAACTGGCTGGAGCGGATCACCGTCATCATCACGACCGAACTCATGACGCCGGCCATCGGCAGCAGAGCGGTCGCCGGGCTGCCGGTCCTGCCTTCGGGCAGGTTCGGCGGCGGCTCGATCGTGCGGGCCGGAGGCGGGAGAAGCGGCCGCGTGGAGCGGGCCGGGCGATGGACCGGATGCTGAGTCAACGGACGCGCACCGCCCGCTGCAGTGCCTCGGCGGCGAGCTGGGTCGCGGCGCGGCGGGTGGCCTCGCCGAGCCGGTCCGTCCTGATCGGTCCGCCACCTGCCAGATGCCGGTCGTAGGGAAGATGCACGAGAGTGACCCCGGTTTCCCGCAAATGGGCCGTGGCGGCCTTCAGGTCGAGGTTCGCGTCCGGCGTGTTCGAGGTGAGGGCCACGACGGTGGAGGCGAGCGCGGAGTGCGGCAGTTGACCGAGCCAGTCCAGGACGATCCGGGTGCCACCCACGCCCTCGGCGGTGAGCGGGGCGACGACCACACGCGCGTGCGCCGTGTCCATCGCCGTACGGGACACTTCGCCGGGCAGCGTCTCGCAGTCCACGACCGTGACGGCGAAGTAGCGGCGCAGAGCGAGCGTGACGGTCCGGTAGGTCGGGACGTCCAGCGGGGCACCGACCCGTCCCTGACTCGCGGGCAGCAGCCAGCCGCCGTCCGCCACCGGCACCAAGTATCCGGTGACATCGGTCAGTAGCATCGACGGGGTGAGGATCTGCGCGAGCTCCACGCACGACCAGCGCACGGACTGGGCGCCCATCCGCACCGGCAGCGTTCCCAGGGCGGCGTCCGCCTCCAGGGCGAGCACCGGATCGTGCCGGTAGTGGCTGAACGTCCGCGCCAGCAGCGCGGCGGTCGTGGTCTTGCCGACACCACCGCGGATCGACGTCACCGCGATCACCCGGCCGGTGGTCACCGGCTGCTGCAGCCAACTGCCCAGCCGGGTCTCCTCGGTGACCTCCCGCGCGGCCGACGAGGTCAGCTTGCGCAGCGACCGGCCTGAGCGGCGGGCCAGCGAGTCGCCGTGCGGGGGCGAGCCGAGCGCGAGGGCGAGGCGGGGGTCGATGGTCGGGACGGACTCCGGCGTTGCGATCGGCAGCAGGGGCCGGCGGGAGGGCCGTACGGCGGGGGAGGTGTTCGGTGCCTGGGGCTGCGATGTCGGTGCCTCGGTCGCAGGGCGGGGCGTTGCCTGAGCCGGGGCCTGCGGTGTCGGCCGGCTCGGCACGGCGGTCGAGGCCTGCGGAGCGGGCGTCTTGGTCGCGGGGTGCGGTGGTGCCGGAGTGGGGGTATGCGGGATCTGCGGGGCGCCGTCCGCGTGCGGGGCCGGGACGGGGGTGCGCTGCTCGCGGGGCACGGTGCTGCGGGGCTCGGGCTGCCCTGGACGGGGACGCTCCTCGTCCGGGTCGCGCACCGGCAAGGGAGGACGACCGTCCGCCGAGGAACTCCTCTTGGCCGCGCCCTCGACCTCGACCGAGTCAGCGGTCAGCTCGCGCAGGACTTCGTCCTGCCACCGCCCGGAAGTCGTCATCACCGCCACCTCACGCGAAGGTGCCGAGCAGCCGCCCGTACACGCCGAACACCCCGAGCACCAGCGGGAACAGAGCGATCACACCGACCGACTCCAGTACGTCGCCGGCCCTGCGCAGTCGTACCCGCACATGCTCGGCGGGCTGCACGGCCAGCACACCCAACGGCACCACGGCCAGCACCACCAGCACGGCGAGCGGAGCCGCGGTCCCGGAGTGCTCCAGCCACAACCAGGCCAGCCGCAGTGCCACCGCCATGGAGGCCGCGAGGAGTGCGACGACCTGCCCGACCAGCGGGTAGGCACGCGCTCGCAAGGCGAGGACGAGCGTGACGGCCGCCGCCAGCAGTACGGTCCACACCGTCACTGCGCGCACCGCCAGCACCCCGGCGACGGCACCGGAGACCGCGGTGACGACCGTCGCCAGCGCCAGCCCTCGATGCGTGGCGGCCAACGCGGTCGCCACCTGGTAACGACTGACCGACGCCCCGGCCGAGCGCCGGTCGTCCAACCCGGACAGCCCCGACGCCGCCAAGGCCAGCCGGGGCAGTACGCCCAGCGCCACCACGGACACCACCGCGAGCAGTGCCCCGGCGCGCGCGGACCCGGCGGCGCTCGCCCCGCCGGACTGGAAGGCGAGCGCGACCTCCCAGCAAGCCCCGGCCCCGGCAAGCGCCCCGGCGCCGACCAGGGCACCCCGCCCGAACGGCGAGAACCAGCCGAGCAGCACCAACGCCGCCACGACAACGGCGAGGACACCGGCCAACCGCACGGTCCCCGCCCACGCTTGGGCGTCGGCGAGCGACCACACGCCCTGCACACCCACGACGGCGCTGACGACGACCAGAGCGGCGGCAAGCCCCTTGCGCCCTGACCGCCCCAACAGCGCACCGGCCACCGCAGCCACGGCCGCGCTCACGAGGAGCGCCACTCCGGCGGCCTCGGCCGCAAAACCTGCCCGCGTCATGAACCCGGCGGCCAACGCCCACACCACACTCGCGCCGGCTGCCACGATCCGCCGCGCCCGCGCGTCCCAGCGCCAGGCCCGCACATCCAGATCGCCGGCCGCTTCATCGCTCACGTCGTGGACCACCGGAGCGGACGGCGCGTCCTCGACACGCACCAGTCGCAGCACGGCCCCGTCAGGCACCCCCGCCGACTCCAGCGACGCGTCCGGCTCCAGAACACTGCCGTCCGCCGTCACGAGATGACGGGCCTGCGGCCGCTCACCCACCCGGTCGTCGAGAAGCCGCATCACCTCGGGCAGCAGCAGCCCGACCGGCTCCCGGGACGGCAGCACCAGATCCACCCGGCGCCGCTCACCGACCAGGGTTATGCGGCTCAGCGCCGTACGGCTCACAGTCCCCCCGGATATCACGCGTTCGAACCTATCATCGGCCTGAATCCGCACTCGGCGGCGTCTTGGTGGCCGGAGCGGACGGCGTCGACGCAGGCACAGAAGTCCCGTACGGCGCCTTCCCGATCACCCGGTGCGAAACGAACGACCATCCCACGCACCCGGCACACACCACGGCAGCGATGACGACACCCGCGAACACTTTCCCCAGCCGCTCGTCCACCGTCCGCCGCTGCCGCTGCGCCCCGAACAGCACGGCGTCACGTAGCCGTCGACGCCGCACCGCCACGGACTCGAGGAGTTGGCTGTCGTAATCCTGGGCTGACATGGCTCAATTCTGGTTCGCCGGGTGTGCGGAGTTCATCGAACATCCTCTCGCCTTACGGATTGCAGACGCAACGGGGGATGGGTGGAGTGGCGAGATGTCGCTCATGAGCGTCCGTGCACGTCGAAGGCTGCTATCCGACGCAACACCCCTCAGCCCGAACGTGATTGGATCTCGGGGCACCGAGTCATCGCGACTAGGAACGGGGAACATGTTGAAGACGCTTTGGGGTGTGATCGCGGGAGTCGCGACGGTGGCGCTTCTCACGGGCTGCGGCAGAGGAGACACCGGTAAGACCGCGGGCAGCGACGACGGTGAGGCGCCCGCGTCGAAGACCACCTCTCCGAGAACCGGGGCGGACGGGGCGACCCATAAGGTGACGCTGCAAGTGACGGGTACCGGCACCGCCACGGGGGTCATGTATCACGCGGCGAGCAGCGGCTATGGGAATCAGAAGCTCCCCTGGACCAAGACGGAGACGATCAAACTCACTGAAGCAGAGCAGAAGATCGGCTACCTGGTGTCGGTGGTGCCCGGCTCGGTCCTGACATCAGACGGGACCTTGAAGGCGGCGGCCTGCGTGATCAAGGTCGACGGCAAGCAAGTCGCCGACAACGACGGCGGCAAGTCTCCTGAGCCCTGCGAGTACAAGGTCAAGTAGCTGCACGCGACCTGGCACGCTCGTCTGCTGGCCGACCCAAGACCACTGCATCGCAGCTCGGCAACGAGCGGCCCTCAAAATGATCCGGGCCGCTCGTCCAACCGCCTGCCGTCAGTTCAGGTGACTCAGGCGTCGGCCGCGGCTCTCGGCGATGCGGAGGGCGTCCCGCAGTGCCTCCGTCAGGCACTCGGCGAGGAAGCGGAGTTCACCGGGTGGGGTGTCGGGGAGCATGTCGAGGGCATGGGCGAGGAGTTCTTTGCCCATGCCGAGTTGGATCGACTCCGTGGCATCGGCGAGCCGGGACACCGGACCGCCATCGACATCGGTGATCAGGTAGCAGCGCTTGCCCTCGGTGCCGGACCAGGGAAGCAGGCGGGGCTCGCTCGGCATCAGGCCACCTCCAGCCCGTGGATCCAGTACGGGCCGGGCATGTCCTGGCCCAGGGTGGCCAGGGCGAGTTCGCGCCGCCTCTGACGTTGCTCGTGGGCGGTCAGGTAGGGGCGTACGGACCTGGCGGCGGTGGCGTCCAGTGGAGCGATGTCCAGGGCGTACGGGCTGCGGTGGGGCGGGAGTGGTGTGTCGTACCGCTGAGGAACGCCGATCGGCAAGCCGATTGCTGGAGGCCTGGGCCGCAGGTCCTCGTCGCGTCCTCCTAACGTGCAGAACACCCAGGCGACGAGTCGGCGGATAAGGTCGGTCATGTCATCGGCTCCGATCGCTTTTGCTGGTGGCCGCGCCCCCGGACGGCGGCATCCGTCGCGGGGGTCTCGCATGCTCACCCGTTTTCGCGGTGACCGGCTTCGACACCGGTACGGCGAGGCAACTGGCTTAAGCCACTTAATTGCCAAGCCAGTTGAGCACAACGGCCCATAGTGGGTCAAGCAACTGGCTCAAGCCAGTTGCTAGACTCGTCGCATGACACGCTCCGCCTCATCGCCGCAGCAGCCTCCGAGCCGGCGTATCGCCGGTGATCTCCGTCGCCGGATCGAGGCCGGGGAGCTGTGCGCCGGTGACAAGCTGCCGTCCGAACGAGCACTGGCGGAGCAGTACGGTGCCGCCCGCAACACCGCACGCGAGGCGATCCGCCTGCTCGCCGAACAAGGGCTTGTCACGGCCAAGCACGGGAAAGGCGTCTTCGTTCGGGAGCCTCGGAAGCTGTTCCGGTTGGGCAGCGACCGCTACTCGGTCAGGAACCGGGAGACGGGACTGACTCCGTTCCGGCTGGAGGCCGAACGGCAGGGCAAGGTCGCAAGGATCGAAGTGCCCTCGATCACCAGGGAGCGGCCGCCGGCGGACGTCGCCGAACGATTGGAGGTGTCTGCGGACGAGGAGAGCGTCGTCCATCGCGAGAATCACTACTTCGCGGACGACGAACCGGTGCAGATCGTCTCGACGTACCTGCGCTGGGACGAGGCTCAGGGAACGTTGTTGATGCAGCCCAGGACGGGAAAGGACGGCATCTACGGCTGTCTTGAAGAGCTTGGGCACCTGATGACGCGAGTGCGGGACGAGATCAGCGCACGGATGCCCACACCGGCGGAGGCCACGACACTGGAGCTCTTGCCGGGCGTACCGGTTCTGGAAGTGCTGCACACAAGTTTCGATCAGGACGGCGTGCCCTTCGAGGTCTCCCGCTACGTGCACCGAGCCGACCGGACCGGACTGCTCTACGAACTCCCCATCGAGAGGTAGGGACCTGCTGGTGGAACCTGTCGTCGTGCGCCCCTTCCAACCCACTGATCTGCCCGGGGCCACCAAGGCGCTCGTCGAAGTCCACAAGACCGACGGATACCCGGTCGAAGGTGTCGATGACCCACAGGCGTGGCTCAGGTCGGAACAGGTGGTGGCGGCATGGGTGGCCGAAGCGGACGGCGTCATCGTGGGACACGTGGCCATCATGCGTCCCGACGGTGAGGACGCGGCGTCCCTGTGGGTCCGGCAGAGCGGCGAGGACGAGGCACACATCGCGGTCCTCGCCAGGCTGTTCGTGGTCCAGGCCGCGCGCAGGCGCGCTACGGGCAGACACCTGATGGCAGCGGCGATGGGCCACGCCCTTGCCAACAATCTTCGCCTGGTGCTCGACGTCATGGCGAAGGACGTTGCCGCCATACGGCTCTACGAACGCCTCGGATGGCGCAAGATCGGCGAAACCACTCATCACTTCGGAACAAGCCAGAGCATCCCGGCTGTCTGTTACATCGCCCCGAACGCCTGAGCCGGAATCAGCTGGTCAGCCGGTCGTGCATGTCAGGTGGGGAACTCTCCGAGCCAGTCGTGCTGGAGGAGGTGCTTGGGGAGGTAGTCGGACTCGACCTCGATCGGGATTCGACCGTCGTAGGCCAGGCAGGCGATGGCGAGGGGGCCGAGGGCGATGGTGCCGTCGAGTTTGGCCTGCCGGTCCTCGTTCAAGGTCCAGTACATCTTGTGCAGCTTCAGAGCCTCCACCAAGGCCGGGCTGAAGCCTTCCTCGTCCTTGCGTACGAAGTGGTAGAAGAGGTTGATCGGCGGATAGAGCTGGCCATCCAGAAGGTCACGCGGCGCGATCCGCGCCACAGCGGGGTCCGACGCCTGGAACGTGGCGGTGAGCTTCTCCACCAGTCCTGGGCGACGCAGCCAGTACGTCTGCAGCGTGTCTACCCAGTGGTAGATGTACTCGTCGTACTGCCCTGCCGGCGAACGTAGCCGCTCCAGTGGGATCTCACAGAGTTGCGTCATCCGCTGCTGCTCACGGCAGATGACCGCAAGCCAGAACGCATTCAGCCAGGTCCCCGCGTCGGCTGTCGACATTGGGCCGACGGCCGGAAGATTCCGTACTTTTCCGTCAATGCGACACGCAACGGTCCCCTCGTCTGCCCCAGTCACGGCGAAGAGGGCCGAGCCCAGCTGCATCGCGTTGATCGCGGCCTCCCACGTCTCGATTGCCGCAGCCTCTGGGTCGATGAGGCAGCGAGCACGCAGGTTCATGAGAGAGGTGCCGAACGCGAAGTCGATCATATCTGGAGACTCTTCGAGATCGCCGATCTTCCCGGTCAGATGCTCACCGAGCCGTTCTGCATAGCTCTCGGGGTCGGGCCTCGACAGATCGTGTCGGGCAATGGTCACAGTCACGGAAGTCCCCTTGCTAATGTCGATCCGCCGATCTCGCCATCAGGACGAATCCGTACTCTGCGGTGTCTCGGTGCCCTGATCGGTAGCGGGAGCGGAAGGCGTCGACACAGCCCAGAAGTTCCGTACGTGCCCTTTCTGGGCTCATCAGGTGGGGATTTGACCGACCCACCTACGCTCCAAGAGGTGCTTGGGTAGGTACTCGGATTCGACTTCGACTGGGATATTCGCATCGAAGGCCATACAGGCGATGGCAAGCGGGCCCAGAGCCGCCAGCCCCTCGCCGCTCTTGACCCGTGTCTCATCGCCGGTCCAGTACTCGCGATGCCAGGTGAGCGCGTCAGCCAGGGCTGCATTGAACGGTTCCGGCTCTTGCCGCTGGTAGCGATGGAAGACTTCCAGCGGCGGGTAGAGGACCTTCAGCATGAGTTCGGCACTGGCGATGTGAGGTGCCGCAGGGTCCGTGCCGTTGATGGCGGTGACCAGGGTGTCCCAGGTCTCCTGGCGGCCGAACCAGGCGTTCTGCAGGGTTTCCACCCACGCATAGATGTACTCGTCGAACTCCACCCCGGACGCGCGAAGAAACGAGACGGGCACGCGGGCCAGTTGGTCGAGGCGTTCGTTTTCGCGGCAGATGACGGACAGGTAGTACGAGGTAAGCCAATTGCCCGCATGCAGGTACTCCCGAGGGCCGGTCGCTGGGAGGTTCTTGACCTGGCCGTTGCGTCCAATACGGCACGGGACGGGGCCTTCCGTAGCAGCGCCCGAGATGAACAGGCCCGATCCGACCTGCATCGCCGTGACCCACGTCTCCCAGGTCGCGAATTCCCCTGCCTCAGGATCTGTCAAGCAGGACCACTTGGCGACGGTAAACGAGTAATCCAGAGCGTCGAAACGGTCGAATTCTGACGTTTCGATTTCTGAGAGTGCCTCTTCGGTGCCCTGGATGATCGGCGCCATGGCTCTGTCCACGTTGTCCACGGGGAAGTCGTGGCGGGGAATGCGGATGGCCACGTGCCCCACTCTCTCAATAGATCTTCATTTCTTCCACTATGACGCCGGCATAGAGGGAGCCACCGGGCTCCATGGCCTGCACCAGGACGTGTTTCAACTTTCCTGCCCTCAGCGAGCCCTCACTGACTGGGGCCTGCATGTCTATGTCGGGCATGGAGCTACAGCTTGACGGGCTCCACGAAATGGTCGAACTCGCCTGCACGGACGCCGAGTGCGAAGGCTTCCCACTTGGGGTGGTCGGTGGTGACGACGGCGGCTGGGGCATCGGTGTTGCGAAGGTGGAGGGTGTCCGCATCGCCGGCGGTGACCTCGATCGAGGGGCGGCTGGGGTGCGGTTCGTTCTTCAGCGCGGCGAGGAGGGCGGCGAAGGCGGCGGGGGTGGCGGTGAGTATGGAGCCGGTGGGGTCGCTGCTTTCGGTTATGTGGATGACTTCGGGGGTGGCGGCGACGTGGACGCAGGCCTCGCCCTCGGAGCAGTAGGACGACTTCTGCCAGCTCGGATTCATAGGTGTTCCTTCACAGCTCTCGCATCACGCCATGGATGAGGTTGCGGGTCTTCTCAGGGCCGAGGGCGACGGCCCCAACCCGCTCGAAGAGTGTCCGGTACTTCTGCAACTGGGCTTCGGTGTCGAGGAACGCGGGACCGTGGGACTGGTCGAGGTAAACGGTGTCCAGCTGCGGTACCGGGCCGTGCGCGTAGTAGATCGACTGCCCGGAACCCGGGTAGGCGCCGACGCTGAAGGTGATGGATCGCAGTGTGATGTGCCCGCGTTCGCTCATGTCGAGGATGTGCTGCAGCTGCTGCCTGGCGACTGAGGAGCCGCCGACCTCCATGCGCAGGGCTGCCTCGTGGATGATCGCCTCGTACGGGACGGGGTTGTCCTCGCGATAGAGGATCGCCTGTCGCTTGATGCGGAACGAGAGCCGGTGCTCGATCTCGGGCGGCGAGAGTTCGATGACCGCCTGGCGGAAGATCTCACGTGCGTAGTCGTGGGTCTGGAGAAGCCCTGGGATGCGGGCTGTGTTGGCCGCTCGCAACGACTGGGCGTGGTGCTCCAACTCGGCCAGGTCGAGAAGTGCGTTGGGGAGCAGCTCTCGGTACTCCTCCCACCAGCCGCGCTTGCGGTCCGGTGTCATGGCGACGAGCCCCTCGACGAGGGCCTTGTTCGAGCAGTCGTAGCGGCAGGCGATGGTGCGCAGACGGTCGGGGCTCACACCGTGGCGTCCGGCCTCCATGTTGCTGACCTGGTTCTGCTTGATCCCGAGGAGTTGCGCGGCCTGGGTCGAGGTCAGGCCTGCGCGCTCGCGCAACTTCCGTAGTTCGGCCCCCAGCCGGAGTTGACGGCCGGTGGGGGCGCTTCTCATGGCCAACGTTCGTCTCCTGGGTCACCCACACGCGTGAATGTCAAAGCTATTCAGGCTTCTGAGTCTAACAACTTACAACTTGCCGCTACCTTCGTTCATAGGCGCCCCTCGCTCAGAAGCGCACCGTCCGACGGGGTGGCAGGCCACTGGGCAACTCACCGCACGTATCCAACTTCCCTCAGTGATCGGAGACTTCCATGGCCACCGTATCCCCGTCCTGGGCCTACACCCTCCAACTCCCGCATGATCCCCACGCCCCCGGCATCGCCCGTGCGACCCTCCGCGCGGTCCTGGCCGCCCACGGTCTCGCCCAACTCATCCCTATCGCCGAGCTGTTGGCCTCCGAACTGCTCGCCAACGCCCATCTCCACACCCGGGGTCCCTATGCCCTGCGCGTACTGCCGATGGAACCCGGTCGGCTCCGGGTCGCCGTATGGGACACGGACCCGAGGGTGCCGCGCGGGTTCGTCGACAACGTGCTGCCGTCCGCCCTGCCGCCGGATGACGTCGAGAGCGGCCGTGGGCTGCACCTCGTGCGGGCCTGTGCGAATGCCGTCGGGGTATCGGTGCTGCGTGAGCTGGGCGCGTCGAAGGGCGGGAAGCTGCTGTGGGCCGAGTGTCAGTGACGTGTGCGGAGCGTGACGTGGTGACTGCTTCGCCTGATCGGGTGAGTGGGAGGCCTCTTCCCTGGTCAGCCGTATCGCCATACCTACTGTGATCACGCTGTTCGGTCTTCCGCCCGCGCAGCGAATGGAGTTCGGCTGGGCGTCGTCGGCCTGCACTGCTGATCGCCACCAGGGTTCGCCGTTCGCTTTCCGCTAGCGGGATGAGCGGCAGTGCCCAGGTGATGGCTTCCGTCTTGGGTGCCGACTGCTTTTAGACTGGCTCACGAATGTTGGCTACGGGGAGCGGGAAAGTGCGAATAGAACGGCACCAGGTCAGCGAGGCTATGGTCTCAGCGGCTTGTGACGACTTCGCCAACAGGATCGGCCGTCAGGTCCGGTCCCTGTCGAAGGCCGGTCCGGTGACCGCCTTCGACTGGGGACTGCTCGCCGAGGAGTTCCTCGACTACCTGGGCGCACTCTCCGTCGAGACTCCTGATCTCCACACTCCGGAAGCCAAGGCTGTGCTCGAGGACGCCACAGAGGCCGCCGCCGGAGCCGTTGCATACGCGGCCTACTTCCCGCACAACCACTTTCAGGTATTCCTCAACTACGTGAACTGGGGGCTGGACTACGAGCCGCGGTCCGAGGGACGCCCCGAGTCCGTCTCCCTGTCCGAGTGGCTCGACGCCTTCTGCCTGGCCGTCCTCACGGACAAGGCCGAATGGCACGGCGAAGCCTTCCACTTCGCCCGCCAGGAACAGCAGAAGGGTCAGGCCGGCCGCCCCGACTCCGAGCTCGTCAACGGATTCATGGCCTATGTCATCGGTGACACCGGAGACGACGATGCCGACTACCCTCCCTCGCGAGAGGAGAAGCTCGCGGCGATCGATGCGGCGATCGCCCGGGTCCGGTCCCTTGACAGCGAGACGGCGGAAGGGCTCCTCGACCGCCCGTACAGCATCGGTCTGTTTGCCTTGCGTGCCCTGGCCGCCCGGGACCAGGAGGTGTTCCGCACCGCTGTGGTGCGGCTGCTGGTCCCGTATACCTCGTTCCCCGCGCCGGGGACCCCACCGAGAACCCTGCTGCCGCTTCTCCCGATCGCATTGACGGCCCTTGCCTACCGTCGAGAGGGCTGGCCTCTGCCTGTCGACACCGACTACCTGCCGCGCGCCCTGGTAACCAGTTTCGAGACCGTGGGGCCGAGAGTGGGGGCGTATGGACGAAACCGACGCAAAGATGCTCTTATCGAACTTGCTGACACACCCGTCGAGTTCGAACGAGCAATACGCCCGAATCCCCTGAACCCCGAGAACGAGGCCCTGTTCGACAAGTACACCAGAGAAGCCTTCACTCCGGTGCCCGGAGAGCAACTTGCCACCTGGGAACTGGCGCACGCCATGACCAACCAGGAAATCCTCTTCAAGGCCCGCGCCGCGCACTCCACCGACGCCACCGACCCCCAGTTCGCAAACCTGCACCTCGGCGCGCAGTTGGGTGCCGCACTCTTCCGTACGGCACTGGCCGAACCCGGCACCGACGTCGAAGTGACCATCGACGGCACGACGGTCATGTTCCTCGCAGACCACGACGAGGATGCTGGGCCCAGTACCTGGCACACAGCGGTGAATCTCGCCTTGATCACAGGCCGGCGCCAAGACCTGGCGCCGCTGATTCTCGCCGGCCCGGCACGGGTCGTACAAGACAGGTCCATCTTCGCCTCGTATCGGCAGGCCCTGCACGACTACCTACGAGGTGAGGATCCCGAACCAGCCACCGGCCGCGCCCTGCGCGACTGCGAGAAGGCGAAGAACCAGACCTTCCTGCCGCCGCCGGCGGTGCTCTTCTCCCAACTGGTGGAGGGTGACGAGGAGAGCTTCAATCTGGCCCTCCTCGACGCGCTCGAAGCACACCGCGACCACCATCAGATCGCCGACCGCGCCACCAAACCCGACGCCGCGATCAACCTCGACATCCTGGCTTTGACCTGCCACGCCCGCCGCCGGAGCTGGACGATCAGGGTCACATCTCCCTATCTGCCGTCCCGCATCCTCCAGGCAGCGGAACCTTTTTGAGGCTCTGAGGGTGGCTGAAGCACGTCATCACCCATCAACCGGCAATCGGTTCCTGGCCTCCGCCAAGAACACCGCCCACGGGGACGCACCGAACACGAGCAGCGGCCGTCCGGAAACCTCGCTGGCCCCGGCCGACACAAGGCCAGCGCAGCCGCCGGCGGCCTCGACGCAGTTGTTGGCTCCCCCGTCGCTGTAGTTCGAGTTGCGCCAGACGGCGATGCTGATGTCGGGGTGGTACCGTGCGCAAGCGCGCTACAGGCAGAAGCCTCGGGAAAGCGGCGACGGGCCATGCTACTTAGCCCCGAACGCCCAAGTCGGCATCATCTGTCCGGCCGTTGATGGCGCACCGCGACCAGTCCAACTCGCCACTCGCGCCGAGCCGGTCCAGCACCACGCGATGCAGCTTGGCCCACACCCGGGCCTGGGACCTATTGGAGATGCGCCGCTGGACCGTTTGCCAGGAGGTACGGAAGACCGGTGGCGGTTGCCGCCAGCTATCGCGCGGTCATCACGTCGCCGCCGACCCCGACCCTGGGCGCGTACCGGTGGCTCCGGCGCCATATCCTGGAAGATCTCCCACAGCCCGTCCGGCACCAGCCGCTCAACTATGCCCATGCCAGACGATCGAGCCACAGTCAGTCAAGACACCGCCATAATCAGGTGGAAAAGTCTCACCCACCCTCGCCGACCTGCGAGGTGAGGCGCAGGTTGAGTTCCGCGATGGCCAGCATGCGGACGATCTCGATAGGGCGGGCGGAAAATTCCATCTTGACAATGTTGAAGGGGTCGATCCGGTGAGTTTGTTCATCGAATCCGGTTGCCTCGATGGCATAGTGGTATGCGAAGGGCCCTTCGGGATCGTCCACGAGCGTCCAGCGTGCGCCGTATCTCTGGATGAGGAAGTCGGCGAGGAAGGACACCAAGTCGACATGCGGCGTTATCCAGTCGGACTCCCCGAATTCATCGAGGGGCGCACGTGACACATAGTCGTCCAAGGCCGGAATGACGCTCATTGGGTCACGGGTGTAGGTCTCTGGAGGCGCCCCGAGCATGTCCGCTACATCGATGATGGTCCGGCGTCCGTCCTCTGCCCACACTGGGAGATTTGGACTACTCACGTTCACTGCTCGACATCATGGGGTGTCTCCCAGTCGCCAACTCCTTGTCGGCCGGCCCTGCTCGTCCCACTCGTGTTCTTCGCGGAGCGTGAGGCCGTCATCGTCGAAAACTTTCCGCGATGCCAACACCCCATTCGGATGCCACTCTTTGAACTCCCCGCGGGGCAAGCCATTACGCACGGTTCCCTCTGATCGGAGGGTTCCGTCTTTGTGTCACTCGCTCGATGGGCCGTCCTGAATGCCGTCGACGTAGACCTCCAAACTCACGAGTTTCCCGGTGAGGTGCTCCGTCACCTCACCGGTAAGTGGCGTTCCTCGGTAGAGCAGACGTTGCGCCTCATCCATGTCCACTTCCGGATCATCGATGTCGATTCGCTGAGCAGTATTCATCAGAGGGGTGTGTCGGCCGTCGCGCCCGGGGAAGTGAGGGTGGGAGAGCGGGTGACCGCGTTCATGCCAGGTGGGGAACTCTCCGAGCCAGTCATGCTGAAGGAGCTTGGACAGGTACTCGCACAGACCATCACTCACGTCCCGAGAGATCCTGCAGAGCCTCGAGAGATGGCGCCTCCCGCAGTCCGCCGGGTACGACAGCTCCGGATGTCTCGTCACCCGGCCACGATGCAATTTCACGCAATGCCTGGGTCGGGGATAGTCCGCGTTGCTTCGCCTGGCTGAGGCGCGCCAGCCACTCCTCTGCGGCATCAAGGGCAGCATCACCAGCAGGTGTACGGGGTTCATAGCCAGCCGCATCGTCGTCGTCGGCTGCCCAGAGGTAGCCGACAACTGTGCCATCAATCGCAACTTCTGCGAATGTAACAGGCAAATCGGTTTGCGTCTCGAACTGGGACACGTCAGTGGGGATATTCCTCCGGAGCCAGTCGGTACGCCGCGGCACCTCGAACATGTACCAGGAATCCAGGAGATCCGGATCTTCGTCCGGAAGGTCCTCAAAGCCGTCCTCGGTCGGGATGGCGTACGGGGTGGGGTCCGCAGGAATGACGTCGGCTTCGGTCAGCCGAGTAATTGCGGCAAGAGCACGCGTGAGGCGGGGGGTGTTCTCCTCCCTCACCTCGGGTTGCTTGTGACCACGCAAATCGTGGGACAACCAGGCATCGGAAAACGTGCGGAGCGTCACCGTTGCCGCTCCACTCGACCATGCGTCGACAGAGATTACGAAGAGCTTCTGAACGGGATGAGCCACGTCCTGTCGCAGACAACTTCCGGGGGTGGCCAGGTCGATAGTGACGACACCGGCGCGCTCCTGATCCACCGATCGCGCAATGCGCAAGAGTCCGGCCTCGGCGGCCGCATCAGACGGGTCTACAAACACTCCCCTCCGGCTCAGCAACACTAGGCCGTCGTCCTTGGCCTCAACGCTGATGTCAGCCCGAGCGCCTCCCTCGGAGAGGCCGAGAGACCGCAGCACCGCCCACACATCCATCAGCTGCCGCACGCACCGCCCGGCAGGGTCGGCACCCGGGCTCTCCAGCTTGGTCTCCCAGGTCCAGCTACCGACCGGCATCGTCGTAATCACAGAACACCTCGCGGATCGACCTTGGCTCCCGGCGGAATCACGAGCGTCCCGTCGTCGAGCCGAAGTACGAATAGAATGCCACGACCCTTTTCGCTCTTGAACGGGTGCTCGCCGAGATGCACTTGGAGAAGCTCCTCCGGGATGCCCTTGGCTTGCCACTCGGCGACGGTTCCCTGTCCATCGACCAGCATGATCTTGTGATCGGCCTCCGACTTAGAAAGCTGACCCAGATTGTCCGGCTTGGCGATCGAATCGAACGGATTCTTCGGATTGTTCAGCCGCTTCATCTGATAGCCGTAGCTGTTTCCCGTGTCGTCCGTCACGCGCACATCAAGATCTGCCTTGATGCCTGGATTCTTGACTTCGAATTCAATGTTACGCAAGCCGCTCTTGTAAAACTGGTCACCGAGTCGGATTTGGTCGATGGCGCGAGGGAACTGGTCGGGCCTACCAGATCCCAACATCGAGACTGTGTCTCTGAAGCCGGGCGAGTGCGACAGGTGTCCGGAACTGATGATCTCGGCTATCTCCCGACCGGACGGGTTTTCCGCCAACCTACCGACGATCTTCTCCAACACCTTCGGCTTGATGTTGTTCTTGGGAATGCCGCGCATCCCGTCCCGGAATCGGCGCTCTGCTTCGCCGCCCAGTTCCAGAGGTCCTGACGAACCTGAGCCAGGTGTATCCCCCGTTCCACTACCGCTGTCTGATTGTCCTGCGTGGTCCCCACTTCCGTCGTCCAGCGTGCCATTCGAGTGCTCGCCGGAATGAATGTGTCCGGAATCTGGTCCTCCGACGCCGCGTTCGTGCCCTGTATGCGCGTCCGACCCAGTGGTGTGGTGGGCATGCCCGGAGCTTGTACTTGGTCGGCTGTCATGCCTCGGAGCCCCATCAGCAGAGCCTCCACCACCTGGCATTTCGTGGCTGGCCCGAGGTGCCAAGTCGCCGCCCTCGTGGGCGATGGTTTCGGGAGTCCGCGCACCCGCGCCGACCAGTTCGTGGTGATGAGGAGCCTCGGTCGAGGGCGCTCGCTCGGCGGCCGATGGTTCGACCTTGGCGTCCTTGCCGTGCTGGACGAGCTTGCCCTCGGCGTCGTAGACGTGGCCGCCCCTGACCATATAGATGAGGTTGCCCTTGGCATCGACGTCCGGAACGGCGTCGTGCGGGATCTTGGGCGGCCGGAGTGCGTCTGCCTGCTTGAGCAGGTCGGCTGTCGCACCGGAGTGCAGGTTCTTGAGGGTGGTGAAGGTGTCGCCGACCCTGATGTACGCGAACTTGCCTGCTTTGCCGGCATACGTCACGGGGTCGAGAGCCCGGCCGACCTTGCCCACGGTCGAGAGGGCGCGGGCCGCTGCCCCGGCCTTGCCTGCGCCGGAGGCCGCGGCGCCGGCTCCGTCGGTGCCGACGGCGGTCAGGATGTTGAAGCCAGTGGCACCGGCTGCGCGGGCGGGGTTGGTCTTCCACTGGTCCCAGGCGACGAGGCCCTTGACGGCCTGATTGTGGGCGGTGCGCGACTCGCGCAGCCAGGACGGGAGGTTCTTGTCGGGGATGAGCCACCAGGCGCCCATGGTGGCGCCGGTCAGGCCGGAGGCGGTGCTGACCTTGGCGAGGTTCTTCCAGGCCTCGCCGGCCTCGTCCCAGCCGTCCTTGCCGAAGAGCGTGCCGATGCCTTTGATGGTGCCCATCACGCCGTCGTCCCAGACACCGTGCCACACCTGCTTGCCCTGGTGGACCAGCCAGGCCACGCCCTCGTACTCGCGCTCGGCCGGGGCGCCCCACGGGGTTTCGGGCGCGTGGTCGAGGTCCTCGGCCGTGTAGCCGTACATGTTCTCGCCGTGCGAGCCGTCGTCGGTGGTCAGCGGGGTGCCGCCGATCAGGGCCATGATCTTGTCGTAGGCAGTGCGTTCGGCGGCCATGAAGGCGACGACGGTGTGGTTGACGTCGTACCACAGGTCATTGTTGTGGTCGACCTTGTCCTGGTCCTTGTGCCAGTCGTCGTCGCCCTGTACCGAGTTCACGAACGCGGTGGCGTCCGCCTTGAGCGCGTCCAGCTTCTTCACCAGTGGCTGGACTTCGGTGCTGTAGTCCGACAGAGCGGAGGCGACCTTCTCCAGGTCGTCGGCGAACGCGTCCGACTTCCTCTGTACCGGCAGCGTGGTGGCGAACAGGTCTTCCGCCTCGGGTGCGCTGTAGAACGCGGACAGGCCCTGGAAGGTGGTGTGCACGTCCGAGCCCGACGCGCGGAACTGACCCGCGTCCGCGGTCAGCAGCATCACATCGGTGTCCAGCGTGGCCAGGTCGCCGATGAAGTGCGGTATGCCGGAGGGGTTGATCAGCTTCTCGGTCACGACGAACCGCCCTGAGTGCGGTGCCCGGTTCCGCCCTTGCCCGGCATGTCGATCTTCGGCTCCTGGGCCGCCGTGTGCTGGGCGTTCGCCGCCTGTTCCAAATCGCCCTTCACGTACTCGACGGTGGCCTGATCCGCCCCGTGCAGCGAATTCGAGGCGCGCTTGGCGATGTAGAGCAGGTCAGGGCTCCAGTGCTGGAGGAATTGGGCCAGTGCCGAACCGACCTTCCCCGCCGTGCTGGTGTACGGCCCGTACTGGCTCGTGAGGGTGCCCGCCGCGTCGGCGGCCTCCCGAAGGTTGTCCTGCATGGCGCTGTGCGCGTCCGACAGGTTCTTCGCCGCGGTTCCCGTCTTGGACAGCACGCTGTGCACCCCGGCCGGGTCGATGTCCCACCCCGTCACAACAGTCCCCTCATCCTCCGTAACTCCCCCGCCCCTGGCTCAGGTGGCCGACTTCCCGTCGTCCGTCAGCCGATGTTCGCGACCGCGGCCCGGGCCTTGGCCAGCGTGGACTGGGCGGTGGAGTCGTTCTGCTCCAGCGTGGTGCGCACCAGATGGATGATGGAGCGCACCTCGTGCGCGGCCTTGTGCCAGCGGACCTCCTTGCCGTGGTACTCGTCCGAGACCCCGTCGGCCTGGAAGTCGGCCATCGCGGCCTTCACAGCCCGGTCGCGGTCGGACAGCACACTCTCCAGCTGGCCGATCACGGCCGCCAGGGTCATCTGCACCTCGGCCGAGGCATCGGTGTCGTACGCACGGCGGTCCTGGTTCTGGCCCACAGTCAGATCCCCCTCGGAGGTTCGAAAGGTTGGAACTCGAAAGAACGGTGGTGGTTTACGTGAAGGCGAACGTTTCGGCGACTGGCCGTCAGCGCGCGCCGAATCGGGCGGCGGTGAAGTTGGCCGCGCCCATGTTCTGGTGGGAGTTGTCCTGCATCTCCACATCACCGGAGCCGAACGCGGTGTCCATGCCGGACTGGCCGCCCAGGATCGCGTCGAGCGAACTGTTCAGATCGCTCGTGATCTGGTCCGTGTGCGTCTTGAACCGGTCGAACGCGGCCTTGCCCGCCCCGTTGAACTTGCCTTCCAGCGGCTCCGCCGCCTGGACGAGCAACTTGATCAGCGTGCCCAGGTCCTCGATGGAGCCGACCGTGTTCTTGCCGAGTTCCGACAGGGTCGTCGACCCCATGGCGAACTTCATGCACCCACCCCCGTATGTGCGTTCCCCGTATGTGCGTTGTGCTGTCATCGAACACCCTCTCGCATCGCGCATTGCACACGCAACGCGGTATGGATGGAAGTGGCGTGATCTCGTCATGAGCGGACGCGAAGGGAGGCTCTTCTGTTCCGAATACCCCACACCGTGTGGATGACGGTCGCTCACCATCCCGTCAACAGCAGGTGGTTGAGGAGCAGCGCGAGCACCGTCTGCGCGGTGAGCCAGGCCCGGGGGTGGGGCAGATACGCGCAGGCCGGCAGCAGCCACAGCGCGAACGGCAGCCAGATGCGTTCGGTCTCGGCCTTGCTCATCCCGGAGAGGTCGGCGACGAGGAGGGCGAGGAAGGCGGTGGAGACGAGGAGGGCCAGGCGGACGGCTGCGGGGTCGGTGCGGTGGGTGAGGGTCGTGGCCGTGCGGCGCAGGCCCGCCGCGGTCGCCAGGCCCGTGATCAGGACCGTGCAGGCCAGGTTGGCCCACACCCAGTAGCCGTAGGGGCGTTTGCCGCCGACGCCCTGGTAGTAGCGGGTCACCAACAGGTGGTACGTCGTCCACCAGTTGAAGCCCGCGAGCGTGAACGCCAGCGGGACGACGGCGAGTCCGGCGAGGAGGGCCAGGAGGAGCGCCGGGCGCTCGCGCACCCCGTCCCTGCCCAGCAGCAGGACCGCCGCCGCGACGAGGGCGAAGAGCGTGAGGCCGTACGACAGGTAGCAGGTCAGGCCGAGGAGCAGGCCGGAGGCTGCCGCCCAGGAAAGGGAGCGGCGCGTGACCGCGAGGGCGAGCAGGGCCACGGACCAGGCGGCGGTCGCCGCGAAGTACGCGTCGGCGGAGGTGCCCAGCCAGACCGCCGCCGGGGCCAGGACCAGGAAGGGGGCCGCCCGTCGGGCCAGGGTCTCGTCCGCCAGGGCGCGGACGGCGACCAGGACCGCCACGCAGGCCGTCGAGCCGAGGGTCACGCACCACATCCCGGCCCATCCGCCGCCCCGCAGCCCGATCCGGTCGAGCAGGACGAAGGTGAGCGTCGCGCCCGGCGGGTGACCGGCGACATGGGCCGGCCAGGGGGCGGGGGTGCCGCTGACGATGTGGTGGGTGAAGTCCCGCAGGGCGGCCGGGATGTCGTGGAAGCGGCCGATGACCCGGAGGTACTCCTCGCGGGTGGTGAGGCGGACCGCGATGCCCTGGTGCCAGCCGTCGACGAGGGCGAGGGAGAGGATCCAGGCCAGGGCCGACCCCCAGGCCGTCACCAGCAGGGCACGCCACGGCAGACGGGCGGCCAGAGTCGGGCCGTAGGCCACGCCGGCCGCCGCGAGGAGGACGGCGGCCGGGGTGCCGGGGCCCACGTGCGGATCCCACTCGGCCAGTACGGGCGGCCAGTGCACGAACAGGATGCGGTAGGTGTCCTGGAGGTGGCGGCCGACCAGGACGGCCGCCGTCACGAGCAGGGCGGCGGCGCCGGCGGCGTACAGATCACGGCGGAGGGATCGGCGCGCGTCGGGACGGGAGCAGGGCGCATCGGAACGGGAACGCGGCACGTCGGGGCGGGAGCGGGTCACGTCGGCACGTTAGGCCGCACGGCCCTGGACGGGTCGTCGTCCGGGCCGGACGTCAGTGTTTCGTCATGGGTCGCGCCCCCTTTCCCGGGCGTTTCGCGGCTTACGGTCGGGGCATGCGCGACCTTCCCCGGCTTCCCACCTCCCCCGGTTTCTGGCGCAGCCCGCTGCGCGGCCGCTGGTTCACCTCGGTGCTCGGTCTCGTGCTGCTCGTCGGCATCACCGTGCTGTTCGTGACCGGCCTGGTGTCGTACGCGGCCTACAACCCGGACCTGCACCCCGTGAACGACACGACCCCGGACAAGGGGATCCTCGGCTTCTACCTCTTCGCGTGGCCGACCGGCCCGGTGTGGCTGTACCGGTTCACCCAGGGCCTCCACGTCACCCTCGGCATCACCCTGATCCCGGTCCTGCTGGCCAAGCTGTGGTCGGTGGTGCCGAAGCTGTTCACGCTGCCGCCGGCCCGCTCCGTGGCGCACGGGCTGGAGCGGATCTCGCTGCTCCTGCTGGTCGGCGGCGGGCTGTTCGAGTTCACGACCGGTGTGTTCAACGTCCAGCTGAACTACGTCTTCCCCGGCTCCTTCTATCCGCTGCACTTCTACGGGGCGTGGGTGTTCTTCGCCGCGTTCGTGGCGCACGCGGTGCTGAAGACGCCGGCCGCGGTGCGGACCGTGCGGGGGCGGCTGCGGGAGGGGGACGAGAAGGGCGAGAGGGGCGAGAAGGTTGAGAGGGGCGAGAAGGGTGAGAAGGATGTGGACGACCTGGCCGCGGCTGAGCCCGACCCGCCCACCGTGTCCCGGCGCGGGGCGCTGTGGCTGGTCGGCGGCGGCTCGCTGCTGCTGTTCCTGACCACGGTCGGGCAGAGCCTGGGCGGACCCTTCCGGCGTACGGCCCTGCTCGCGCCGCACGGCGGGGCCGACCCGGCCGGCGGCCCGAACGGCTTCCAGATCAACAAGACGGCCGCGTACGCCGGGATCGACGCGGCGGAGACCAGCGAGGAGGCGTGGCGGATCGTCGTCACCGGCCGCACCGGGACCGTGCGCCTCAGCCGCGCCCAGCTGCTCCAACTGCCCCTGCACAGCTCGTCGTTGCCGATCGCCTGTGTGGAGGGCTGGTCCACCGCCGACCAGTGGTGGCGCGGGGTGCGGCTGCGGGACCTCGCGGCGCTCGTCGGGTACGAGGGCGACCCGCCGGACGTGTTCGTGGAGTCCCTGCAGCGGCACGGCGCCTTCCGCCGCGCGGCCCTGCGCGCCAACCAGGTGGCCGACCCGCGCTCCCTGCTCGCCCTGTACGTCAACGGCGAGGAACTGTCCCCCGACCACGGCCACCCGGCGCGCGTCATCGTGCCCGCCGCACCAGGCGTGCTCAACACCAAGTGGGTGGCCCGGCTGACCTTCGGAGACCTGTGATGCGCCGCCTGCCTGTGATGCGCCCCCTGCCTGTGGGCAGTCCGCTGCAGATCCTGCTGCTCTGCTGCTCGTTCGCGCTCGCCGCGTACGCCGGTGTACGGCTGCTCGCCGGTGACTGGTTCGGGGTGGCGCTGTGGGTCGTGGGGGCGGCCCTGCTGCACGACCTCGTTCTGGTGCCGCTGTACTCGATGGCGGACCGGGCGGTCGTGCACGGTCTCGACGCGGTCGGGCGGCGGGGGTGGGTGATGTACGTGCGGGTGCCGGCCGCGCTGTCGGGACTGCTGCTGCTCGTGTGGTTCCCGCTGATCTTCAACCTGGTGGACCGGCGTTACCGCCTGGCCACCGGTCAGTCCGCGGACGTCTTCCTCGGCCGCTGGCTGCTGATCACGGCTCTGCTCTTCGGCGGCTCGGCGCTGCTGCTCGCGGTGCGGGTGCGCAGGGCGACGAAGCGGCGGTCGCCGGCCGTCCACTGAGCCTCCGGGCGCCACTCGGGGGCCCGGTCGGCGAGTTGGAGCAGGGCCGGGGTGCCGATCCGCGCCCACGGGAACGGGTCGCCCATGAGGGCCCGCCCGTGGGTGACGTCGACGACCTGCACCCGGGCGCGCTCGTCGAGGTCCAGTTGGGCCGTCTCTGCGATCAACAGGCCGCCGGGGGCGAGGAGTTGGCTCATCCGGTGCAGCAGGGCGCGCGGGTCGCCGCCGATGCCGATGTTGCCGTCCATGAGCAGGACGGTGCCCCAGCGGCCCTCGCCGGGCAGCGGGTCGAACACCGAGCGGCGCAGGGCCTGGCCGCCGACCGTGATGGTGCGGGTGACGGCCGCCTCGCTGACGTCGACGCCCAGGACGGTACGGCCGCGGGCCGCCAACTCGGCCACCAGCCGGCCCGGGCCGCAGCCGACGTCCAGGACGGCGCCCTCGCAGCGGTCCAGCACCGCAGAGTCCACCGTGTCCGCGTCGGCGCACCAGCGCTCCACCTCCAGTGGCAGGAGCCAGCCGTCTGTGCGGCGCAGGTACAGCGGGCCTCGGCCGGTGCGGAGGGCTGTGGCGTAGGGGTCGGAGAGGGCCCAGGCGGGGCCCTGCGGTGCCTGGACCGATGCCGCCTCGGCTTCGCCTTCGGCGGATTCGTTCCCACCCGCACCACCCGTGCTGCTTTCGTTGTCGGGTGCGGGTGGCCCCAGTGGGGCGCGTTCGCCGTCGGCGGCTTGCGGGTCGACCTGCGCCTCGGCTTCGCCTTCGGCGGCTGCCGGGCGCCACGTGCGCCGGGCCGTCGTAGGGCCGGATGCGGGGGTCATCGGGCATCGGCCGCCGTGCAGTCCGCCAGCCGGGCGGCGAAGGTGCCGTGCGGGGCGAGGGCGGCGACGGCGCGGGCGTCGGCGGCGGTGTCGACGTCCCGCAGCCGGGGCAGGTCCCGTACCCGCAGCCCGGCGGCGACCAGCCGCTCCCGCTGCACGGTCCCGGTCTCCGGCGTGGACATCGGCACGCCCCGCAGCAGCGCGGGCTCCGGGCGGGCCAGGCCCAGCGCCCAGAACCCGCCGTCCTCGGCCGGGCCGAAGTACGCGTCGCAGCCCGCGAAGTCCACGGTGAGCAGATCCGGGGTGACCTGGGGAGTGTCCATGCCGATCAGCAGGGCGGGGCCGGCGCAGCGGGCGAAGGCGTCGGCGAGGCGGGCGTCGAGTCCGCCGGTGCACTGGGGGACGACGTCGAAGCCGGGGGGCAGCCAGGGGCCTGGCCGGCCGTCGAGCACGAGCACTCTGCGCGTGGCCGGGGTTTCGGCCACGGCCCGCAGGGTGTCGGAGAGCGAGGCTTCGGCGAGGGTGGCGGCCTGCTCGGGGGAGAAGGGGGGAGTGAGCCGCGTCTTGACCCGCCCGGGCAGCGGCTCCTTGGCGATGACGAGGAGGGTGGTCATGTGGGCTTTCCTTGGCTGGTGACAGCTAGGCACGGACAACGGGCGGCTCGTTCAGGACCTTGCTCATGTCCCGTATCGCCTGCCACGTCCCCCGCCAGGTCCCCGTGACCTTCGAGGCGCCGGTGCGCGGGAGGTACGGGACGTCGTGTTCGGTGATGTGCCAGCCCGCGTCGGCCGCGCGGACCACCATCTGCAGGGGATAGCCGCTGCGGCGGTCGGTCAGGGCCAGGGCGAGCAGCCGCTCGCGGCGGGCCGCGCGCAGAGGGCCGAGGTCGTGCAGGCGCAGGCCCGTGCGGCGGCGCAGGAGGTGAGCCACC
Source organism: Streptomyces sp. NPDC001410 (assembly GCF_042895235.1). NCBI lineage: Bacteria > Bacillati > Actinomycetota > Actinomycetes > Kitasatosporales > Streptomycetaceae > Streptomyces > Streptomyces sp. NPDC001410. The sequence goes on from NZ_JBIAWE010000007.1 coordinate 219,600, forward strand.
GCGAGGTTGCCCGCGCGGGCGTGGGCCGGCCAGGCGCCCCGGGTCTGCGGGCGGCGCCGGCCGAGCACCAGGTCGGCCTCGCCGGCCCGGACCTCGCGGACGAACGGGACCAGCTGCGCGGGGTCGAGGGAGGCGTCGCAGTCGCAGAAGCACACCACGTCGGCGGTGGCGGCCAGCAGTCCGGCGTGGCAGGCGGCGCCGAAGCCGCGCCGCTCCTCGCGCACGACGGTCGCGCCGAGGCCACGGGCCAGGTCGGCGGAGCCGTCGGTGGAGCCGTTGTCGACGACGAGGGCGCGCCAGCCGGCCGGGACGCGGGCGAGGACCCACGGCAGCGCCTCGGCCTCGTTCAGGCAGGGCAGCACGACATCCACGTCGTAAGGGGGAGGGTCGCAAGGGGGGCCGTAAGGGGGAGGGTAGGTGCTCGTCACGGCGTTCACCCTACGAAGCCGAATCGGGGCAAAGGGGGCATCGCCTCCTTACGAAACGCGGACGTCCCAGCCGCGGCCGAGCCTCCCGGGCGGCTCGGTGCCAGGGTGGAGACATGCAGCAGCCGTACGCATCACCGGACGCCGGGCCGCGACCCGGTTCCCTGGGCCGGATCCTCGTCGTGGACGACGACCCGACCGTTGCCGAAGTCGTCGCCGGATACCTGGACCGGGCCGGATACGCCGTGGACCGCGCCGCCGACGGCCCGGCCGCCCTCGCCCGGGCCGCCGCGCACCGGCCGGACCTCGTGGTGCTGGACCTGATGCTGCCCGGGATGGACGGCCTGGAGGTGTGCCGGCGGCTGCGTGAGCACGGTCCGGTGCCGGTCGTCATGCTCACCGCGCGCGGTGACGAGGACGACCGCATCCTCGGCCTGGAGGTCGGCGCCGACGACTACGTGACCAAGCCGTTCAGCCCGCGCGAGCTGGTGCTGCGGGTGGAGTCGGTGCTGCGCCGCGCCCGGCCCGCCGTGCCGCGCGGCCCGCTGGGCGCGGCCGGTCTGACCGTGGACCCGGCCGCCCGCCGCGCCGCCAAGAACGGCACCGATCTGGCCCTCACCCTCCGGGAGTTCGATCTGCTCGCCTTCTTCCTGCGGCATCCGGGGCGGGCGTTCGGCCGGGAGGAGCTGATGCGGGAGGTGTGGGGCTGGGACTTCGGTGACCTGTCGACCGTCACGGTCCATGTCCGCCGGCTGCGCGGCAAGGTCGAGGACGACCCCGCCCGCCCCCGCCTCATCCAGACGGTGTGGGGCGTGGGGTACCGCTTCGACCCCACCGGAGCCGGAGCCGGAGCCGGACCCGGAGCAGGAACCGGAGCTGGAACGGAGGGCGAGTGACATGCGTGACGCCCTGCTCATCGCCCTCTACGCCTTCCTCGGTGCCGCCGCCACCGGTCTCGTCGGGGCGGCCGTGCTGCGGCTGATCCGCCGGCGTTCCCTCACCACCTCGCTCGCCGTGGTGGCCGCCGTCGGGGTGGTCGCCATGCTCGCCGGGACGATGGCGGTGGCCCAGGCGATGTTCCTGTCCTCGCACGACCTGCGGGTCGTCACCACGGTCGTGGCCATGGCGGCCGTGGTCTCCCTGGTCACCGCGCTGCTGCTGGGCCGCTGGGTCGTCGCCCGCAGCCGCGAACTCGCCGACGCCGCACGGAACTTCGGTGACGGCGGCGCCTTCGCCGCGCCCGAGGTCCCGGCCACCGCCGAACTGGACGCGCTCAGCCGCGAGTTGGCCGCCACCAGCGCCCGGCTCGCCGCGTCCCGGGAACGCGAGCGGGCCCTGGAGACCTCCCGGCGGGAACTCGTCGCGTGGATCTCGCACGATCTGCGCACCCCGCTCGCCGGGCTGCGCGCCATGTCGGAGGCCCTGGAGGACGGGGTGGCCGCCGACCCCGACCGCTATCTCAAGCAGATCCGCACCGAGGTGGAACGCCTCAACGACATGGTCGGCGACCTCTTCGAACTCTCCCGCATCCACGCCGGCACGCTGCCCCTGAGCCCGGCCCGGATCTCGCTGTACGACCTGGTCGGCGACGCCCTCGCGGGGGTCGGCCCGCTCGCCCGCGAGTACGGCGTACGGCTCGTGGGCGACGGGGTGGAGCCGCTGCCGGTGGAGGTCGACGGCAAGGAGATGAGCCGGGTCCTCGCCAACCTGCTGGTGAACGCCATCCGCCGCACCCCGGCCGACGGCACGGTCGCGATCGCCGCCGAGCGTGCCCCCGACGGCGTGGTGCTGTCGGTGACGGACGGCTGCGGCGGCATCCCCGAGGAGGACCTGCCCCGCGTCTTCGACACCGGCTGGCGCGGCACGGACGCGCGCACGCCGCCGGCGGGAGCGGGGCTCGGCCTGGCGATCGTCCGGGGCATCGTCGAGGCGCACCAGGGGCGCACGACCGTCCGCAACATCCCGGGCGGCTGCCGCTTCGAGGTGACCCTGCCGGCGGCGAAGGCGTAGACAGGGTCACCTCGGGGGGCTAGCCCGCCAGGTCGGCCCCGAACGCGGTGTACTTGCCGGCCGGCAGCCCCACCTTCGTCGGGCCGAAGGTCGTGGTCGCCGTCGTGGAGTAGAGCGTGGACGAGGCACCCGGCAGGAACCAGACCGCGCCCTCGGGGTCGTTCTCCTGGGTGGCGACGGCCGTGAGGTCGGCGTGGCCGTCGTGGTTCACGTCGGAGGCGAGGAGGGTGTCGCCGAAGTTGTCGCCCGCCTCCAGGGTGCCTGGCACGCCGGGGCTGTCCTGCGTGAGGAACACCGGGCGGGTGGTGCTGAGGCCGGAGGCCGAGCCCCGGAGCAGGGTGATCGCTCCGGCGGAGGCGCGGTAGTCGGAGTCGTCCCCGAAGGTCTCGCCCGGAGCGCCGACCGCCAGGTCCCCGTAGCCGTCCTTGTCGAAGTCGCCGATGGCCAGCGCCTGGCCGAAGCGGTCGACCTCTTCGGAGGAGTCCGGCACGCCCGAGGTGTTCTGCGTGAGTGAGACCCGGCGGGTGGCGCTCGGGCCGGACGAGGTGCCGTAGATGACGTGGATCTTGCCGCCGGTGGAGGCCGAGGGCTCGTCGGCCGGGTCCTCCGGGTTGCCGAGGACGATGTCGCCGAAGCCGTCCTTGTTCAGGTCGCCGATCGCGGCCGTCTCGCCGGTGCGCAGGCTCGCCGCCTTGCTGATGCCGTCGGTGGTGCCCTTGTAGTAGACGGCCGTGGCGAGGTGGTCGCCGTTGGGCTTCTGTCCGGTGACGACCAGGTCGGCCTTGTTGTCGCCGCTGACCCGGCCGGCGGTGAGGGTCGGCTTGTCGATGCCGGGGGAGTACGTCGACACCCGCCCCGTCGAGCCCGACTTCGCGAACGGGCCCCGGATCAGCCGGATCCGCCAGCTGCTGGGGTTCTGGGTGTCGCTCTGTGCGGAGATCGCCAGGTCCGGCTTGCCGTCGCCGGTGAAGTCCGCCGCCGCGATGCTCAGCCCGAAGTAACTGCCGTACAGAGTCTGCGGGTTCTTCACGGTCGTACCACCGGACAGCCCGCTCCTGGAGCCCCAGACGATGACGACCGTGCCCGCGTCCTCGGCGCTGCCGGACTTCTCGTGCTGGGCACCGATGACGAGGTCGCTGTAGCCGTCGCGGTTGAGGTCGGCGGTGGCGATCTGGTCGCCGAACTCGTCGTCCTTCTCGGCGTCGCCGGGGATGCCGGTGGTGTTCTGGCTGATCAGCTGGTGCTTGGCCGGGTTCAGCCCGCTCGCCGTGCCGTAGACCACGGCGACCTGGCCGGCCCAGGACTTGCCGTTCACGGCGGCGGCGGGGGCCGCGATGGCCACGTCCCGGTAACCGTCGCCGTTGAAGTCGCCTTGGAGCCCGGAAGGGGCCGCCGAGGCGGAGGTGGCCAGGGCCACCGGCGTCAGGCCCGCGACGAGCAGGGCGGCGAGCGCGGTGCTGCCGCGCAGGGGGTACTTCACGTCCGTGTCTCCAGTCGAAGAAGCAAGGGGGAGCAGGGGGTCAGTCGGTCAGGGCTGCGCCGAAGGATCCCCGGTTGCCCAGGCCCAGGGACTGGGCGGTGAGCAGGGCCGAGCCGGTGCCCGTGGGGCCGGAGGCCGTGCCGGGCAGGAGGTACAGGCGGCCGATCTCGTTCGCGGTGGCAACCAGTTCGGCCCGGCCGTCGCGGTCGAGGTCGCGCAGCAGCACCGAGGAGCCGAGCCAGGCGCCGTTCCCGTCGTCGGGGTCGCCCTCGACGCCCGGTGTGCCGACGTCGTACTGGCGGGAGTTCCTGCCGGTGAGACCGCCCCTGCCGCCACGCAGGACGGTGACGGCGCCGTCGCGGAAGTTGTGGTCGCCGAGGATCTCGCCCGGGATGCCCACCGCGAGGTCCGGGTAGCCGTCGCCGTTCGTGTCCGCGGCCGACACGTCGTAACCGAAGTAGTCGACAGACTCGCGCGTGCCAGGGACGCCGGCCGTGTCCTGCGTGAACGAGGTGCCCGTGGTGCTCGGGCCCTGGGAGGTGCCCTTGTAGACCCGGACGGTGCCGCCCTTGCCCGCGCGGGCAAGGCCGACGGCGAGGTCGCCGTAGCCGTCCTTGTCGAAGTCGGCGATCGTGGCGCTCGCGTCCACCAAGCCGGAGTCGCCGAGCAGGCCGATCTTCCGCGTCGGCTTGGTGGGGCCGCCCGAGCCGCCGCGGTAGAACCACGCGCGGTTGGTCCAGGTGTCCGAGTCGTAGCCGAGAACGGCGAAGTCGGCCGTGCCGTCCTTGGTGACCTTGCCGGAGACCACCAGGTCCGGCTTGATGTCCTCGCCGTCGATCGGGTCGAGGTTGGTGGCCGTGCCGCGCGAGCCGGACTTCGTGAACGGGCCGCGCAGGACGTAGATGTAGTCGTCGGTGATCGCGACCACGTCCGGCCTGCCGTCGGCGGTGAAGTCGCCGACCGCGATGTCCTTGGCGAAGCCGCAGTCCTTGCAGCTCGGGCTCTTGAACGAAGTCCCTGTGGTCAGGCCGGACTTGGAGCCCCAGAGGATGGTGAAGGTACCGTGGTAGGAGCTGTCGTCCTCGCCGGGGGCGGTGACGACGAGGTCGCCGTAGCCGTCCTTGTTCATGTCGGCCGCGGTGACTTTGGCGCCGAAATGGTCGTTCGTCTCGGCGGTGCCCGCGATGTACGGCGTGTTCTGCGTGATCACTGAGCGCTTGGCGGGGTCGGGCCCGTGAGCGGTGCCCCACACCACCACGACCGCACCCGCCTCCTTCTTGCCGGCGGTGGTAGCCGTGTGGTCGCCGAGGGCGAGGTCGCGGTATCCGTCGCCGTTGAAGTCGTCGGCGTACTTCGCCGTGGCCGCGGTCGCCGGCGCGGCCAGCGCCAGCGGGGTCAGGCCGGAGGCGAGTAGCGCGGCGGTCAGCAGGTAGGTGCGTTTGCGCAAAAGGTGTCTCCCACGGTCGGGCGGATCCCGGGCGCCAGGTTGGCGCGCGATCAGGAGACCCTCGGCAACAGGCAAGGGTTGTACGTGAGTTCGGTTAATTCTTGGGGTCTTCGGGCCGGTTGATTCACCTGTTTGCTGACCGGTTGGTGACCCGGGCAAGCCGTCCACAGGCTGTGGACGTCGACGGGAGTCACCCCGGTCGCCGGCCGATCGCCAGCAGATGGGAACTCGCCGCGAGCAGTGGTAGTCATGGGTGATGATCGGTCGCCTCCCGCTGGACGAACAGCTCGCCACGCTGAAGTCGGTCCTCTCCCGCAACGAGGTACTTCTGGAGGTGCTGGACCGGACCGCGTCCATGGCATTGCCTGGCTGGTACGTGACGGCGGGGTGCCTGTTCCAGACCGTGTGGAACGTGGTCACGGACAGGCTTCCCACAAGCGGGATCAAGGACTACGACGTCTTCTATTTCGACAACGGAGATCTGTCATGGGAGGCGGAGGACGCAGTGATCAAGGCAGGCGAGGAGGTCTTCGCCGGCCTGCCCGCCGAGGTCGAGATCCGCAACGAGGCCCGTGTCCACCTCTGGTACGAGCAGAAGTTCGGAGTCGCCTGTGCTCCGTATTCGTCCACGGAGGCGGCCATCGACTCCTTCGCGGCGACCACCTGTTGCCTGGGGGTGCGGCTGGAGCCTGCGGGCAGGTGGCGCGTCTACGCGCCGCATGGGCTTTCCGACGTGTTCAACCTTGTCGTACGGCCCAATCCGGTGCTCGCTCCACGGGACGTCTACGAGAGCAAGTCGGCCCGCTGGCGGCAGCAGTGGCCTGAGCTGACCGTACTGGACTGGCCTACGCGCGCTGCCGCGCAGTAGCCCGAGCGGTTCGGGTACTCCACGGGCGAGGTGAGTACGGTGCGCTCCGGCGGCCGTGCCCTCGTTCTGCTCCCTGCCGGCGTCAGCCGCCCACGATCCCTTGGTCGTGCGAGGGCGAGCACTTGGCTCCGATGTCGGCGAACTCCCCCTTGAGCTCTGCCGTCAGCTCATCGGTCAGGTCGAACTCAGCCGTCTTGGGGTCCGGGTCCGGGTACTCGGGTATGCCGTTCTTCCGGAAGCACTCCGCCTCCTTCCGCGCGGCCTCAAGTGCCTCGGCCGGATCGGACGCCGACGGACGGTCGTCCGGGAGCTTGCTGTGGCACTTGGCCTCGGCCGCCTGCTGCTTCGCATAACCGAACTCGGCCGCCTTGTCCTTGTCGACCCGGAGTTCGCCGCCGTCGATCACCTCCAGGGTCAGCCCCTGGTCCTCCAGACACCGGTAGTAGGCCACTTCCTGCGCGTCGGCGGCGGACGCGCTCGGCGTCGCATCCTGGGCGTCGCCCGAGGCCGAGCAGGCGGCCGAAAGGACGCCCGCGGCCAGGGCGGCAAGCAGGAGCTGAGTTCTTCGACGGGCAGACGGCATCGCAACTCCAGGTGCTCGACCAGGGTTTGGCGCAGACAGGACTGGCGCAGACAGCGCAACAGCGGGGACCGCAACCTACGGCATTGCCGGTAGGCGATCAACGGTTTGCAACTCCTTGGCGCCTGGTCCGACGGCTGATCACAATCAGCGCACCGCCCACTGCGCCACCCGAGCAACTGCGCGACAGGCTGCGGCTTGCCGCCTCCCTGACCTTCTAGCCGGGACGGACCCCGGCGAACTCCCGCATCCCCTCCTCGAAGGTCACCTCCGGCTTCCAGCCCAGTTCCGCCCGCAGGCGGGACGAGTCCGCCGTGATGTGCCGTACGTCGCCCAGCCGGTACTCGCCGGTGATCAGGGGTTCGGGGCCGTCGCAGGCGGTGGACAGGGCGTGGGCCAGGTCGCCGACCGTGTGGGGGTCGCCGCTGCCGGTGTTGTACGCGGTGAGTGTTCCGGGGCGTGGCTCGGCCTCCAGCGCGGTGACGTTGGCGGCGGCCACGTCCCGGACGTGCACGAAGTCCCGGCGCTGTCGGGCGTCCTCGAACACGCGCGGGGGCTCGCCGCGTTCCAGGGCCGAGCGGAAGAAGGAGGCGACCCCGGCGTACGGGGTGTTCCGGGGCATGCGGGGGCCGTAGACGTTGTGGTAGCGGAGGGAGAGCGCCGTGCCGTCCGTGCAGCGGGCCCAGGCGGCGGACAGGTGTTCCTGGGCGAGCTTGGTGGCCGCGTACACGTTGCGCGGGTCGGGTGGGGCGTCCTCGCCCACCAGGCCCGGGGACAACTCCGCCCCGCACAGTGGGCAGTTCGGGTCGAAGCGGCCTGCGGCAAGGTCGGCGGCGGCACGGGGGCCGGGGCGTACGACACCGTGCACGGGGCAGTCGTAGCGGCCCTCGCCGTAGACCACCATCGACCCGGCCAGGACGAGTCGCCGTACGCCCGCCTCGGCCATCGCGGTGAGCAGGACGGCGGTGCCCAGGTCGTTGCGGGAGACGTACTCGGCCGCGTCCGCGACGCCGTTGCCGAGGCCCACCATGGCCGCCTGGTGGCAGACCGCGTCCACGCCGGACAGGGCGCGGGCGATGGCCGCAGGGTTGCGCACGTCGGCGGCCGGATCGTCCCGGACGTCGTACACGACCGGCTCGTGCCCGCGCGCCCGCAGCGCGTCGACGACATGGGACCCGATGAACCCGGCACCGCCGGTGACCAGTACACGCATACGGCCACGCTAGGTCCGCGACCCGCCCGCGACCGGGTGCGACGGGCGGTACGTCACCCCTCCGTAAGGACCGCTCTGGAAGGACTGTTCCGTAAGGGCCGCTCCGTAAGGACTGCTCTGCAAGGACTGCTCAGAGCGGCTTCGCGGGCCAGTCCAGCAGGCGGGCGCCGATCACCGCGGTCTGCAGCGGGTAGCGGTGGGCCGGGTCGGCCGGGTCGGCGCCGGTCAGCTTGTGGATGCGCTCCAGGCGGTAGGTCAGGGCGCGCACGCTGAGCGAGAGCCGGCGGGCGGCCTCGGCGGCCACGCAGCCGGAGTCGAAGTACGCGGTGAGCGTGTCCAGCAGGGGCTGCGGCCCGCCGCGGGCCGCCGTGAGCGGGCCGAGGGTGTGCGAGACCAGGTCGGCCATCGCCTGCCGGTCGCGGGCGAGCACCGGGTACACCAGGAGGTCGGCGGCGCGCAGCAGCGGCTCGTTCAGGTCGAGCCGCCCGGCCATCTCCAATGTGGCGAGGGCCTCTTCGTACGACTGCACGACCCCGCCGGGGCCGTGCTGCGCGCGGCCGACCGCGACCCGGCAGCCCTCGGCCGCCGCGTACACCTGCTTGGCGAAGTGGGTGAGGACGTCGTCCTCGTCGCCGGGCGCGACGCACAGCAGTCGGCCGTTCTTGGTGGTGAGCAGGATGCTGCGGGTGTCGAAGCGGGCCAGGACCGCCCGTTCCACCTGCCGGGCCACCGGATCGCCCTCGACGTACGGCACCGGACCCTCGGCGACGGCGACCGCGTGGGCGCGGGACATCCGCAGGCCGAACCGTTCGGCGCGCTCGGCGAGGCGGCCCAGGTCGCTGCGGCCGTAGAGCAGGTCGTCGATGAACTCCCGGCGCGCGGCCTCCTCGCGGCGCACGGCGAGCCGCTGGGCGCGTTCGTAGCCCTCGGCGAAGGCGTCGACCGCCTGCTGCACGGCGGCCAGCGTGCTGTCGGCCGAGCCGGGCGTGCGGGGCCAGGCGGCGCGGGCGGCGGCCAGGTGGGCGACGACCAGGGCGCGCAGCCCGTGGCCGGACTCGGCGGCCTGCTCGCCCAGGGCGCGGCGCGCGGCCAGCTCCTCCCGGGTCAGCCGGCGGCCGGTGGCCGCGACCTCGGCCAACGCGCCGGCGTAGCCGTCCAGATAGTGCTCGGGTATCGCCTGCTCGGTCACGCCGTCCCCGTCCCCCGTGATCTTGACGTGCCGGTGATGCTTTCTTAGCGCCTGTCCGGCATCGAGAACATAGTGAACGCTGCCGGAGACCGGCAATGCGCGGGGGTACGCCCCGGGTGCACGATCGTCCGACGGGGGAGCACTACGGATGGTTCGGGTGCCGGACATCGAACAGGTGTCCGGCACTGGGGCTGAGGGCTCGTCCGTCTTTCATCGTCTGACGCACAAGGACGTAGCCATGGAAGCCCTCGGCGTGCTGGTCGCCGTCTGTCTCGTCGTCGTACTGCTCGCGCTGTTCTCCTTCTCCCGGCTGTACCGCAAGGTGGACCAGGGCCGGGCGCTGATCGTGTCCAAGACGCGCAGGGTGGACGTGACGTTCACCGGGCAGGTCGTGCTGCCGGTGCTGCACAAGGCCGAGATGATGGACATCTCGGTGAAGACGATCGAGATCAGCCGCTCCGGCCGGGACGGGCTGATCTGCCGGGACAACATCCGCGCCGACATCCGCATCTCGTTCTTCGTCAAGGTCAACAAGACCGAGGCGGACGTCATCAAGGTCGCCCAGAACGTCGGCACCGAGCGCGCCAGCCACCAGGACACGCTGCAGGAGCTGTTCCACGCGAAGTTCTCCGAGGCGCTGAAGACCGTCGGCAAGCAGATGGACTTCACCGACCTGTACACCAAGCGCGAGGAACTGCGGTACCACATCATCGAGTTGATCGGCGTCGACCTCAACGGCTATCACCTGGAGGACGCGGCGATCGACTACCTGGAGCAGACGCCGCTCACCCAGCTCGACCCGGCCAACGTCCTCGACGCCCAGGGCATCCGCAAGATCACCGAGCTGACGGCGATCGAGCACGTGCGCACCAACGAGGCGCAGCGGGGCGAGCAGAAGGAGATCACCCGGCAGAACGTCGACGCCCGCGAGGCCATCCTGGAGCTGGAGCGGCGGCAGGCGGACGCGGAGATCAAGCAGAAGCGGGAGATCGAGACGTCCCGGGCCCGCGAGGAGGCCGAGACCGCGCGGGTCGTGGAGGAGGAGCGGCTGCGCGCGCAGGGCGCCTTCCTGCGCACCGAGGAACAGCTGGGCGTGCAGCGGGAGAACCAGGCCCGCGAGGTCGCGGTCGCCGCGAAGAACCGCGAGCGGGTCATCGCCGTCGAGAACGAGCGCATCGAGAAGGACCGGATGCTGGAGGTCATCGCCCGGGAACGGGAGACCCAGCTGACCCGGATCGCCGCCGAGAAGGAGGTCGAGGCGGAGAAGCGGGAGATCGCCGAGGTCATCCGGGAGCGGGTCGCGGTGGACCGTACGGTCGCCGAGCAGGAGGAGTCCATCAAGAAGCTGCGCATGGTCGAGGAGGCCGAGCGCGAACGGCAGGCCCTCGTCATCGGCGCCGAGGCCGAGGCGCAGGAGAAGCTGGTCAAGGACATCAAGGCCGCGGAGGCCGCCGAGCAGGCAGCGACCCACCGTGCCGCCGAGGAACTCACCCTCGCCGAGGCCCGGTTGAAGACCGCCGACCTCGACGCCCGGGCCAAGCTGCGGCTCGCCGAGGGCATCCAGGCCGAGGCCGCCGCCGAGGGGCTCGCCGCCGTGCAGGTCCGTGACAAGGAGGCCGAGGTCATCGAGAAGTCCGGCCGGGCCGAGGCACAGGCCACCGAGGCACGGCTGCGCGCGGAGGCCGAGGGCACGCAGGCCAAGGCGCTCGCCGAGGCCGAGGGCGCGCGGGCCGCGGCGGAGGCCACCGGGGCGCGACTGAAGGCCGAGGCGGAGGGCGCCCGGGCGAAGGCCCTCGCGGAGGCCGCCGGCATCGGGGAGAAGCTGAAGGCCGAGGCGGCGGGCCTCACCGAGAAGGCCGCCGCGATGGCCGCCCTGGACGAGGCGTCGCGCGGGCACGAGGAGTACCGACTGCGGCTGCAGGCGGAGAAGGAGATCCGGCTGGCCGGCCTGGAGACACAGCGGCAGGTCGCCGAGGCCCAGGCCACGGTCCTCGCGACCGGCCTGGAGAACGCCGACATCGACATCGTCGGCGGGGAGTCCGTCTTCTTCGACCGGCTGGTGTCGGCGGTCTCGCTCGGCAAGGGCGTGGACGGCTTCGTCGACAACTCCCGTACGGCGCAGGCGCTGGCGAAGCCCTGGCTGGACGGCTCGGGCAGCTTCACCGACGACCTGAGCCGGATCCTCGGCTCCTTCGGCACGGCGGACGTGCAGAACCTGACGGTGTCGGCGCTGCTGATGAAGCTGATGAAGTCCGGCGGCCCGGAGGCGGGACAGTTCCGGCAGCTGCTCGACCGGGCCGGTGAGCTGGGCCTCGCGGACACCCCGCTGACCGCGCTGAACGGCGCCGCCAGGAACTGACGGCCCGATGCCGGGCCGCCGTACGGGGGTCGGCGGCCCGGCAGCCCCCTGATCACCCACGCGAAGTTCGCGTACTCACCGTTCTCGAAGCCCTTGAAGGGAAGCGCCGTCCATGGCAACCGCCCCGGAGACGGGCTCGTACGACACCGTCGACGCCGGCACCTACGAGGTGCTGCGCGACCGCCTCGCCGCCCAGGCCGCCGACCTCGCCCGGCGGGCCGAGGCCCTCAACGCGCGCCGCGCCGAGGAGTTCGGCTCCGCCGGGCTCGGCCTCACGGCCACCGGGCGGCTGCGCACCGAGCACGCGTGCGTGCCCTGCGACGTCGTCGCCGTCGGGGACGTGCTGCTGTTCGGCAGCACAGGCAGCACAGGCAGCACAGGCAGCACAGGCAGCGCCGGCAGCACCGGCCGGACCGCCGACGGGACGCCGGCCTCGGACGTCCTCGCCCTGTACGACCGGGACCTGAACCGGCTGCCCGAGGACGCCGTACCCGGACTGCTCGACGACCCCGCGTTCGTGCGCGAGTTCACGGCCCTGCACCGCTACTACCGGCAGGCCCGGCTGCTGCGGCTGCGCCGCCTGGACGACCGGCTGCTGGCCGTCTTCCGCACCGGCGAGAAGGCCGAGGACGTCCGTGCCCTGCGCTGGAGCCTGACCGCCGACGGCGGGGCCCGGTTCCTGGACGCGCGCGGCGACCGCGACGACGTGGTCCCGCCCGCGCACGACTTCACCTGGACCGAGACCACCCGTGAGGATCACGTCCTCGGCCGGGACCCGTATGTGGCGGTGCCGGGCGGGGCGGGCGTGGCGACCGTCGGCGGCCGGCTCACCGTGCGCGGCCCGGAGGACGAGGAGCTGTACGCCGAGCCGGTCGAGGAGCCGCTGCAGGCCCTCGCCGACGCCGCGGTCGCGCACGCGCGGGTCGGCGCCCTGGTCCTGCTGCGGGTGCGGCCGTACAAGGAGGACGCCGACCGGTACCTGGTGTTCGACACGCTGACCCGGTCGGTGGTCCGGCTGGACGGCATCGGACAGGCCTGCCGCCGGCTGCCCGAGGACCAGGGCATCGTCTTCCCGGGCGGCTACTGCCTGGCCTCGGGCGCGCACAAGACGTACGAACTCGACGCGGCGGGGCTGGAGTTCGAGCGGGAAGTGCGCTCGCCGAACGGCGAGGACGTGCTGTACGCGTTCCGCTCCCGGGCCGAGGGCCGCACGCTCCTGCTGTCGTACAACAGTCTGCGCAAGGAGGTCGCCACCCCGCTGCCCTGCCGGGGCTGGGCCCTGTTCGAGGACGGCACCCTGGCCGTGCTGCGCGCCGACGGCGACGAGCGCGCGCACACGCACTCCGTGCAGTGGTGGACCTCGCCGTACGTCTCCGACACCCACGCGGCCGCCCTGCGCACCGGCACCGGTGCTTCCCCAAGCTCTCAACTTCGTTCGAGCAGGGGAGACCCCATCGCCCGGGTCGGCAACGCGGACCTCGTGCGCGGGCTCGCCGACTGCCTGTCCGTCGCCCGGCTCGTCGCCGAGGGCATCGGGACGGGGGAGGGCTACCGGGCGCTGGCCGCCGCCTGCGTGCGCGCCGCCGACACCCACCACTGGCTGGGGGAGCCCGAACTCGGCGATCTGCGCACGCCGTTGGCGGCGGTGCGGGAGACCGCCGAGCAGGTGCTGGCCGAGTTCGAGACCGTACGGGCCCTGTCCCGGCAGGCCGATGAGGCGTTGGAGGAGGCCGCGGTCCGTATCGCCGCCGTGGTGCGCCGGCTGCGCGGGGAGGCCCCGCGGGACGCCGCCTCCTGGGTGCGGGGGCTCACCGGACTCCGGCACGCGCACGGCCATCTGCTGACGCTGAAGGAGCTGCGGTACGTCGACACCGCCCGGGTGGACGAGCTGGCCGCCGAGGCGGCGGCCGACCTCGCGGCCTTCGGGCGGCGCGCGGTGTCCTTCCTGGCCCGCGAGGACGCCTTCGCGACCCAGCAGGCGGAGGTCGAGCAGCTCGTGGCGGAGGCGGCCGCGGCGCCGACCGTCGCCGCGGCCGCTCCCGTCGCCGCCCGGCTGGACGAGCTGGCCGACGGGCTGCGCACGGTCACCGAGGTCGTCACCGGCCTGGACATCGCCGACGCCACCGTCCGCACCGCCATCCTGGAGCGGATCGCCGAGGTGCTGGGCGGCGTCAACCGCGCCCGCGCCACGCTCGACGCCCGCCGCCGCACCCTCCTCGACCACGAGGGCCGCGCCGAGTTCGCCGCCGAGACGGCCCTGCTGGCCCAGGCGGTCACCGCCGCGCTCGCCGCCGCCGGCAACCCTCAGGCATGCGACGACCAACTCGCCCTCCTGCTCGGCCGGTTGGAGGACCTGGACGCCCGGTTCGCCGAATTCGACGACTTCCTCGGCGAACTCGCCGACAAGCGCACCGAGATCTACGAGGCCTTCGCCGCCCGCAAGCAGTCCCTCGCCGACGCCCGCGCCCACCGCGCCGAGCAACTGGCCGCCTCCGCCGCCCGGGTGCTGGAGACCGTCGACCGCCGCGCGGCCACGCTCCCCGACACCGACGCGGTCACCACCTACTTCGCCTCCGACCCGATGGTCTCCAAGGTCCGCCGGACCGCCGACGAGCTGCGGGCCCTCGGCGACGGCGTGCGCGCCGAGGAGCTGGACGGCCGGCTCAAGGCCGCCCGCCAGGAGGCCGCCCGCGCCCTGCGCGACCGCACCGACCTGTACGCCGACGACGGCCGCACCCTGCTCCTCGGCGGCCACCGCTTCGCCGTCAACACCCAGCCCCTCGACCTCACCCTGGTCCCGCACGGCGACGGCCTCGCCTTCGCGGTCACCGGCACCGACTACCGCCGCCCGGTGACCGACCCCGGCTTCGCGGACACCGGCCCCTTCTGGGCCCGCCACCTGCCGTCCGAGTCGCCCGAGGTCTACCGTGCCGAACACCTCGCCGCCCGGCTGCTGACCGAGCACGGCCCGGCCGCCCTCGCCGCGGCCGACCTGCCCGCGCTGGTGCGGGAGGCGGCGCAGGTGTCGTACGACGAGGGCTACGAACGCGGCGTCCACGACCACGACACCACCACGATCCTCACCGCCCTGCTCCCCCTGTACGACGCCGCCGGCACCCTGCGCCACGAGCCCTCCGCCCGGGCCACGGCCCAGCTGTTCTGGTCCCACGGCACCACGCCCGGCGCGCGAGAGGCCTGGTCCCGACGCGCGGTGTCGCTGGCCCGGGCCCGGGATGCGTTCGGGCCGTCGGGCGCCCTCACCGAGCTGGTGGGGGAGCTGGCGGAGGCGATCGGGCGGTGGAGCGGGGGTGGGGTGAGTGCTTCGGGAGTGGTGCGGGAGCCGGGTGCGGGGGCGTCCGGGGGACCGATCGAGGGGCTGTCCGTGCGACTGGCGGAGGGGGCGTCGGCGCGACCGGCGGAGGGGCTGTCGGCGCGGCCGATCGAGGGGCCGTCCACGTGGCAGACCGAGGAGCCGTCGGCGCGACCGGCCGCCGAGCCGCCCACGCCCATGGCCGACGGGCCGTTGGGGCGGCGTGCCCTCACCGAGCCGCTCGCCGGTGCCGCCGCCGCGTACCTCTTCGACGAGCTGACGTCCGGTTCCGGTGGCTTCGTCCTGGGGGCGGGTGCGCGCACCCTGCTGGAGAAGTTCCGGCACACGGTGGGCGGTTCGGACTACGCCCGGGACCTGGAGGCCCTGACCGACCTCGGCGCCCGCCGGCAGGTGGCCGAGGCGTGGCTGACGTCGTACGCGGCCGCCACCGGCGCCGAGGCGGGCCCCGGTGAGCTGGCCGAGGCGGTCGCCGCCGAGCTGTGCCCGGGCCTGCCCCGCTACGACGGCGACGCCCCGCTGACCGCGGCCGCGGAGGGCCTGCTGGGCACCCATCCGCGCGTGACGGGCGGCCGGTTGCCGTTGCGCCTGGACGAGTTCCTGGCCAGGACGGCGCGGTTCGCCGAGCTGGAGGTCCCCGCCTTCCGCGCCTACCAGCGCCGCCGTACGACCCTGGTGGACGCCGAACGCGAGCGCCTGCGCCTGGCCGACCACCGCCCGCGGGTGATGTCCGCCTTCGTCCGCAACCGCCTCGTCGACGAGGTGTACCTCCCACTGGTCGGCGACAGCCTGGCCCGGCAGCTCGGCACCACCGGCGAGTCGAAGCGCACCGACACCGGCGGGCTGCTCCTGCTGATCTCCCCGCCGGGCTACGGCAAGACGACGCTCATGGAGTACGTCGCCGACCGCCTCGGCCTGATGCTGGTCAAGGTCAGCGGCCCGGCGCTCGGCCACGGCGTCACCTCGTTCGACCCGGCCGACGCCCCGAACGCCACCGCCCGCCGCGAGATCGAGAAGATCAACTTTGCGCTGGCGGCCGGCAACAACACGCTCCTGTACCTGGACGACATCCAGCACACCTCCCCCGAGCTGCTGCAGCAGTTCATCCCGCTGTGCGACGCGACCCGCCGGGTGGACGGGGTGTGGGAGGGCGAGCCGCGCAGCTACGACCTGCGCGGCAAGCGCTTCGCGGTCTGCATGGCCGGCAACCCCTACACCGAGTCCGGCGACCGCTTCCGGATCCCCGACATGCTCGCCAACCGGGCGGACGTCTGGAACCTCGGCGACGTCCTCACCGGCAAGGAGGACGTCTTCGCGCTCAGCTTCGTCGAGAACGCCCTCACCGCCCACCCGCTCCTCGCCCCGCTGGCCGGCCGCGACCGCGCGGACCTGGACCTGCTGGTCCGCCTGGCCTCGGGCGACTCCTCGGCTCGCGCGGACCGCCTCACCCACCCCGTCCCGCCCGCCGAACTCGACCGCGTCCTCGCGGTCCTGCGCCACCTGCTCGCCGCCCGCGACACGGTCCTCACGGTCAACGCGGCCTACATCGCCTCCGCCGCCCAGTCCGAGGCGGCCCGCACCGAACCGCCGTTCCGCCTCCAGGGCTCCTACCGCGACCTGAACCGCATCGCCCAGCGCCTGAGCCCGGTCATGAACGACACCGAACTCGCCGCCGTGATCACCGACCACTACACCGCCGAGGCCCAGACCCTCACCACCGGCGCCGAGGCCAACCTGCTGAAGCTCGCCGAACTGCGCGGCACCCTGGGCCCCGAACAGGCCGCCCGCTGGGCCGAGGTGAAGACCGCCGACGTCCGCGCCCGCACCCTCGGCGGCCCCGGCGACGACCCCCTGACCCGTGCGGTGGCCGCCCTCGCCCTGCTGGCCGACCGGGTCGCGGCGGTCGAGTCCGCCATCACCCGGGCGACGGGCGTACGGGAGGGGTCCTGATGCTGTACTTCCTGGCCCCGGTCTCGGCCGCCTTCGCACTCGTCGCGTCGACCACGTACGCCCTGATCCGCCGGGACCGCCGGCTGGCGCACGGGTATCGGGACCGGGGGCGGTGGGAAGGCGACTGACGTACGTCCCCACGGCGTCCCGGTGACCCTTGCCACCAGCCCACCCAGGGGGCACGGCTGGGCTGACCTGCCGATCGACGCGGAAGCCATACGCCCTGATGGCAGCCCGGTTCTACCGGTGCTGCCCGCTCGCACACGAGCAGGGAAAGGTCGACTGCCGCTGTCTGGAACGCTGTTGGCCGATTCGGAGGCGGGCTCTACTCGACCCCGCCGGGGTTTGGCTCGGAGGGGCCGAGTGCTGCGAAGTGGCTGGTGCGGGCCGGGCCAGGGTACTCAGCCGAGCCCGACCAACTCGGCGATCGTCCCGCCGAGCACCCGGTCGCGTACCTCTCCCGGGCTGGTGACCCGCTCCACCAGCGCCCGAGTGAGGACCGGGTCGCCGTACGGCGCGTCCGATCCGAACAGGGTCCGGTCCGGAATCTCCTTGATGGCCAGCCGGACCGCGAAGACGATGTTGGCCGTGGACAGCTCCAGGTACATGCTCGGGGTGTCCCTCACCAGCTCGACGGCCTGCATCCAGTTCAGCCCGCCGAGCTGGCTGACCACCAACGGAACCGTCGGATAGCGGTCGGCGAGCGCCGACATCTTCGTCAGGTCGTCCGCCGTGGTCGGAGCGAATCCGTGCACGACCACGGGCAGTCCACCGTGATCTGCCGCCGCCCGGAGCACTGGTTCGATCACCTCTGCCCGTCCCGGTGGCGGTGTCAGCTCGCCGATTCCGCGCAGCCCACGCCCGACGACCTCGCGTTCCACGATCGCGGCGGTCTGCTCCGGCTCCAGGTCCAGCGGCACGGACAGGAAGCCGATGAACCGCTGCGGGTGTGCGGCGAGCGCGGCGTCCAGCTCCCCCCACGCTCCTCGGTACCCCTCGACGGTGCCGGCGCGACCCCCGATGGCCTCGTCCAGGATCGCCATCTCCCGGCGCAGCGAGGTGAGGTCACCGGCCCGCTCAGGGTGTGGGCGGGTGGCGAAGAGCACGGCGCGGTCCACCCCGGCCTCGTCCAGCAGCCCGACGTGTGCCTCGACGGGGTCGTGGACGTGGCTGTGCGCATCGATGATCAATGACTTACTCCCTCCTCGGCGATCGGCCCGGAATGTGGCCGATCAGCGCACTGTTGCTCCCTGACACTGTGGGAAGGTCAAGTCGGAGGGAACCGACCGGTGTTGATCGGGGAGCTGTCGCGTCGTGCCGGAGTCAGTGAGCGCCGGCTGCGCTACTACGAGCGGATGGAGCTGATCAGCTCAGAGCGCCGCGCCAACGGCTATCGCGAGTACGACGACCGGACGGTGGAGACAGTGCGGCGCATTCGCGCCCTGCTGGCCGTCGGCTTGCCCACCCGCCTCATCCGCCAGGTCCTGCCCTGCACCTTCGACGAGGCGACGCTGCGCCCCTGTCCCGGCGTCCTCACCACCCTCCGCACCCAGCTGGACGTCCTCGACCAGCGCGCCGCCGATCTGGACACCGCGCGAGGCCTGCTGCGCCGGACGATCGCCGCCACCGAGAACGCGGCAGGCCAAGACCCGGTGTCGGGAGCCGAAGTTCCGTACTCGGGTGGGGAAACCCGGCTCAGAAGTCGAAGCTCGCCTTCTGGAAGCTGAACCTGCTGACCTCCCCGGAACGCCTGGCCGACCTCACCCCCCGGGAACGCGAGGTCACCGCGCTGGCCGCCCGGGACCGCGCCCAACTCGTCGTCATCGCCTACCAGGCGGGGCTGGTACGGCCCTCGGGGTGAGCCCGTCGCCCAGCAGGCGAGCAGGGGCCGCTGTGATGTTTGGACCTGTATGTGCGCTTGGTGTACCAGGGGTCCAGGCGGTATCCGTGGGACGGCTGTGACCCCTGTCATGAAGCCAGGACAAGGGGATGAGCGTGGCTCCGCGTATCGCACGTCATCGGCGTTCAGTGCAGCGTCGCGTAGTCGCAGGGATGGGCGTCGCCGTGGCGGCCGGGCTCGCGGTCACCGCGACGGTGGGCATGAACGCCGAGGCCGCCTGGACGTCGTCGTGGAACGTCTCGGCGTCCGGCTGGTCCGCCGCCGACTCGCCCCAGGTGTCGGTCGACCGCCAGGGCGACGCCCTGCTGGCCTGGACGGCCGGCGACATGTCGACGACGTACTCCTACCAGCGGGTCCAGACCCGGGTGCAGTACGCGAGCGGCACCAGGGGAGCGATCCGCACCCTGTCGCCGGACGGTGCCGCGGTGTCCTGGCCGGAGATCGCCTCCGACGACACCGGGGACTCGGCGGTGGTCTGGCAGCAGGACAGCCAGGTCGTGGGCCGGCGGGTCGCCTCCTCCGGCAGCCTCGTCGGACCGCTCCAGAAGCTCTCCACGTCGGCCCCCGCGACCACCCCGGTCGTCGCGGTGACCCCGGGCGGCACCGCCCTGGCGGTCTGGACGGAGAGCCACGACGGCAGCTGGTACACGGTCGCCCGGCGCCTCAAGCTCGACGGCACGGTCGGCGCGCCCCTCACCCTCGGCTCGGGCTCGTCCGAGAAGCCGGCCGTCGGGGTCGACCGGAACGGTCGGTTCGTCGTGGCCTGGGCGCGGGGCTCGGACGTCGCGGCCAAGCGGATCACGTCGACCTCCGTCTCCGCCACGAAGGTGCTCACGACGCCGATCGCGTCGTACGGCGGTTTCGGCATGGTGCGGGTCGGTGTGGACCGGGACGGCGACGCGGTCATCAGCTACCACTCCGGCGGTGGCGCCGTCGCGCAGGTCTGGGCCTCGCGCTGGAGCCGCACCGGCACCCTGGCGGCCCCGCTGCGCATCTCGGCCGCCGCGGACAACGTGGGCTTCCACCACGCCCTCGCGACGGACCTCGACGGCGACTCGGTGATCGTGTGGACCCGCTACACCAGCGGCAAGCTGGAGCTGCTCGGCCGCCGGCTGTCCGCGGGCGGCACCCGGGGCGCGGTCACCACCCTCGGCCCGGGCGACCGGCCCGACCTGGCCCTCGACGACGACGGCGACGGCATGCTGGTCTTCCACACGGTCGTGCCCAAGTCGACGCCCCCGTACAGCTACACCAGGACCAGCGCCCGCACGGTCAGCCGCTCCGGCACGTTCGGTGCGACGAAGACGCTCACCTCGGACGGCCGCGTCCCGCAGGTCGACACCGCCCCGAGCGCCAGGTTCACGGTGGTCTGGCAGCAGGAGAGCTACCCGTACCCGATCAAGTCCGTCACCAGTTCCTGACGTTCCGACAGGTGATGAGCGGTGGGCCGGGCGCAATCTCCCGAGCGGTGTCAGCCGTATAGACGGCAGAGGGATCAATCCTGACGAAACACTGCGAAATGAACAGCTGGAGTCATGATGACCTCCAATGCCACCGAAGTCACCCTGAGGGGGCTGGGAGCGTGTTGTGCCGTTGGAAACACGGTGCTGCACACTCTTCTCGTTCCTGATCACCTTGAGGAGATTTTCTACATCGGCGTCCTTTTCGCCGTGGGCAGCGCCGCCATGCTGGTCGTGGCGGTGGCGCTCGTCACGGTGCGGCGCCCCATGGTCGCTTGGGCGACCGGGGCGCTCGTCAGCCTCGGCATGATCGTCGGTTTCCTGCTGTCGCGCACCGTCGGTCTGCCGAACGGCTACTACGAATCCGGTTGGGAGGCGCCCTACGGCCCGCTCTCTCTGCTCGTGGAGGGAGTCTTCATACTCGCCTTCCTCACCTGGCTGGGAGTCAGGGCGCAGGAGGGTGTGGCGCCCGAGCCGCCGTACCGGGCGGCCCGCCAACGGACCGCACCGGGCAGCGGCGCGTCGAAGGGCTGGTGAGGACGGAAAGGCTGGTGAGAACTCAGTTCTGGCGAGGGTTCGGCTTCAGCACGGCGAACATGGCCTGGCCCGGGTCCGCGAGCCAGGCGATGCGCCCGACGTCCGGCACGTCCGCGGCCGGCATGAGCACCGTCCCGCCGTTCCCCTGCACGGCCGTGACGACGGCATCCGCGTCGGCCACGGCGAAGTACGGCACCCAGCGCGCCGTCTCCTGCTCCCCCTGGAGCGGAGCCACGCCGCCGAAGGATCCCTCCTGTTGGTCGCCTTCCGCGATGCTCAGGACCCGGTAGGTCATGCCGGGCGCGTGCATCTCCTGGGAGCGCCAGCCGAACAGCCCCTGGTAGAAGCGGATGGCCGCTTCCGGGTCGGGGACGTGCAGCTCCACCCACACCAGTGTGTTGTCACCCGACGTCCGCTCCAGGCCCATCGCTGACTCCAGGACGGCGAACCGCGCGCCCTGCGGGTCGGTGAACTGGGCCAGCCGGCCCTCGCCCACGCTGATGGGCGGAACGCGCACACCGCCGCCGCCGGCGGTCACGGCACCGGCGGTGGTCTCGATGTCGTCGCTGCGGAAGTACGTCGTCCAGGCCGACGCGGCGCCCTCCTCGGTGAGCGGCCCGAGGGCGGCGACCGTTCTGCCGTCCTGCTGGAAGAACCCGTACCCGCCCGCCTCGGGCCCCAGCGACAGGTACTGCCAGCCGAAGACGGCGCCGTAGAAGGCGGCGGCCGCGTCCGTGTCGGGGCTGCCGAGATCGATCCAGACGGGCGACCCGGCGCGGAAGTCGGTGCCGAGCATGCGGGTCCTCCTGCGGGTCCGGAACTGAGAGGAACTGAGACGCCGTCACTATGCCGCCCACGAGGACGGCATCAAGCCCGGCGGCCCGGAACTCCCGGCCGTTTCACCCGGGCTGGGGAACCCGGTGGGCCCACTCTCGGCCCGTTCGCCGGCCGTGGCCCGCTCGCTAGCCGTTCTCCGTGCAGGGCGGAGCGTCCCGCAGGTGCTTGATGGCCCACGCGCCGAGTTCTCTGAGCGCGGGCTCCAGCGCGGCGCCCGCCTCGGTCAGCCGGTAGGAGACCCGCAGCGGGGGTCCCTCGTCGACCTCGCGGACCACGAGGCCCGCCCCGCCGAGCTCGGCGAGCCGGTCGGAGAGCATGCGCTCGCTGATGCCGGGGATGGCCCGGCGCAGGTCGGCGAAGTGTGTCTGCCGCCCCTGCAGGACGGACAGGATCGGGCCGTTCCAGCGCTTTCCGAGCACCTGGAAGACGCGGGTGATGCCGTCGTCCACCCGCCTGCACTGTGCCGCGCCATGCGTCTGCTCCGCCGCCATGGGGCCAGGGTACTACCCGACCGTTTGGGGGTGAAAAAAAGTAAGTACCTGTGTTAGACATAGCTGCGTACGAAACCTCAGGCCCGTCTGCCGCGGGCTCGCCCCCTTTGGAGACCCCCATGGCCACGCTGCTTCACATCGACTCCTCCCTCTTCCCGGGCGAGGCATCCGCCTCCCGTGCCGTGACCGACGCCTTCCGCAGGACCTGGGAGGAGCAGCACCCGGGCGGCACGGTGGTCTACCGGGACCTGGCCGTGAACCCCGTCCCGCACATCGACGCCCACGCCCACACCGCCGGCTTCGTCGACGCCGCCGCCCACACCCCCGAGCAGGCGGCCGCCTTCGCCGACCGCGAGAAGCTGATCGAGGAGCTGGAGCAGGCGGACGCGGTGCTGATCGGCGCGCCGATGTACAACTACTCGATCCCCTCGACCCTCAAGGCCTGGCTGGACAACGTGATCCTGTTCGGCCGCACCGCGGGCGAGGCCCCCTCCGCCAAGGGCACGCCCGTCACCGTCGTGGCCAGCCGCGGCGGCTCCTACGCGCCGGGCACCCCGCGCGAGCCGTACGAGTACGTCCAGAACTACCTGACGGCGGTCCTCGGCGACGCGCTCGGGCTGGAGCTCGACTTCATCGTCCCTGAGCTGACCATGGCCCCGCAGAACCCGGCGATGTCCGAGCTGATCCCGCTCTTCGAGGCCTCCCGCGACCGCGCCCTCCAGGACGCGGCCGTCAAGGCGAAGGCCCTCGCGGAGCGCTTCGCCGCGTAGGCGGGCGCCGGCCTCCCTGCCCCTGCCCGCCGGGGAAGGGGCAGGCTCCTCGGACCTGATCCTCCGCCCTGATCCTCCGCCCTGATCTCCCGCTCATCCGTTCGGACCGTCGCGGTCGCCGCCCGGAGCGGCTCCTCCCAGAGTGGGTGGCGTGGCCCGGCCGGAAGGGGTGTGGGCGGACAGGAATGAGGAGTGAGCCGCGTATGAGTCCCAGGAAGACAGCAGCGAAGACGGCGACCAAGGGGTTCCCCACCGCCGAGGACGCCCTGGAGATCGCCTCGGAGTGGGCGCCCGCCCAGCTCATCGACAGCGAGGAGATCGGCCTGCGGCTGAACCGGATGATGGCGGACGGGCATGCCCAGCCGGGCATGGCGCCGCCCGGCCCGGTCGCGGCCGTCTCCGCCGCTCACCTCGCCGCGGCCGGTCCCGGCGAAGCCGCGTGGCACGTGCCCACCGGGACCGCGGCGCCGATGACCGCACCGATGGAGGCGGAGCAGCTGCGCTCCCTGGTGACCAGGCTCGTACGGGCCTCGCAGCGGGTACGCAAGGACCACCGGCAGCTGAGCACCGCCGAGCGGGACCGGTACAACGAGGTGCTGCGTCAGCTCGCGACCACGCCGGCGTACAAGCAGCTCGTGGCCGACCACCAGGACATGAGCCACCGGCACCACACCATGCAGGGGATGGGACCGGAGGCCACCCAGCGCTTCCTGCCCTGGCACCGCGCGTACTGCCTCAAGTTCGAGGAGCTGCTCCGCACGGTCGATCCCGCGCTCACGATCCCCTACTGGGACTACGCCAACGACCACGCCCGCCCCGACTGGGTGTGGAAGCCCAGCGGTGTCACCCGGCCGACTCCCGCCACGAGCGGTCTGCCGACCCAGGCGACCATCGACGGGCTGCTGACCCGCCCCACGTTCACGGCCTTCACGTTCGGCAGGGTGATGGCGGGCGTCCAGCCCAGCGGCCTGGAAGTGGCCGCCCACAACAACGTGCACAACTGGTGCCGCGGCACGCTCAGTCAGCCCATGACCGCGTCGAACGACCCGATCTTCTTCCTGCTGCACGCCAACGTGGACCGCATCTGGGACCAGTGGCAGCTGACGCACACCGGCGGCCCCAACGTGACCGGCGCGGACGCGGGGCTGGACCCCTGGTGGACCCAGGCCGCCGGCGGCCTCACCACCGACTCCGTCAAGGACATCACGGTGCTCGGTTACTCCTACCAGTAGCCACCCGAGACGCATCGGCGTGCTCTCCTACGTACTCCTGGAGAGCACGCCTTCTGTTTGGGACGACCTCGCCCCTTCCTTTGCCGGTCCTTTGCTAAGATCCGGCCACTTGTGCGAGTTGTTCGTGCCTCAACGACTTGTCGGCCCCTGCCGTATCGGTCCGTCACACGACCTGCCTCGCTCCCCCGTCTCCTGTGGAGGAACCGAGTGGGCAGACGTGCCCTCATACGTGGCGGCATCGCCGCCGCCACCTCGCTCGCGCTGGCCATGGGGCTTGGGCCGCTGGCCTTCGACGCGCACGCGACCGACGCCGCGGAGGTGGTCGTACCGGCCGAGACGTCCCTGCTGCCCAGGACCGCCCTGCTGAGCGCGGGCACGTCGGGGTTCCTGCGCTACGAACCCGGACGCGGCCATCTGTGGACCACCTACACCGGTGAGGACACGGTGGTGGACGCCTCGGCCACCGAGGTGTGGGGAATGCCGGACTTCGGCGCCGGTTCGGACGTCGTCGCCCGCTACGACGACGGCACGCGGACCGTGTCGCTGCGGGACATGGGGGCCGGCGGGACGACCGTGCCGCTCCCGTTGCCGACGGGTCACACCTACGTGGGGACGCTCGGGCGGACCGTTGTGACGACCGCCTGGTCGGGTGACAACCCGCAGTGGCATCTCCTCGACGTGCAGGACGACGGCACGGTGCGCGACCGCACCGTGGCGGGCGTCCCGGCCGGCATCACCCTGCTGAACGGCGGTAATTCGCCCGTCGCCGACGCCCACGGCATGCTGGTCCATTACCGGGACAGCACGACGGTCACGCGAGCCTGGCTCGACGCCGACCAGGGCCGACTGGTCGAAATGCCGTTCGGCCCGAACGTCAGCAGCAACGCTCAGGTGGTCCTCACCGCCACCCACCTGCTGTCGTGGGACGGCTCCGACACCGTTTCCGTGTACTCCCGGGACGACCTGACCACCGTCGTCCGCACCGTGCACCTGGTGAACGACCCGCAGACGCGCCTGCTGGGCATGGTCGGCGACAAGCTCCTAATCTCACGCTACGACGCCTCCCTGGGCGCCATGGACGGCAGCCTGCCCGTCTGGCGGGTCGACGCGGTCGCCTTCGACGGCTCGACGACGGGGACCGTGCTGGCCCGGTCGCGGAGCGTGGGAGACCCCGTCTCCACCCCCGACGGCGGACTCCTGGTACAAGGCAGCGGCCCCGACACCGCCGACTGGGGAGTGAACTTGGTCCGGGCGGGCGCCGACGGCACCCCCGTGGTCCAGCGGGTCGCCGCCGCGGAACTGAAGCCCATGACCGACCCCGTGCAGGACCTCACCCTCATGGGCGGCCGGCTGACCATGCTGCAGAAGGACCTGGAGCAGGGCCGTACGTACCTGTACAGCCGACCGGTCGACGCGACCGGTGACGGTCTCACGCTCGGCTCCCGCACCTCCCACGGCGCCGTCACCGGCACCGTCGACCCCAACCTGGTCAGCACCGGTGACGGCCGAACGGTGGTCTGGAACCTGTGGTCCTCGGGCGGCGACATCGTTCCCCGGGTCGTGCAGCCGACGGGCTCGCTGCCCGGCACGCCCGTCGACGCGAAGCACAACTACGTCCGCGTGTTCGACGCCAAGGGCCGCCACGTCGTGATGCCCACCGAGTCCACCGACGAAGCCGGCTCGGAGACGCGGGTGGTCGACCTCGACACGGGCGGCACGGTGCTGATCGCGGGCGGCAGAACGATGTGGGGCACCACCCTGTGGGTGGGCGACGGCAACGACAGCGTCGTGCCGGTCGACGTCCGCACGGGTGAGCGGGGCGAGTCGGTGTGGTTCGGATCCGGCTGCCTGCTGGAGCACGTGCAGGCCGTGGGACGCTGGCTGCTGTGGTCGTGCGTGGGCAGGGCCGAGGGACAGGGCGTCTACGACACCGTCACGAAGACCAAGTTGACCCTCACCCAGGGAGAGTGGGGGAAGGCGGAACTCGGTGACGGATTCGTCGTCACCAACACGGACGGCACCCTGAAGGTGACCGACGTCCGCACCGGCACGGCCGTCTCGCACACGGTGGGGTCCGTCGAGTCCTGGAAGCCCTGGGACGTGGACCCGTACACCGGCCTGATCGCCTACGTCGACGCCAAGGGCGACACCCACGTCGTGTCCAGCGGCGTTCCCGTCTCCTCGCTCACCCAGCTCGACGCGGCCGTCGCCGGGTCGGCCGACGTGAAGGGCGGCGCCGCGCCGTGGAGCCCCAGGTGGTGGCTCTCGAAGCCGGCCGCTTCCTGGCAGCTCGTGATCAGGAACAAGGCGACCGGCACGACCGTGCGCACCCTGTCCGGTGGTACGGCCCGGGGCCTGGTCCAGGCGTCGTGGAACGGCAAGGACGCGGCCGGCAAGCTCGTCCCCAACGGCGCCTACACATGGACCCTGACGGCCACCCCGGCCGACGGCCAGGGCCCGGCGCTGACGAAGACCGGCACGGTCAAGGTCACCGGCGCCGCCGCGGTCCGGCGGGACTTCGTCGGCTCGGACGGCTTCGGCGAACTGCTGACGCTGGGCGGCTCGGGCGGGCTGACGTACCAGTACGGCACCGGCACCGGAACCTTCACCGGCAAGCGGACCGGTTCCGGGTGGCCGACGACGGTGAAGGCGGTGCCCTTCGGCGACCTGAACGGCGACCGGTGCAACGACGTGCTCGTGCGCTTCAGCAGCGGCACGCTGCGCGCCTACCGGCCCGCCTGCGGCTCGGCCCTGACCCCGTCGACCGCGTACACGTCGCTGGGTACGGACTGGAACCAGTACGACGTGCTGACCTCACCCGGGGACGTCAGCGGTGACGGCCGGGCGGACCTCGTCGCCCGCCAGTCCTCCACCGGGAACGTCTACCTCTTCAAGGCGACGAGCACGGGCAAGCTCTCGGCGCGGGTGAAGATCGCGTCGGCGTGGACGGGCTACAAGAAGATCGTGGGCGCCGGCGACCTGAACGGCGACGGCCACGGCGATCTGCTGGCGCAGGACAAGTCGAACGAACTGTGGCGCTACGACGGCACCGGGACGGGCGCGTTCAAGAGCCGGGTGAAGGTCTTCAACGACTGGGGCTCGTCGTACAACGCCCTCGTGGGCGTGGGCGACATCACCGGTGACGGCAAGGCCGACCTCGTGGCCCGCGACAGCTCCGGCACCGTGTGGCGCAACAACGGCAACGGCAAGGGCTCCTTCGGCAGCCGCACGAAGATCGCGACCGGCTGGCAGGGCTACAAGGGCCTGTTCTGACGCGGACCTCGGCACCACCCGGCGGGCCCGGACGACTTGTTCGTCCGGGCCCGTTCGCTGCTACTTGTGCTTCCCGCCGCCCGTGCTGCCCGTGCTGCCCGTGCTGCCTGTGCCGCCCGTGCTGCCCGCGCTGCCCGTGCCGCCGGGGGTGCTGCCGGACGTGCCGTTGCCGGAACCGTCGGTCTTACCTGCCGTGCCGTTGCCGGTGTCAGAGGTACCTGCGCCGGGTTTGCCCGTGCCCGCCGGTCTGCTCGGCGTGGCCGACGCCCGCGCCAGCTGCTCGGAGCAGTACGCGGCGACCTTGTCCTTCCCGCCGGCGGCCGCGACGAGCCGCTGCAAGGCCCGCGCGTCGAGCGCCTTGCCTTGGGCCTTGACCTGCTCGTAGGCCTTGCAGCGGGATTCGGTGTCCCGGCCGGGGCCGTCTGCCGGCCGGTGGCGGCCGGAGGGGGACGCCGACGAGGCCTGCCCGCCCGGCCGGTCGGGGGCGTCCGCCGACGGGTGTGCGGTCCCTTGGCCGGCACCGGCTCCGTCAGCGGACGAGCCGGCCGAACCGATGGCCGCGACTGCGACACCGCCCAGGGTGAGGCTGGCGAACACCACGCCGAAGGTCACCTTCACAGAGCGCCTGGCACGCCGCTCCGCGGCCGGCCGCCAGTCGTCCCGGCGCCGGGTGCGCGCCCGGTGCGCGGCGGTGCCGTGGGCCGCGGTGCCGTGGGCGGCCCGGAAGGCGGCCAAGGCCCGCTGCTCGGCCTCGGGGTCGAGATCGCCCGCGCACAGGGCGGCGGCCAGCATCGTCTCCAGCGCGGCGGAGTCATGCACGTCCTGCGGACCCGACGCGGCGCCGCCAGGGTGCACATGCCGACGGCCCGGAACCGCACCGCCGCTCATCCGTTCACCCATGTCCGCTTCCGTTCCTGTCCGACGGGTTCGATTCGTTCTCGCCGCCGACGCCCAACTGGCGGGCGAGGCGTTTCAGGCCCCGGTGGGCGGCGGTCCGCACCGCTCCCGGCCGCTTGCCCAGGACGCGTGCGGCGGCGGGGCCGTCCAGGCCGACCACGACCCGCAGGAGCACGGCCTCGGCCTGGTCCCCCGGCAGCGAGCGGACCAGTTCCAGGGCCCGCTCGGTGGAGAGGGACTCCAGGGCCAGGTCGGGGGTGCTGTGCGGGGCGGGCAGGTCCAGTACGTCCTGTTCGGTCCCGCCCGCCCGGGGCCGTACGCGCAGGCGGCGCAGATGGTCCAGTGCCCGGTGCCGGGCGATGGTCGCCGTCCAGCCGCGGAACCCGGCCCCGTCCCCCTTGAAACGTCCGAGGTCACGGGTGATCTCCAGCCAGGCGTCGGACGCCACGTCCTCCGCGTCGTCGCCGACGAGCCCGCGCAGATAGCCGAGGAGGCTCGGCTGCACGATCCGGTAGACGACCGCGAAAGCGGTTTCGTCACCGTCCTGGGCCCGCGCGACTGCCGCTCCCAGATCCGCGTCGTACGTCTGCACGCGCCGGGGGTGCCGTACCTGGCCCAAGACTGTCCTCGTTCGCACGGGGTTCATGGCATTCGTCATCCGCCGTGCTCCGGTCGCGTCGACGGTCCCCCATAGTGACCAGCGTCAGTGCTCACAGAAGTGTCACAGTGCCCCAGGCGCGTCTTCACGTCACCGACGTCACGGCCGGGTGACGTTTCGCGCCGCCCCTGCGCTGCATGGCGTGGGAGCCGGGTCGGCGCGAGCGGCCCAGGGCGATCGCCCGGCCGGAAGCCGGCACACGATCCGCCAGTCCCCGGACGCCTCTGCGTGGCGCTGCTGACTCCCCCCGGTCGCGGCACGCAGAGGACGGGGCGGCCGGAACCTCACCCACTGCACGAGGTTCCGGCCGCCCCCACCTGCCTCCGTGACGAGGCGGTTGTCGGACGAGGTGTAACACTTCCGGCCGAGTCCGCTCTGTCCATGTGGACGACCTCGTCGGTCGGCCAGGACAGGGGACACGACTCGTGCAGTGGACGAACGGCAGCGGCGGAGGGTACGGCGAGGATCCGTACGGCGGCGTCGGGTACGCGCATGCCTACGGCCACGAGTACGGCGCCTACGGCCACGAGTACGGCGGCAGCGCCACCGCCGACACGGCCCCGATGCCCTGGTACCCGGCGGAACCCGCGCAGTGGACGCACCCGGGGTACAGCACCGGTGCGCTGCCGCCCGTGGCGTTCGACACATCCCGCCATCCCGTACCGGAACCGGACACGCCTACGGGCGAGTCGGCGCGCCCCGTCTTCGTCGATTCCTCGGGGCGACGCCAGCGCCGCGTGCTCCGCGCCGCCCGCCTGCTGGTGATCCCCGCCGGCGGCTACGTCGCCCTGCTGATCAGCACGATGCTGGGCGGCCCGAGCATCAGCTCCCCGTTCGTGCCGCAGTCGGGCGCCTCGCATCCGGCCGTGCCTCGCGCGACCGCACCCGACTCCCCGCCCGGCACGGGCCGTACCGCGGGGAGCGGGGGCTCCGCCGCGGCGCGGCAGAAATCCGGCCCCGCGGCGCAGAAGACCTCCAGTCCCACCGACCGCCCGACAGCGTCGACCGCCCCTGCGGCCACGTCCGGGCCCACCGGGACCACGTCCCCGACCTCGACCACCACCCCCGCTCCCGCCCACACCTCCAAGGGCCGCGCCAACGGCTCGTCCCACAACCCGGTGAAGTGATCCAAGGCCCCGACGTGACCGATCGCCGACGCCGCCCGGCTCCTCCCCGCGGCCACACCCCTACCCGCCAGGTCGCGCCCCGCACCCACTGGCTGCTGCTGAGCGTGCTGGCGGTGACCCTGTCGACGGCCCTCCTGCTGCAGGGCTACACCCACCACATGTTCCGCATCACGTCGGACGCCGTGACCGGCGCCCGGGGCCGCAGCGACACGGTGCCCAGCCAGGTGGTGCACGGCGGCCCCGTGATCGCGAACGCCGCCACCTCCGCGCACACCGCCAAGGCGCAGGCCCGCACCATCGCGCTCACCTTCGACGACGGCCCCGACCCCGTCTGGACCCCGCGCATCCTGGACGTGCTGCGCCGCAACCATGTGCACGCGACGTTCTTCGTCGTCGGAACCCAGGTCGTGGCCCACCCGGAGCTGCTCCGCCGGATCGTCGCCGACGGCCACCAGATCGGCATCCACACCTTCACCCATCCCGACCTGGCCCGCCTCGCCCCATGGCAGCGCTCCCTGGAACTGCGGGAGACGCAGATGGCGGTGGCCGGCGCCGCCGGGGTCACCACCGCACTGCTGAGGCCGCCGTACTCCTCCGGGAACGACGCGCTGGACGACGCCGACTGGTCCGTCCTCCGGCAAGCCGACACTGCGGGCTATGTCACGGTGCTCTCCACCCAGGACGCGAAGGACTGGCAGCGTCCCGGTACGGACCGCATCCTCGCGAACGCGACACCGCACGGCCACGCGGGGCAGATCCTGCTGATGCACGACGGCGGCGGTGACCGGTCCCAGACCGTCGCCGCGCTCGGCTCCCTGATCCCACGGCTCAAGGCACACGGCTTCCGGTTCGCCACGGTCGGCGCCGCGACCGGCATGGCCGGACCCGTCCAGCCCGCCGGGCTCGGCGACCGTCTGCAGGGCATGGCCTTCATCAAGGTGCTGCAGGGCGGCGACCTGGCCGTGTGGCTGCTGGGCGTGCTGATGTACGCGGCCGGAGCGATCAGCGTGCTGCGCGCGGCGGTCGTACTGGTCGCGGCCCGCCGGCACCGGCGCCTGCGCTCCCGGAGCCGGGGCCGGTCCTGGGGGCCGCCGGTGACCGAGCCGGTCAGCGTCATCGTCCCCGCGTACAACGAGAGCGCCGGGATCGAGGCGGCCGTACGCTCACTGCTCGCCTCGGACCATCCGGGCGAGATCATCGTGGTGGACGACGGTTCGACCGACGGCACCGCCGACCTGGTGGAGTCGCTGCGCCTGCCGGTACGGGTGATCCGCCAGCAGAACGCGGGCAAGCCCGCCGCGCTCAACACCGGACTCGCCGCCGCCACCTACGACCTGGTGGTCATGGTCGACGGCGACACGGTCTTCGAACCCGACACCGTCCGCATGATCGTGCAGCCCTTCGCCGACCCCCGCGTGGGCGCCGTCTCGGGCAACGCCAAGGTCGTCAACCGCGGTGGCCTGCTGGGCCGCTGGCAGCACATCGAGTACGTGGTCGGCTTCAACCTCGACCGCCGCCTGTTCGACCTCGCCGAATGCATGCCGACGGTGCCCGGAGCGGTCGGCGCGTTCCGCCGCCGGGCGCTGCTGGACCTCGGCGGCGTCAGTGACGTCACCCTCGCCGAGGACACCGACCTCACCATGGCGCTGTGCCGCGCCGGCTGGCGCGTGGTGTACGAGGAGGGCGCGCGGGCCTGGACCGAGGCCCCCGCGTCGCTGAACGCCCTGTGGCGTCAGCGGTATCGCTGGTGCTACGGCACCCTGCAGGCGATGTGGAAGCACCGCGGCGCGCTCGTGCAGCGCGGCGCGGCCGGAAAACTCGGCCGCCGGGGCCTGGGCTACCTGCTGCTCTTCCAGGTACTGCTGCCGCTGCTCGCGCCCGCCGTGGACATCTTCGCCGTGTACGGCCTGCTCTTCCTCGATCCGGTCCGGATCGTCGGGCTGTGGCTGGCCTTCCTCCTGCTGCAGCTCATGATGGGCCTGTACGCGTTCCGTCTGGACGGAGAGCGACCGGGCCCGCTGTGGAGCCTGCCGTTGCAGCAGTTCGTGTACCGGCAGCTGATGTACCTGGTGGTGATCCAGTCCGTCTTCACCGCCGTGTCGGGCTCCCGGCTGAGATGGCAGCGCATGGAGCGCTACGGCAGCCTGCAGGCCCCGGCGGGGGCGGAGGCGCCCGGCAACGACGTCCCTCCGCAAGGCCCCGTCAGTCCGCAGCGGCCGCCGTATCACGGTGGTCTGCAGCCGGCGCCGTATGCCCCCGTTCAGCAGCCGGCGCCGTATGCCCCTGTTCAGCAGCGGCCGCCGTACGCCCCCGTCCAGCAACCTCCGCCGTACGGCGGACTTCCCCAGCCCCCGCCGCCCCCGGGTTTCCGGCAGCCCGGACCGTACGAGACACAGCAGTTGTACTGAGAGGACAGTGAGCAGAGCCCATGAGCGGACACCGGCGCCGGCCGCCGCAGCGCTTCAACAGCGGCACGCGTGGCGGGGGCGACCGCGGCACGGGCCGCCGGGCCGCACGTCGTGACCAGGCCCCACGACGTGACCAGGCCCAACGAGAGGAACTGCCGGGCCGCGCCAGGAGAAGGGCGCCGCAGCAGAAACGTTGGATCGACTACCCGCGCCGGGGCCGGACGGGCCCGCGCCGCTGGCTGCCGTCGGTGCTCCAACTGCTGTCGCTCTTCCTGTGCGTCCTCGGCGGCACGGCAGCGGTCGTCGGCTACGCCTACGCCACGGTCACCATCCCCGACCCCAATCCCACGACGCTGCTGCAGAACAACGTCTACTACTGGTCGGACGGCACCGTCCTGGCCACCGACGGCAGCGTCAACCGGCAGAACGTCACCCTCGCGCAGGTGCCCGAGGACGTGCGGTGGGACTTCATCGCGGCGGAGAACTCGTCCTTCTACACCGACCCGGGCATCGACCCGCAGGGCATCGCCCGCGCCGTCCTGCACATGGCCGAGGGCGACTCCGTCCAGTCCGGATCGACGATCACCCAGCAGTTCGTCAAGAACACGTACCTGGACCAGTCTCAGACGCTCTCCCGCAAGTTCAAGGAACTGCTGATCTCGTCCAAGATCGGCGCCAGCATGTCGAAGGAGCAGATCCTCCAGGGATACCTGAACACCTGCTACTTCGGCCGCCAGGCCAACGGCATCCAGGCCGCCGCCCGCATGTACTACAACCTCCCGGTGGAGAAGCTCGACGCGAGCCAGGGGGCCTTTCTCACCGCTGCGGTCAACGAGCCGAGCCTCTTCCAGTACGCGGACTCCGACCGCACGGCCAGGGCGAAGGCCGAGGCCCGCTGGTCCTGGGTGCTCGACCGGATGGTGCAGACCGGCAGACTGACCTCGCAGCAGCGGGCCCGGTACGCCGCCGAGGGCTTCCCGACGCCCAGGAAGTGGGCCCCCGGTGCGGGATTCACCGGCCAGACCGGCTACCTGGTCCAACTGGCCCGCTCGTACGTCCAGGCGCACGACCCGGCCGTCACCGACAACAGCCTGAGCCGGGGTGGCTACCAGATCCACACCACCTTCGACAGGAAGAAGACGGCGGAGCTGTCCAAAGCGGTCGCGAACGTGCGCAAGGAACGTCTCGACCCCGCCCACCGGTCGGTCGACCGGGACGTGCAGGTCGGAGCCGCTTCGGTGGACCCCGGGACCGGCAGGATCCTGGCCGTGTACGGCGGCGCAGGCTTCGACCGGGCCCACTACTCGGACAACGCCGACACCTCCGGCGTCCCGGTGGGATCGACCTTCAAACCCATCGTCCTCGCCTCCGCGCTCCAGCACGGAGCCGTCCTGCGACCCGGCAAGCCTGCCGAGTCGATCACCCCGGCCAGCAAGTTCAACGGTGACGACGGCATCAAGATCAAGGACCAGCAGGGCAACTACGTCACCGACGACAAGGACCCCACCGGCCTCCTCCACCAGCGCAACGACACCACGCACCGCTGGGGCTACATCTCGCTGCGCACAGCCATGGAGCAGTCGGTCAACACGCCGTACGTGCAACTGGGAGAGGACGTCGGCTACGACAACGTCGCGAAGACGGCCGAGGCCCTCGGCCTGCGTTCCGGCAGCCTCGCCGATTCCAGCGCCGGCTTCTACATCGGCACCTCGACACCGAGCGCCATCCGGATGGCGGGCGCCTACGCGACCTTCGCCGCCTCCGGTACGCAGGCCACCCCGTACTCGGTGACCAAGGTGACCCACGACGGCACGGCGCTGCCCGGCTTCACCGCCCCCGTCCCCGTACGGGCCCTGCCGTCGGCCGTCGCCGACCACGTGACCGACGTGCTCCGGGGCGTCATAGCCCGGGGCACCGGAACCAAGGCCCAGGCCCTCGGCAGGACGGCCGCGGGCAAGACGGGAACCACCGACGATTTCCGATCGGCCTGGTTCGTCGGCTACACCCGCCAACTCGCCACCTCCGTGGTCCTCTTCAGAGAGGACCCGAAACACCCCGAGCTGCAGTCCCTGGTAGGCGTCGGCGGCCTCCAGAAGGTGTTCGGCGGCGACATCCCCACCGAGATCTGGACCCAGTACATGCGCGGCGCCCTCACCGGCCTCCCCGACGTCCCCTTCCCCAAGCCCACGCCGCTGGGGCACGGCGCCGACGAGCCGGGCGCCTCTCCCTCTCCCTCCGCGCACCCGGACAAGCGGGACGGCAAGGACGGCAGGAAGACGTCCCCCACCGCCGCTCCCACGCCCGGCGGCCCGGGATCAGGCCACAAATGCCATGGGCCCAGGTGCCGTTGAGCCACGTCGGGCGGATCCTCGGCCGGCTGCCGGCGTCCCGTCGCCGCGAGGCGTCCCTCTACTGTCCTCCGTATGAAGATCGAATCCCTGATCGAGGACCTGGAACACGGGGACGCCTCGCGCACCGCAGCCGCCGAGGCGCGGGTGGTGGAGCAGGCGGACACCGTGGTTCCCGCACTGCTGCGCGCCGCCGCCGGCCGGAAGAGCACCCGTGATCTCCAGCCGCTGATGGGGGTGTTGAAGCGCGTCGGGCCCCCGGCCTTCGACGCGGTCGTGGCGGCCTGGCGGCGGGAGGAGATCCCGGACTGGCAGGCGGGCCGCTACCTGGGCGTGTTCGACGAGCGTTCGGCGGACCGGTACGCGGCCGCGGCGGCCGATCCGGACCGGCGGATGAGCCACAGGGGCTTCTCCGGTCTCGTCAGGCTGCGGGTGGACTCCGATGCCGGGCTGCGGGCCCTGGCGGAGGCCTTCTCGCGATGGGACGCCTCCTACAACTACGACGCCGCACGGTACGCCCGGCTGCTCGCCGACTCCTTCGGCCCGCGGCTGCGCGGCCTGCGCCGCGACCCGGCCGAGTCCCCGAGGACGCGCCGGGGAGCGATGGCCGCGCTGGTGGCGGGCGGTGGCACCGACGCCCTCGACCGGCGTGACCAGGAGGTGATCGAGCGGCTGATACGGGTGAAGATCCCGCACGAGATCCCGCGTCTTCCGTCGCTGAGCCTGAGCGGGTGGTGGCTGGCGGTGCCCGGGGCGTCCTACGAGGGAGTGTTCGAGGCGCTGGGCCTGCACGAGCGACGGCCCATCACCGTCTCCGGCGGTCTGCACGCGGTGGACGGCGGCAGCGACAGGGTCCGCCTGACCGGTCCCGACGGCACCGACCGCACCGTGGGACGGGCCTTCGTCACCCCGGAGTTGGACGGCTGGCGGCTCGTCTACGGTTCGCTCGACCTCCTCCTCGGCGACCCCTGGGACGACATGATCGAGGCGGTCGAGCGGGTCAGCGCCCACTGCGGCCAGGCGCAGTTCTTCTTCCTGGACGAGCACGGCGGCTCCAACATCTGGGTGGTGGCCCAGGAAGGCATGGTGATCCGCCGCTACACCGCCGAGGACGACCCCGAATGGGAGGGCGACCCGCTGCCCTGGGAGACCCTCGCGGTCGACGACCCGGACCATGACCCCGAGTTCGACGACTGCCCGCCCAACGCGGGCACGTCCTCGGCGCAGTCCGCCTGCGGCCGGCTCTCCCTCGACCCGGCCGAGGTCGGCCCGGACACCCGGGTGCGCGGGCACGGCTGGCTGGCCCTCACCGAACCGGATGCGAGCCACGGGGAGTTCCCCGGGATACTCCGCCTCTGAGGCGAACGACTCGCCCGACGCTCTGCGGCAAAGATGTCTGATGGAGCATCAACTCAGCGACAGGCCTTGCCGGTTCATGCCCGAGCCTCTAGGTTAAGCGAGCCCTTAAGTCTGTTTAACTGCGTACTTAAGCGAGGTCTCCGTGTCGCACCGCGCAAGACCACGTACGTGCCGGACCGTTGCCGCAGCCGCCCTGACCGCCGCGGTGGCGTTGGTCGTCGGAGCGCACCCGGGACCGGCCGAGGCGGCAGGCGCCGCCCCTGCTCACACCCAGCGCGTCGAGTACTTCCCCGGTCCCGGCGCAGAGCCCCGCGAGGTGACCGTCCCGGCGGACACCCCCGCCCGGACGGCCCGCCGCACGCCTGCCCCGGTGGACGCCACCGCCACGGTCAGGTCACTCCAGCGGACCGGGCCTGTGGCCGGGCGGCTCGACCTGGTGGTGATGGGCGACGGCTACACCGCGGACGAACAGGGCGAGTTCGCCACGGACGCCGAGGAGAAGCTGGACGAGATCTTCGACATCGAGCCGTACCGGAGCTACCGAGGCCTGTTCAACATCTGGCTGGTCGGCGCCGTCTCCCACGACTCCGGAGTCTCCGGCGACCCGACGGCCGATGTCGCCAAGGACACCGCGCTGGGCTCCCACTTCTTCTGCGACGGCCTCGAACGCCTGCTGTGCGTCGACCCGGACAAGGTCGCGGAGCACGCCGCTCTGGCCCCGGACGCCGACATCGTCTTCGTCATCGCCAACTCCGCCAAGTACGGCGGCGCGGGCTACTCCGCCGGCGACCTGCCGACGGGCTCGCCCTTCCACGGGGTGGCGACGATGTCGTCCGAGAACGACAGGTCGTACCTCATAGGCGCCCATGAACTGGGCCACTCCATAGGCCACTTGGCCGACGAGTACCAGTACGCGGGCTACGGTCCCTACCCGTACCCCGACGAACCGGCCGAGGCCAACCTCACGCTCGGCCGCGACCCGGCCTCGTCGAAGTGGTACCGCTGGCTCGGGGCCGACGACCCGACAGGTTCGGTCGTGGGCACGTACGAGGGCGGGGGGTACTACGAGACGGGCATCTACCGGCCGACCGAGACGTCCCTCATGCGCTCCCTGACCTCGACCGAGTTCAACGTCGTCGGCCGCGAGGCGATGATCGCCGGCTTCTACGCCGACGCGGACGCGCTGACCTCCTCCGTCCCCACGTCCCGGCCGGTCCGGCAGGGGCGGCGGATCACCGTGCGCCTCGCCCCGCTGACCGGCCTCGCCGACCTCGAACTGACCTGGTCCGTCGACGGCAGACGGGTCCCGTGGGCCACGGGCGACCTGTCGGTGACGCCGCACCAACTGGGCGTCCACGGTCGCGGCCACGAGATCACGGCGACCGTGACCGACCGCACGACGGCTGTACGGGACCCCGCGGTCCGGGCACAGACGTCCGACTCGCTGACGTGGACGGTGCGGTGACGCGGTAGCCGCCGCGGCTCACTCGGTACCGGCGGGCCGGCGGGCGTCGTCGTCCGGGAAGAGGGTCGCGGCCACGTGCCTGGTGTCGGCGTACTCCACGACGGAGGCGATCCGGCCGTCGCGGACCGTGTAGATGCCGATGCAGCGGTTGTCGTAGGCGCCGCCGTACACGGTGGTGGCCTTGGAGGTCCACTCGGCCACCACGCGGTCGCCCTCGGCGATCGTGCTGACCAGTTCGATCTCCACGGTGCCGGGGACGAAGACCGTTCCCATATTGCCGAGGAACTCGCCGACGATCTCGTCGCGTCCCCGCCACACCTTGGAGACGGGCAGGTCGCCCGGGTAGTGCCAGGTCGCGTCCTCGCGGAAGCTGTCGTGGATGACAGCGGCGTCGCCGTCGCGGACGGCCTCGACGTAGCGGATGACGACGGCCCTGGGGTCGTTGGTGGTCATGGGCGTGCTCCTTCGGTGGTTCCCGCGTCCGGTCGTCCGGGCGCCGGTCAGGACAGGGTCAGGACAGGGTGAGGACGGCCTTGCCGCGGATGCGGCGGTCGCGCAGGTCGGTCAGGGTGGTCGCGGTGTCGGCCCAGTCCGTGACGCGGCCGATCTCGGGGTGCAGGCGGCCTTCGGCGGTCAGCCGGACCAGCGTCGCCAGGTCGTCGTCGAGGCGGGTGTCCGCGTCGAGGTAGTGGAAGTGGCGGATGACAGCCGATTCGGGGCCGGTGAAGAAGTCGAAGAAGCCGAGCGTCGCCGGGGTGCGGCTTGCCTGCCCGAACCAGATCAGCGTGCCGCGCCTGGCGAGCCGTGCGAGCGCGAGGGGGAGGGCCTGTCCGCCGGTCGACTCCAGCACGATGTCGTAAGGGCCCCGGGCGTCGGCGACGTCGTGGACGATCTCGGCGGCGCCGAGTTCGGCGAGCCGGGCGCCGCGGTCGGCGTCCCTGGTCACGGCGGTGACCTGGGCCCCGGCGGCGGCCGCGAGTTCGGTGACGAAGTGGCCCACGCCTCCGGAGGCACCGGTCAGCAGGACGCGTCGTCCCAGCACCGGTCCGGCGGCGCGCAGCAGCCGCAGCGCGGTGAGCCCGGCCAGCGGCAGCGCCGCGCCCTGGAGCGCCGAGACGTCGTCCGGCAGTTCGGCGAGCGCGTCGGTCGGCACCGCCACGTACTCCGCCCAGCCGCCCTCCATGGGGTGGCCGACGACCCGCGTGATTCCGGACGGTCCGCTGCCGTCGGCGGCCGGCTGCACCACCAGCCCCGCGACGTCCTTGCCGGGGCGGTCGCCGGGGCCGGGCTTCTCCAGCCTGAAGGTCTCACCCCGGTTGACCGAGAACGCCTCGACCTTCACCAGCGCCTCGTCGGGGCGTGGCGCCGGCTCCGCGACGTCGGCGAGCACGACCGGCTCGGCGGGGTCTCCGGTCGGTACGAAGGCTTTCATCGTGGTCGTCCCTTCGGTGGCCGCCCGGGGCCATCTCTCGGTGCTGTCTGTTGGCACCATCCGACCGGGTGCGGCGGCGGCTCGGCCAACAACGAAGCGCCCGGACCGACAACGCGGGGTTGTCGCATAGGGTCAGGGGCATGGACCTCGACCTCGCCCTGGTCCGCGCTTTCGTCGCGACGGCCCGGACACTGCACTTCGGGCGGGCCGCGGAGGAGCTGAACACCAGCCAGCAGGCGCTGTCCAAGCGCATCGCGCGGCTGGAGGAGCTGCTGGCCGTGCGGCTGTTCGAGCGTCAGGGCGGGGTCCGGCTGA
Organism: Streptomyces sp. NPDC001410; assembly: GCF_042895235.1. Taxonomy (NCBI): domain Bacteria; kingdom Bacillati; phylum Actinomycetota; class Actinomycetes; order Kitasatosporales; family Streptomycetaceae; genus Streptomyces; species Streptomyces sp. NPDC001410. Next base: position 258,958 of record NZ_JBIAWE010000007.1, read on the forward strand.
GCGAGGCGGGGGAGCGGTTCCTGCCGGCCGCGCGTGAGGCGCTGGTGGCGGGCGAGCGGGCGGTCGCGGCGGTGACGGGCGCCGGACCGGTCGTACGGATCGACACGTGGGGTCATCTGTACGCGCCGATGCGCACGGTCGCCGACGCGGTGGAGGCGCTCGGTCCGGTGCCGTGCGAGCCGGGTCCGGGACGTGACTGGCCGTCGGTCGCGCAGGCGTTGCTGCGCGGCGACACGGACCTGGGATTCGGCCGGGTGCACCCGCTGCCCGACGGCCGGGACGCGGGACTCACCCAGCGGCTGGTGCGGCTGGAACCCGTCGACGCGGTGGTCGGCCCGTCCCACCCGCTGGCCGACGCCCCCGCCCTGCGCCCGGCCGACCTGCGCGACAGCGTCCTGTGGTCCCCGGCCGAACTGAGCCGCCTGGACTTCCTGCGCCGCTTCGCCGACGCGTTCCACATCACGCGCCGGCACGACGGTCCCAACCTGGGCCTGGACCACCTCGCGCAGCACATCCGCACCGAGCCCGAGGGCTTCACCCTCTTCCCCGCCGACGCGCCGCTGCCGGACCACATGGGCCTGCGCTGCATCCCGCTCGTAGAGCCGACGCCGCTGTACGCGTGGTCGCTGGCCTGGCGCGAGTCCTCCCGTCACCCCCTGCTCGACACCTTGCTGCGCGGCTTCACCGAAGTCGGCCGTGCCCGGCGCTGGTTGGAGTACTCACCGCAGTGTGACTGGCTCCCCGACACCGACCATCCGAAACTCGCAGATCACAGCACGCCGACCGGGTAGCGGATCGGCGAGTGCCGTCAACCTCCCTGCTCAGGCGGGCTGTTCGAAGGTGAAGGAGCGGATGAAGCAGTCCCGCGGCTGGGACACGGCGAACAGCACACACTCCACGAGCGAGTGCGCGGTCAGCGGGTCGCCGGTCCCGCGCGGAGTCTTCTCCCAGTCCTCGGACAGCGGGTCGGGGTTCACGAAGTCCGGCGGGTACAGGGAGATGACGCGCACCCCCTCGGGGCGCAGCCGCTTGGACAGGATGTCCGCGAATCCCGCCTGGGCGCTCTTGGCGGCGTAGAACGCCGAGTGGGCGTCCGAGCGGTGGTGCCCGGGGACACCGGCGGCCGAGATCATGTTGACCACGTCCGGCTGCCGCGAGGCGCGCAGCAAGGGCAGGAAGTTCTTCACCATGAGGACCGTGCCGGTGGCGCCCGAGGCCACGGTGTCTGCGACGTCCTCGTCGCTGGCCGACAGCAGGTCGGTGCCCTGCAGCCAGCGGGCCGCGTTGTTGACCAGGATGTCGATGTGGCCGGTCGCCGCGGCGACCTCGGCGGCGAAGGCCCGGATCGCAGCGGGGTCGGACAGGTCGCAGGCGAACGCGTGCACCTGGTCGTGGCCCAGGCCGCGGACCTCGTCGGCCACGCGGCGGGCGGCCTGTGCCGTCCGTGCGGAGAGGTACACCTCGGCGCCGCACTGCGCGAAGCGGATGGCCAGGGTGCGCCCGAAGTCCCGGGAGGCTCCGGTGATGACCACCTTGCGGCCGTCGAGCCGGGGAAGCGGGGCGCGGGATGCGGGGCTGTTCTGTGCGTCGCTCATGGATCGGGATTCTCCTCTCGGGTCGAAGGGGTCCTGGTCGGCGTCGCCCAGCGCAGCCGCCTTCACACGGCCCGCTCACGGCTCCGACGGCCAGGAGAACCCGCTTCCCCTGCCCACCCGCACCCTGCCGGAGTTGTTCGCGCATGGCTGGGCGCTGGTGGAGAGCGGAAGGGGTCCTTCGGCATGAGGGCCGGGCGGCCGGCTCAGCCGGCCTGCGACGGGGGCTGCTTCATGGCGTCGACGATGGCCCGGTTCATGATGGCGCTGGTGTAGAGCACCGTGCCGGGGGTGATCAGGTGGTCCGTTCCGCTGTTCCCGTACACCTGGACGGTGCGCTTGCCGAGGAAGACATGGGTCTTCTTGTCGAAGATCCATTCCTCGCGCTCACCGCTGGGCTTGTCGAGCCGGGCCACCGCCACCCCGTGCCGGCCCGCCGCGTCCACCGCGTCCTCGACCACGACGACACCGGGGATCTTCGCGGCGGCCTTGAACAGCGCCGAGTAGAGCTCCGCCGGGGGGTAGCTCTCGCCGAGCAGGTCCCCGATGGTGGTGAACGCCTCCTGGTCGGGGGAGTTGCCCTGGCCCTTGGTCTCCCTGTAGATCTTGGCCAGCAGTTCGTCGGGGTCGGTGGTGAGCTTGGCCAGGTAGTCGTACGACGGACCGTTCAGGTTCGCCTTCGGGGTGTTGCCCTGCTCGTCGGGGAGGCTCAGGGTCTCGCCCTCGGGACTGTCGTCGACCGCGGGGTCGATGAGCCAGCCCTTGGTGCCGTCCGGGGACATCCACACCTGACGCCGGTGCAGCGCGTGGCTGGCGAGGCTGGACGTGTCGCCGACGTGCTTCACGAACGTTTCGGCCGCCTTGGACTCGATGTAGATGTACTGCCCCGGCTTGACGTCCGGGTGGGAGGTGTCGGCCGCCGCCAGCGAGATCTGGTCGAGCAACTGGGGCACGCCCTTGCTGGTCGCCGCGCCGATCTGCGTGGTCAGCGCCGGTCCGGTGGCGACGCCTCCGTCCTTGACCCCGCCACCGCCGGACATCGACACTCCGGCGATGACAGCTGCCGCCACGGCGGCCGCCAGGGCGGGCAGCGCGATCGCCGGACGCGGGAGCCGCGAACGCCGCGTCTTCACCGGGACCACCGTCGCCGTGCGCTCTTCCTGCTGCATGTCGTGGATCTGGGCCATCAGACGCTCCCTGTGGAACTGGTGGCGGCCCGTCGGCAGGTCACGCGCCGTCCGGGAGAAGAGCTGTGCGCTCTCGTCCCACTCGGCCGGGTTCTGCCGGGACGTGTTCGCGTTCATCGGTTTCCTTCCTGTGCGGGCCGGATCACGTTCGTGCGATCACCTCTTGTCTGTCGGGCGGGACGGCCGACTTCCCGATTTCCGCGGACTTTCTCGGACGGCGCCCCGGCCGCGAGGCGGACCGGTTCGTCCTGGGCGTAGGCGCGCAGCTTCTTGCGGGCCCGGGAGAGCCGGGAGGCGACGGTTCCGACGGGAATCCCGAGGGCCCCCGCCGCGGCCTCGTAGTCCAGGCCCTCACCCAGGCAGAGCGTGACGACCTCACGCTCCGGCCGACGCAGCCTGGCGAGGGCGGTGAGGGCCGTGGCGAGTCGGCGCCGGTCGTCGACCCGCTCGGCCACCTCGTCCGCGTGGTCGGGCACCGACAGCTCGGCCGCCGCGGCGGCGCTCGCGGCAGCCCGGTACCGCCGGTTGCTCCGGTACTGGTTGCGCGCCGTGTTGGTGGCGATGCCCAGCAACCAGGGCCGCAGGGAGCCGCCTTCGGGATCGACCCTGTCGCGCAGCCGCCACGCCTCCAGGAACGTCGCGGCCATCACGTCCTCGGCCACCGCCCAGTCGGCGGTCAGCCGGAAGGCGTGGTTGTAGACCGCGCGGGCGTAGCTGTCGAAGAGCTCCGCGAACGCGCTCGATTCCCCGGCCCGTACCCGGGTTCGCATATCAGTGCTCACCTCAATGAGCTGTCCGGCACCCTGCGCCCACTTCCCGTGACCTGTGTCACATGTGCTGGGGTCATGGGCGGCGTCCCGCCGTCACGTCGGGGGCGCCGTGCTCGGCACCACGGTCGGCCTGACGACGGCCGCCTCTTACGACCGGCCCCTCACCCGGCCTCTTCGCGAAGGGCCTTGTCGATGTCGCCCAGTGCGCTGGTGAGCCGTGCGTAGTCGTCGGCTGTCAGTGGCCTGACGAAGTACTGCTCCACCACGCGGGCGTGGACGGCCGCGGCGCGCAGGAACGCCGCGCGTCCCTCGGTGGTCGGCTCCACCAGAGCCACCCTGCGGTCCTCGGGGGAAGGGGTGCGGCGGACCAGGCCGGCCTCCTCCATGCGGTCGATCAGGCGGGTGGTGCCGCTGCTGGTGAGCGTGAGGTCGTCGGCCAGCTGCCGCTGGGAGACCTCCTCGCCGGGGCGGCGGCAGAGCCGTATCAGCACCTCAAGCATGGTGTGGCTGATCCCGCACTCCCGTCGTAGCGCGCTGTCGATGCGCTGTTCCAGGCGGGTGGCGGACTTGATCAGCAGACCGAAGTCCCGGACGAGCCCGCTGTTGGCGGCGCGGGCGACGGTTTCGTCGTCGTGCTGGGGCGTGGCGTTCATCGCCGCCGAGTTTACTGCTGCCTCAGTCACTGCTGTCTCAATTGCTGAGTAGTCAATTGCTGATCAGTCAATGAAATCCTAGAGTGGGCCCACCCGCGAGCGAGAGGGAGATCAGTGGATCTGCAGCACTGGCTCGGACGAGCCACCCACGCGATACAGGACTGGGCCGACGGCTTCGGCCCCTACCGGCCCCACCCGTCCCTCCAGGTGGACGACGACCGCTTCGGCGCGGTCTTCGAGGAGTTCACGGGCCGGCTGAAGGACAACTACCCCTTCTTCCACCCGCACTACGCGGGCCAGATGCTCAAGCCCCCGCACCCCGCCGCAGTCGTCGGCCACCTCACCGCCATGCTGATCAACCCCAACAACCACGCCCTGGACGGCGGCCCCGCCACCGCCGCGATGGAACGCGAGGCCGTCGCCCAGCTGGCCGCGATGTTCGGCTACGACACGCACCTCGGCCACCTCACCACCAGCGGCACGATCGCCAACCTCGAAGCCCTCTTCGTCGCCCGCGAACTCCACCCCGGCCGGGGCGTCGCCCACAGCGCCGACGCCCACTACACCCACGGCCGCATGTGCCACGTCCTGGACATGACCAGCCATCCCGTCCGCACCGACGGGCAGGGGCGGATGGACCTCGACGCGCTGGAGGAGGTACTGAGCACCGGGGGCGTGGGCACCGTCGTCCTCACCGCCGGCACCACCGGACTGGGCGCCGTCGACCCCGTCCACGAGGTTCTGCCCCTCGCCGAGCGCTACGGCGTGCGCGTCCACGTCGACGCCGCGTACGGCGGTTTCTTCACCCTGCTCGCCGGCGCGGACGGCCCGGAGGCGCTGGCCCCCGAGCCCTGGCGGGCCCTGGCGCAGGCCGATTCGATCGTCGTCGACCCGCACAAGCACGGACTCCAGCCCTACGGCTGCGGAGCCGTCCTCTTCCGTGACCCCGAGGTGGGCCGCTTCTACCTGCACGACTCGCCCTACACCTACTTCACCTCGACCGAGCTGCACCTCGGCGAGATCAGCCTGGAATGCTCCCGCGCCGGCGCCTCCGCGGCCGCCCTGTGGCTCACCTTCCAGCTCCTCCCGCCCGCCCCCGACGGCCTCGGCCGGGTCCTGGCGGCCGGCCGGCGGGCCGCCCTGAAGTGGGCGGACCTGATCGAGGCGTCCGACCTCCTGGAGCTGTACCAGCAACCCCAGCTGGACATCGTCACCTACTTCCCCGCCGTCGCCCCGGCGAGCCTCACCGGCATCGACGCGGCGTCCGCCCGCATCCTGGCGGACGGCATGGAGAGCCCCGACCCCGTCTTCCTGAGCACCCTCAAGGCCGGCCGCGAGGCGTTCGCCGCCCGCCATCCCAAGGTCACCGCTGATGCCGACGGCGCGCGGATCCTCCGCAGCGTCCTCATGAAGCCGGAGTCCGAACACCACGTGGAGCACCTGCACAGCCGGGTCGAGCGACTGGCCCAGGCCGGCTGACCTGATGACGTCCCCTGTGTCAGTGCTCACTCGGGCGGCAGAACACCGTGCTGCTGACCGAAGCCGCCGACATGGAGGCCCGGCCCGTGTCGATGCGTGCGGTGGGTGCTCGGCGCGTGACACAGCGCGATGAGCGCGGCGTCGTCGTCGAGGCATCCGCCGACGTGGTCGAGCAGATCACGGCGGATGTGGTGCAGCAGCTCCTCGGGGCTGCTGCCGGCCCACTGGGCGGCCCGGTCCGCCAGTGGGTAGAAGGCGCGGCCGGCGTCCCGGGCCTCGATGACGCCGTCGGTGTAGAGCAGAAGGGTGTCCCCGGGCTCGAAGGCGAACACGTCGACGGTGTAGTCCCCGGGCGTCGGCCCGTGGATCCCCAGCGGGGGTGCGGGGTGCACGGGGACCGTGACAGCGCTGCCGGGACCGAGCAGCAGGGGCGGGGGGTGGCCGCAGCTCAGTATCCGCGTGACGTGACCGTCGTCGGGGATCTCCACCAGCATCACGGTGGCGAACCGCTCGCCCACGTGTTCGTCGGGCCCGAGGTCCGGCAGGTTGCGGGCCACGCTCTGTTCCAGGGAGGCGGCCAGCTCGGGCAGGGAGGTGTGGTGGTGGGCGGCTTCGCGGAACGCCCCGATGAGGAGCGCGGCCTCGCCGATGGCGGACAGCCCCTTCCCGCGAACGTCGCCGATCATGACCCGTACGCCGTTGTCGGTGGGCGTCGCGGCGTACAGATCACCTCCGATCTGGGCCTCGGCCTCGGCCGCCATGTACAGACAGGCGATCCTCATCGAGCCGATCTGCTCCGGCAGCGGCCACAGCAGAACGTGCTGCGCCGCCTCGGCGACCATGCGCACCTGGGCCAGCTGGCGAGCGCGGCGGTCGCGCACCACGCAGAAGAACACGGTCATGGCCGACAGCACGGTCAGGGCGAGGATCTGCACCAGCACGTTCCGGCTGAACAGCACGCCGAAGTGCCAGCCGATGTACGCCTGCGCTCCCACGGCCAGGAAACCGATCAACCCGGTCAGCCAGGCGTCGGCGAACGAGGCGGTGATCGCGGGGGCGATGACCAGCAGGGGACCGAGATGGATGTCGGCCGGGACCAACTGGTCCACCACCGTGATCACCACGATGAGCACGATCGGGATCACCAGCAGCGCATGGCTCGACTGCCACGGCTGCCGCACACCGGCCGCGTATTGCCGGACGTCCACGTCTCCACAGTGCACCATCCAGCTGGTGCGGACACTCCGGGCCGAACCTAGACTGGCGACGGCGTAGAAAGTCCCGGATGAGGGAGATATGCATCATGGCCAAGCGAGGGAACAAGAAGCGCGCTCGCAAGAAGAAGAAGGCCAATCACGGCAAGCGTCCCAACGCCTGAGCCAGCCGGAAACCCCCGGGTCCACGACCTGGGGGTTTCCGGCTTCCCGTACGACGTACCGAGAGCGTGTAACTTCGCGCCATGTCCCTTGCTTACGGTGTCCTCGGCGCTCTTGCGGCTGTGCTGGCTGTGATCAACGGTTTTCAGGTCTTCCTCGGTCGTCAGCTCGTCAGGCCTTCGGCGAGCAGGCGTTCGGGCCGACAGCTTCGGGCCGAGTCGGCCGCTGCCGCCGTAGCCATGCTCGGTGCGTCCTTGGCGGCTTTCGGCGTTCTGGCGGGTGGCCAGTGGCCCCCGGTCGGCGGCCTCGTGATGCTGGCCGGATGGACCGCCCTCATAGTCGTGCGCAGGCGGTTCGCCGCCCGGGCCTGATCGAGGAGCCGGTCCGGCGCCCTTCACACGGCCCGCTCGGGCTCCGACGACCCCCTCCTGATCCCGCTGATAGCTTGCTGCCTCTGCCAGTTCACTCCATGGGGGACCCGAATGAGCCAGCCGCCGTTCTCATCGCCACCGCCGCCTTCACAGCCACCGCAGGGCCCCTACAACCCGTACAACCAGCCCGCCCCGCCCCCGCAGCCACAGGGGTTCGCGCCGATGCACCCGGCACCGCCGTTCCAGGCTCCGCCCTTCGGACAGCGGCCGAACGCGGCCGGCAACCCGGTCGGCGCGGTCTTCCTCGGGTTCGTCGTCTCGGTCGTCGTCTCGCTGCTCTACAGCGGCATCATCCTGGCCACGTACAAGGACCAGTCGCTCACCGCGGCCAACATCCTCTACCTGGGCCACGCGCTGATCAACGGAGCGCTGGTCGGCTCCTTGGTCGGCCTGGTGGGCCACCGCAGCAACGGCGCACACATCGCTGCGGCCGTCATCGCCGCGCTCGGTGCCTTCTTCGGCTTCACCAACTCCCTCCCGCTCATCATCGCCGAAAGCGAAACGCCCCGGGCTGCCGGGGACCTCCTGCAGCACGATCCCTTCTGGCCGGCCAAGGCATGGTGGAACAGCGAAACCGGCGGCGGAGTCGACTGGTTCTCCCCGCTCGGCCTCGTGATCGCCGCGGCCGCGGCTTGGGGTCTCGCCCGTGTCATCGGCAATAAGCGCGGACAGATGTGACTTTCTGTTGGCGCGGGCTTTCGGCAATTCCGGAGCCATCTGGCCCATGATCGAAGTGCGGTCGGTGCCGCACGCCTCGACGATGGCACTGAAGGGCGGAGTGCCAAGCAGGCGACAGCCGAGCACTCCGCCGAGTCATGCGTCAAAGAAAGAGGGAACCATGACGGCAGCGACGGAGACTCCCACTCGAGAAAAGGCCGGCGTAGGCCAGGAAGAGTTCGGCGAGGAATCCGCCTTCGGTCCGCTCCTGCTGGCAGCGATGCTGGCCCGCCGTGAGGAGCGCGGCGAGGAGTCGATCATCGAGCACCCGCTTCTTCTCGCAGCGCTCGCGCGACGCCGTGAGGAGGGCGGTGAGGAGTCGATCATCGAGCATCCGCTTCTCCTGGCTGCGCTCATGCGCGGTCGCCGCGAGGAGCGCGGTGAGGAGTCGATCATCGAGCATCCGCTTCTCCTGGCTGCGCTCATGCGCCGTCGCCGTGAGGAGCGCGGCGGGTCTCTGATCGAGCACCCGCTTCTCCTGGCCGCGCTCATGAACCGCCGTAAGGAGAGTGGCGAGGAGTCGATCATCGAGCACCCGCTGCTCCTGGCCGCCCTCATGCGCGGTCGCCGTGAGGAGCGCGGCGGGTCTCTGATCGAGCACCCGCTTCTCCTGGCCGCGCTCGCGCGCCGCTGATGGGAAATGGCGACACCCCTGCCCCCCGATTTCCGCAGTCGTCGGCATCGGGGGGCAGGTCCCGTACGGCAATCGAAGACTTGAGGAACCACCATGGCAGCTGAGTCCGGCGGACAATCGGAACGGGATCCCTTCGAGGCCTTCATCGACGAGATCTTCGAGGAAATGGTGCGCGATTCCGGATTCCTGCATACCGGCACCGGTGTCAGGCACGGAAAGGACCCGCTGGCCGGCCCCCTGATGGAAGCAGCCGTGGCGTCCCTTTCCCGGCCGCCCTCCCGCACCTCGGAACTGGAAAGGGTGCTGTTCGCGCAGACCCTCGCGACCGCACTGGCAGATTCCCTCGCGCCCGCTCTGGCGGATGTGCTGGCCTCGGAGATCATGAAGGTGCTGACCCACCACGCGGACGCGCAAAGAGGCGGCACCCACGAAACCGTCGGCGGGGCCGGGCGTCCTCACCGCTCTTCCGGAGGCGGCGACCGTTCCTAGCCGTTCGCCCCATGAGGACGCGACGAGGGGGTGCCCGAAACCAGGCACCCCCTTGGCCGGTCCGGTCCGTTCCGGGCCGGTCAGGAGGGGGGCCGGGCCGGTTCGCGGTTTCGCGGTGGGCCGTCGCAGCGGCGGACCTGCACCTGCCCCGAATCGCTGAGCGGCATCCGGTCCGCCCAGCTCAGTGCCTCCTCCTCGGAGGGGACGTCGATGATCCAGAGCCCGCCGACCTCCAGGACCCCTTCGCCGGCGCGCTCCTCCTGTTCGGCGGCGACCGGGCGGGCGAGCCGTGCTCCGTAGACGATCCGGACGCCGGCCTCGGTCATCGCGCGGCCGTACGCGCGATTGGCGGTGAAGCGCTCCTCGCGCTCCTGCGGGGTCATCCGGTCCCAGTCCGTCTCCTGCCCGAAGACCAGCAGCGCGAATTCCATGGTCGTCCCCTCTCCCGGCGGTTCACCGGTTTTCCGGCGGCTTTTCGGTCGGCGCCGTCTCGTCGGCTACATCCGACGGCTACATCTGACGGCTCGCCAGGCGGGCGAAGAGCCCGTCGCGGTCGGCGAGCAGTTCCTCGTATCGGCCCTGCTGGACGACCCGGCCCTGGTCCATGACGATGATCCGGTCGGCTTCGGCGACCGTGGAGAGCCGGTGCGCGATCACCACCCGGGTGGCGTTCAGGCGCCGGGTGCTCTCGGTGACCAGGCGCTGTGTCGGGTTGTCCAGTGCGCTGGTGGCCTCGTCGAAGAAGACGATGCGGGGCCGGGAGACCAGCGCGCGGGCGATCATGAGGCGCTGGCGCTGGCCGCCGCTGAGCGTGCTGGTGCCCTCCGAGAGCACGGTGTTCATGCCCATCGGCAGGGCCGCGATGTCCTTGTCGATTCCGGCCATCTCGGCCGCCGCCCAGGCGTCGTCCAGGGTGTGGTTGGTGCTGCCGACGATGTTGGCCTTGATGTCCCCGGCCAGCAGCGCTCCGTGCTGCAGCACCACGCCGCACTGCCGGCGTACCGCCGAGACCTCCAGCTCGCCCAGGTCCTGTCCGTCGTAGAGCACCGTCCCGCTCTCCGGCCGCTCGAAGCCGAGCAGCAGCCGCAGCACCGTCGACTTGCCGCTGCCGGACGGTCCGACGATCGCCACGAACTCCCCGGGCTCGATGGCCAGCGTGACGTCCTGCAGGGCGGCCGGGCCGTCCTGGCCGTAGCGGAAGGTGACATGGCTCAGGCCCAGCCGGCCGGACAGGTCGCCCGGGTCCGCCTTGGTGTCGTCCACCTCCGGCTTGCCTTCCAGGATCGGCCGCAACCGCTCCAGCATCGGCACCACGCCCAGGGCGGTGACCGCCGCCGAGGTGAACTGCAGGCTCGACGCGATCAGCAGATTGAACGCGGTGAAGAAGGAGAGGAAGACCGGGATCGGGACATCGCCGTGCAGCGGGCCGGCGATCACGCCGAAGACGACCACCGAACACACCAGGGGGAAGCCGGCGTTGAAGGTGGTGACGGCATTCTGGATCCGGCGTGCGGAGGCGGCCAGACCGCGCCCCTTGCCGAACTCCGCCGCCCACACCCCGAACACCCGGTCCTCGGCGGCGGCCACCCGCAACTTCGGTACGGCGGTGAGCAGTTGGAAGACGCGCGCGGACATCGCCTGCTCGTGCGTGTAGAGCCGCCGCTGCCAGCGGACCTCCAGCCGTCCGGCGAGCAGCCCGAAGCCGATGCCGAACAGCACCAGCGCGGTCGCCAGGCCCGCCAGCCGCAGATCGTAGAAGTAGACGAGCACCAGGTTGGCCAGGCCGGTGAGCAACCCGAGGGTCGCCGTGGTCATCATCCCCGACAGCGTCTCCTGCGCCGCGCTGACACCCAGCACGGTCGTCCCCAGCTCCCCGGTGGAGTAGCCGGAGAAGAACGACGCGGGCAGCGAGAGCAGCCGGGTCCAGACTCCCACCTGCATGGCGGCGGTCGAGCGGCTCTCGATGCGCAGCACGGCGATGTTCTGCACCACCGAGAGTGCGGCGACGGCCATCGCGGAACCGATCACCACCACCGCTCCCTCGGTGATCAGGCTGCGCTGGGCGTGTGCCACGAAGGTGCCGAGCACCGCACCCGTCATCACCGGGACCAGCAGCCCGATCACCGCGACCATCGTGGCCATCCCCGCGAACATCCACAGATCGCGCCGGTTGTTGCGCATCCCGAAACGCAGCAGCCCGCCGACCGTGCGGACGGTGAGCGGCAGCGGCCGGTAGAGCACCGTCGCCTTGTTCTGCAGCTCGCCGGCGAGTTCGGGGGTGAGCGGGGTGACCGTGCCGTTCTCGGCCAGGACATAGCGGCCGCTCACCGGGAGCAGCGCGACCGCGTCGCCGCCGACCTTGCGGTAGCCGACCATGGGGCCGAGGTCCCCCCGCCACCAGCGGCCGTCCAGCCGGACGGTACGGGTGCGTACGCCCGAGGCGAGGGCGATGGACTGCAGCCGGTCCAGATTCCGGTCGTGGCCGTTGCCCGCCACCGGCGCCTTGACCGTGAAGCCCTGGTGACCGGCGACCAGCCGGGCCGCCGCGAGGGTCGGCGGGTCGCCGGCGGCGTCGCCGATCCGGACCCGTGAAGACGTGTCGTGCAGGATGGACTCGAAGCCGCGTGCGGAGTGCGCCAGGGTGCCGCCGTCGCGCTCCCGCCGGGCGGCGAGCAGGTCGGTCTCGGCCGCGCGCCGGGTCTCGACCCGTCGGTCCACGGTGTAGAGCAGCCGACCGCAGTGCGTCTCCAGCCGCTTGAACAGCTCGCCCCCGTCGAGCAGTTCGGGAAGCGAACGGGCGCGGACGGTGGCGGCGCTGCTCGCGACGAGCCAGTCCCGCTCGGTGAGGCACACGTCCGCTCCCGCGGTCAGCTCGCCGTCCGCCCCCTCGGGCAGCTCGACGGTCCCGTCCTCGATCCGCACCCACTGCACCCCGTCCACGGAGCGGAGCGCCTGTCCCTTCTTGAGTGCGGTGGGCTCGGTGGTGGACAGCGGAGTGAAATCGCGCGGCGGCAGGGTGTCGCGCAGGGCACCGGCGAGCGCCGTGATGCCCTGGGCGAGTCCGCCCACGAACTGGTCCACGGCCTGCTGCTGTTCGGCTGCGGGCAGGGCCCGGACGGCGGCCCCGGCCTCCGTGTCGCATGCGCGTCCCAGTGCCGCGAGTCCCTCGGTCCAGGCGGTGGCCAGGAAAGAGACCTCGGCGCCGAGCACCGGGCGGGCCACGATGCCGTGCAGCGGGCCGGCGGGTGCGCCGGGCAGCAGGGTGCCGGCCTCGACCCGGCACAGGAAATGCCAACGGCCACCGGGTTCCCGGTCGCAGAGCCGGACCGCGAACAGATCGACGGCTCCGGTCAGCACGAGCAGCATCCGGCTCGGGTCGTCCAGGACCAGGTAGCGGTCCGTCTGCTGGTCCACCGGGTCGGCCGCCTCGGTGAAGAACGCGGCGAAGGCGCTGCCGGTGGCGGGGGCTGTGCCGGTGACCGAGGCCTTGCCGGTGACCTGGGCCTTGTCCGTGACGGCGGTACTCACAGCTCGTCCTCCTCCTCGCGCCGCGAGGACTCGATGAGGGCGGTGTAGTGGCCGCCCAGCGCCAGCAGCTCTTCGTGGGTGCCTCGTTCGACGATCCGGCCCTGCTGCAGTACGACGATCTCGTCGGCGTCGCGGACCGTGGAGAGCCGATGGGCGATGATCAGGCAGGCGCAGCCTCGTCGGCGCAGGTTGTCCATGATGGTGCGCTCGGTCTCCGGGTCGAGCGCGCTGGTCGCCTCGTCCAGCACCAGCAAGGTGGGCTCCGCGGCGAGTGCCCTGGCCAGCTCCAGGCGCTGGCGCTGCCCGCCGCTGAAGTTGCGGCCGCTCTCCAGGACCGGGCTGTGGACTCCGCCGGGCCGGGTCATCACGGTGTCGAAGACGGCCGCGTCGCGCAGCGCGGCGGTGACCGCCTCGTCGGACACGTCGTCGTTCCACAGCGTCAGGTTGTCGCGGACGGTGCCCTCGAAGAGGGAGATGTCCTGGTCGACATAGGCGAGCGAGGCGGCCAGCACGGTGCGCGAGATCTCCTCGCGGGGTCTGCCGTCCAACAGGATCCGTCCCTCGCCGGGAGTGTAGAGCCCGGTCAGCAACCGGCCCAGGGTGGACTTTCCGCTGCCCGAGCCGCCGACCACGGCGACCCGGCGGCCCGGCACCACCGTCAGGCTCAGGTCCTTGATCACCGGTTCCGACAGCGGGCTGTAGCTGAAACTGACGTTCTCGAATTCCAGCGTGCCGTCGAGCTTGGCGGTGGCCGGGGGGTCCGCGGTGGCGAAGCAGGCGGCCACCGGGTAGCGCTCGACGTCGTAGAGCCGCTTGATGTCGGCCGTGACGTCCTGCAACCGGGCTCCCAGATTGGTCAGTTGGGTGACCGGACGGCTGAGCGCGGACAGCAGTGTCTGGAACGAGACCAGCAGGCCCACGCTCATCGCTCCGTCCACCACCCGCTGCCCGCCCACCAGCAGGATGAGACCGCTGTTGAGGGCGGCCAGCATCGGGGGCACCACGGTGAGCACCGCGCTGGGGATGCCGAGCTTCTGCTTGGCGGAGACCACCTTGGCCAGGAACCCGGCCCAGCGGCTGAAGGCCTCCGGCTCGGCGCCGGTCGCCTTGACCGTCTCGATCAGCGACAGGGTGGTGAAGCTGGTCGCCGTCAGATTGCCGCGGTCCGTGCGCAGGGCGGCCACCGCGTCCGTCCGGGCGCGTGACACGGCGTGCAGCACGACGACGTTGAGCAGCGCCATGCCCACCCCGATCACGCCGAGCAGGACGTCGTATTGGATCAGGATCGCCGCGTAGAAGAGCACCAGAGCCAGGTTGATCACGGTCAGCACGAGGTCCCGGGAGAGGATCTCGGCGACCGTGTCGTTGCCGGCCACCCGCTTGGCCACCTCGGCGGGGCGCCGTTGCAGGAAGAAGTCCACGGGCAGCCGCAGCAGATGGCGGAAGAACCGGGCCGAACTCACCAGTCCCATCCGGATCTCCAGCCGCAGCAGGTAGTGCCGCTGCACGGAGGTGAGGATGAAGACCGCTACCGAGGTCAGGGTCATGGCGGCCAGCAGCGGGAAGAGATAGCCGCCCCCGCTGCCGGCCAGTACCCGGTCGATGAAGACCCGGGTGTACGCGGGGATCGCGATGCCCGGGACGACCAGCAGCAGACTGGCCATCAGCACCAGCGGCATCGCCCGGCCGGTCGGCAGCCGCCGCTCCAGCAGGGCGCGCCCGACTCCGCCCTTGCTGCCTCCGGGCCTGAAGTCCGGGCCCTTCTCGAAGGACAGCACGATCCCGGTGAAGCCGGAGTCGAACTCGTCCCACTCCATCAGCCGCGGCCCGCTCGCCGGATCGTTGACCGCGACGACGGTCCGGCCGTACCGGGTTCGGATCCCCTCGACCACCATGAAGTGCTGGAAGGCCCAGAAGATGATCACCGGGCCGGTCAGGTCCCGCAGCTGGTCGGCCTCCGTCTGGTAGCCGCGGGCTGTCAGGCCGAAGGTGCGGGCGGCGGAGAGCAGCGTGGAGGCGCGGGCGCCGTCCCGGGACACCCCGCAGACGCCGCGCAGATCCTCCAGCGGAACATGGCGGCCGTGGTAGGCGAGGATCATGGCGAGGCTGGCCGCGCCGCACTCCACCGATTCCATCTGCAGGACGGTGGGAACGGCGTGCCGCCAGCGACGGGGCCGCCGTGCCCAGCGGTTCTTGGACCGGCGCCCGCCGCGCCCGCGGGTGTCCGAGGGGCCCGTACCCGGCGCGTCCCGCCGGGTCTCAGGCATCGTGGATGTCATCGCAGCGCCCCCTCAGCGGCCGAGAATCAGATCGAACGGCGTCTGCCGGCCCACGTTGATCGTCGCTGTGACCGAGACCTGGGTGTTCAGCGGCATCGGCGGACCGCTCTGTGACGTCCAGGCGAAGCCGGTCCGGGTCGACGCGTCGGGAATCAGATCCACCACCACCAGCCGCGGCGGTGTCCCGTTCAGATAGGGCCGGGCCGCCAGGTCCCCGCCGACCAGGCCGGACACGGCCTCCTTGGTGAGCCCGTACGGGCTGACAGAGCTGACCCTTCCGCGCAGCAGGCCGAAGGCGCCGGCCGGCGCGGTGGACACCGAGAGGTCCACGGAATCGCCCCGGCTGAGTCCGGCCGCGCGGGTGGCGGGGACGAAGACCATCGCGACCATCCGGTCCCGCGCGTGGTCGGTGCGCTCGACGGAGACGACGGGCGAACCCGGTGCGACGACCTGCCCGTCGGTGACGGACAGCCCGACCACCCGCCCGCCGAAGGGGCTCGTGATCGCCTGCAGACGGCCCCGGGCGTCCTCCACCTTGATCACCGTCTGTCCCGGCCGGACACTGTCGGCAGGCCGGGTCAGAACGCTGCGCACCATCCCGCCGTACGGGCTCTGGATCAGCGCGGTGCCGCTGGGACGGGTGAGCAGGCCGGGCGCGTCCACGGTGATCGGGATCCGGCCGGCGAAGGTCCACAGCAGTGCCGCGCTCATGGTGATCAGAACGACGAACAGCGCGATCCAGCCGCGTGGTGCGGCCAGCAGGGTCGGCGAGTCGAGCTCGTCCGGCTCCCGCATCCGCTGCAGAGCCTTGAAACGGAACTTCATCGCCGGACGCCTCCTCGGAATGTCATCTCTTGGGCTCTCTTCGTGGCACGCCGACGTCCTGACGGAGCGTCATGGGCCTGCTCCCGACGACCAGTTCCCCGACCGTGCCCTCGGTGAAGAAGTCCAGACCGCTGGCCGCGGCGAAGTCGGCCGCATCGCCTCCGCCGAGGCCGCAGACCGCGAGGTCCATCGCGGTGCCGACCAGATAGAAGGTCTGGTAGAGCACGCCGACGTGCTTGAGGATCAGCGGATAGGCGACCGTCTCGTACTTCCACATCACCCGGCCGAAACGGGCGGTGACCAGCAGCACCACCTGGGGATCGGTCGTCATCAGGGCGGACTCGCGGGCACCGGAGACCAGCGCCGCGGTGGCCGGACCCGGCTCGGCGACCAACTCCAGTTCATGCCGGTCGGTCGCGTAGTGCCACAGCCCCGGCTTCAGGCCCGCGCACTGCGTCACCAGCGGATAGACCTCCAGCTCGTGCACCGCGCCGCCGCTCGGATACGGACGGTCGGCATGCTCCTGGCGGTCGCCGCCGGTGAAGGTCTGCCGACGGCGCATGGTGCGGTAGAGCAGCTCACCGAGCCGGTCCACGGTCAGCGGCGACTGCTCGTCGTGGTCACGGACCGAACGGCGCTGTTCCAGCACCTCGGTGAGCGGCTTGTCCGTACGGGCGAGCGCGGCGAGATCCGGAACGGCCAGCGCGACCTTCTCACCGGGAAAGGGCGGGGGAGAGGCGGGCTCGGGCGCGAAACGGTCGCCGAACCGGTACGTGCCGCCGTACCCGGCCACCGTCGAAGGCCGTCTGGTGCGGGAGTGGAACATCAGGTCGAGGGCCGACCACTGGGCGAACCGCCGCTCGGTCGCCTCCGGTTCCTGCCCGGCCGAGCCGTACGCCAGCAGCCCGGCCACGTCGAACAGCCGGAGGATCTGGCGGACGGCGTCGAGGGTGAGCCCGCTCGGCAGCTGCGCGAGCGCGGCGGGGCTGGTCCATCCGGCGAGCGCGGGAAGCAGCCCCGCAGCCCTGGTGCCGAGCTCCACGGCCAGCGCACTGCCCGGCGCGCGGACCACCAGCGCGCCGTCCTCGGCCCCGGCGGTGGCGAAGCGGGAGAGCTTCACCTGACGGGTGGGGTCGGGGACGGGGCCCGGCAGGGCGGCGCCCCGGCCGATCGGACGCAGCCGGGCCAGTGGCTCGTCGGCGGCCCCCGCCACCGCATGGACGGAACTCTCCAGCATTCCGGCCATGCCGAGCCGGCGGAGGGTCAGCTGCCAGCGCAGCAGTCCGGTCTCGCCGTCCCGGGCGGCCACCAGGGCGCCGAGGTCCTCCTCGGTGTGTTCTCCGAAGGCCAGCGCGGCCACCGCCTCGCGGGCTCCTGCGGACAGGTCCGGCAGGTTCAACGAGCCGACGGGGGCGGTGAGCCGGACCGTGCGGCCGGCGGCCGGCGCCGGCTCGCAGACGGCGTCGCGGCGCAGCCGGACACGGCGGACCACCCGGGCGGTGCCGGTCCCGGTCGCCGCGGGGGCGGCGAGACCGGCGGTCATCGATGCGGCGGTCGTCTGCGCGCCGGACCGGACAACGGCCGTCTGCGCGCCGGTCCCGGCGGCAGCCGTCTGCCCACCCGATCCGGCAGCAGCCGTCTGTGCGTCGGTCTGAGCGGCGATCGTCTGTGCCGAGGTCTGCGCGGCGGCCGTCGGCGCGTCGGTCCCGGCAGCAGCCGTGGGCGCGGCGGTCCGGTTGGTGGCCGTTTGCGCGCCGGTCCCGGCGGCAGCCGTCTGCCCACCCGATCCGGCAGCAGCCGTCTGTGCCGCAGTTCGCGCGGGTGTCGTCTCTGCTGTCATCTCTGCGGTCATCTCTGGGGTTTCCCGGCCCGTTCTAGAAGAAGACGTTCTTCGGGTTGAGCTGCTCCTCGGCGTGCGCCGTGGGCAGCCAGCCCTGGTCGACCGGCACGTCGTAGAGCCGCCCGGGAGCCAGTCGGCGCCAGAAGTGCCGCATGCCGGGGGCGATCACCTTGACCACGCTGAGGTCGAGGTCGGGCCGGCTCTGGTCGAGCACGATGATCTCGATGCCGCGCGCCCGCGCCCGCTCCACGCAGTCCCGCACATGGTCGGCCAGGTCGTCGCCGGCGGGCGGAACGAAGTCGGTGACGACGGTGGGCGCCAGGTCCCGGGCCGGGAGCAGCCAGGGCTCCTGGGCGACGGTGGCCGTCCGGCACCATTCCAGGGTCTCCAGGTCGTCCGTCCGGTACAGGGTGGCGCCGTTCTCGTCGCGGCGGTCCACGAACGGAAGGAACTGGTTGACCTCGGTGAGCGCGCGGATCGCGGCGATCCTCGGGTCCGGGTGCGCTCCGAAACCGACCATGATGTCCTCGACCTCGTGCCTGCGCCGGGAGATGGCCGCGAAGGTGGGCACGCCCAGGTCGGAGGTGATGTCCAGGACCCACAGCTCGCGGTCGACCGAGGCGTAGAAGTCGCGCATGGTCCGCACGTAGGGGTCGTTCAGCGAATCCAGGTCGAACTCGGGCCGCGGCAGCCGGTTGTACCACCACAGCGCCACCGCGTCCCGCTCGACGACCTCGCAGAACCCCTGCAGGATCGCCTCCTCCAAGGTGTTGCCGCTGGCGCAGCCGTTGGAGTCGCCGACGCAGTAGAAGTGCCGTGCCAGGTCGGGGTGGCCGTACCAGGCGTAGCCGGAGGGGATCAGCCGCTCGGCGTCGTGGGTGAGCGACCAGGCGCGCGACCAGTCGAGTTCGGCCTCGGTCGGGAAGGGGTCGGGCACCAGGTGCAGCCGGTGGGTCGGCTGCGCGTTCCATTCGGCGCGGCCGTCGAACTGGGCCTGGGAGAACAGCAGCAGGCGGTCCATGTGGACGGCGGTGTCCGGGTCGAGATCCCGGTAGGCGGCGCGCACCACGGGCTCCTCGCCGCGCCAGACCGCCGAGTAGCGCTCGATCGCCTCGCAGACGGCGCTGACCTTGGCCTGGATCTCCGAACGGCCCTTGCCCCCGCTCTGACCGCGCATGTTGCGGCGCAGCAGGTCCATGTTGTCGTTGACCATCGCGAAGTTGTGACCGGCCGTGAAGCTGTAGGTGATGCCGTTGCCGGTGTCGTCATGCGCGCCGAGGCGGGTGATGGCACCCAGGTGCGGGCTGATGTGGTGCTTCAGCCGGTCGTAGGTGAACTGGGGTGCCTGTACGCGGTATCCGCCGTCGGTCGTGTGCCCGGCCGGGCTCGCCGACAGCACCACCTTGGGACTGCGCTCGGCGATCAGGCCGGGATCGCCGCAGCTCGGGCACTGCGGCTGGCGGACCAGGGTGTGCTCGGTGGTCTGCAGGGTGGCCAGGTCCCAGGTGACCATCTGCCCTTCCAGCGCGGCGGAGGAGCCGCTCGCCAGGAACTTCGCCGTCTCCGCGGCCAGCAGCTGCCCGAGCATGGCCGGACCGGCCGGGATGGCCGCGCGCGTCGGGTGGGCCGGGACGGCCTCGCCGCGCTTGCCGGCCAGGTAGCGCTCGACCTGCCGGTTGCCGCTGATCCGCTGCGCGATGCACGTCCAGCAGCCGGTGACGCCCGGGCGCAGCAGCGGGCCGAGCCAGACGCTGGTACCGGTCGGCTTGGCGAGCAGCCAGGGGCGGTCATCGGCCAGCCGGGCGGTGTTGAGCCGTTCCAGCGCCGGGTCGAGGTAGTCGTCGGCCAGCGCGATGACCAGGGTGTCCGCACCGGCGGCCAGTGCCCCGGGCTCGTCCACCGCGCGGGCCCGCAGACCGGTCGAGTGCAGCGCCTCGACCACCGGCGTGGCCGAGGTTTCCCCGAGGGCCAGGACCAGCAGCTCGGTGCGGTCCATGGCGGTCTGTACGGCGGCCGGGTCGACGCCCTGGGCGTCCCAGAAGGCCAGCACTTCCTCGGGCAGGTCGGGGCGGCCTTCGGCGAGGTGCCCGGCGGCCTCGTATCGCCGCAGCGCGGTCAGCACCTGGCCGAGCGGCACACTGCCGCCGAGCTCCTGCAGGATCTCGGCGACGGTGCGCCGGCCGTCCAGATACGGCAGGAGGCGCACGGCGGCGGCTCCCGGGACCAGATAGTCCTGACCCTCGCCGAGCAGGAAGACCTTTCCGTCCACCACTTCGCTCAGGAAATGGGCCTTGAGCCGAGGCCGTTCCATGCGTCATCCCCCTGTGTTCACGAGTACTGCTGTATCCGCCGTTTGAGAGGCGAAAAGCTCTCGGTGCATTCGAACACGTGTCAAAACCTGTGTACATACTGCAAATTCGGCGCGCGGCAATCCCTACGTATCGGCGTTCATTACGTATTCGGCGGCGTCAATACGTAGGCGAATACGTATCCTGTTGCGCGTTGACAGTGCGGTCGTGTGCGCGATACTGGTGTGCCGGCGGGCCTTTGACGGCCCAGGCGCGGACGGGGCCGCGACCGCGCCGACGCGCCAACGGGGGGTCGCATTGCCGGCAGGCAGCTTGTTGCATCGTGAGCGGGAACTCGATGAGTTGGCCCGCGCACTCGACGAGGCCGGAGCCGGACGACCCGCCGTGGTTCTGATCCAGGGCCCGCGGGGAATCGGGAAGACGGCGTTGCTGCGCGCCGCGTTGGGCCGGACACCCGGCAACGCCGTGGTGCTGCGGGCACGGTGCCACGACAACGAACGTGACTTTCCTTACGGCGTCGTCCGCCAGCTTTTCGACCCCTTCATGAACGGGCCCGGTCGGCCGAACCGGTCGGACCGGTCGCAGCAGTCGGAATTCCCCACGGAATCACCCGGTGGTTACCTCGCTCAGGCGCTCCCGGGCGTCGAACCGATCTCCTCCGGCGCGGAGGCCGGAAACGGCCGTCACCATGTGCTGAACAACCTCTTCCACGCCGCCCGTTCCCTCACCACCAGCACCCCGGTGGTGATGGCGATCGACGATCTGCACCTGGCGGACGACGCGTCCCGGCAGTGGTTCTCCTACCTCGCCCGCCGGCTCGACGGCCTTCCGGTGGCGCTCCTCGCCACCACCGCCGACGAGGCCGCCGACCCGCTCACCGCCGACCTCGGCGCACTCGGTCACACCCGCACCATCACCCCGGGGCCGCTCTGCGACAGCTGCGTGACCGAGCGGGTCAGTTCGACGTTCGGTGCGCCGGTCGACCCCGACCTGGCCTCCGTCTGCCACGACCTCTCGCGGGGGAACCCACTGGTCCTCCAGGAGCTGACGGACCGGCTGCTGGCCGCTCGTACGTCGCCCGGCGCGCCCGATCTGGACGCGGTGCTGCGGATCGGCGCCGCGACCCTCGCCGACACCACGCTCAGCTGGCTGCGGCGCAGCCATCCACGGGCGATGGAGCTGCTCACGTCCCTCGCCGTGCTCGGCCCCGGCGCGGATCTGGCCACCGCGGCGCTGCTGGCCGGCCAGGGAGACCTGCTGGCCGACGAGGCCCGCGAGGCGCTGCGGCGCACCGACCTGATCGACCCCGGCCCGCCCGAGACCTTCCGCCATGAGCTGGTCCGTACGGCCGTGCTGGCCCGCACCGATCCGGGCGTCCTGGTCGCGCTGCACGAGCGGGCCGCAGCCCTGCTGGTCCGGCTCGGCGCACCCGCGGGCCGGGTCGCCGAGCATCTGATGTCGTCCGGCACCACCGGCCTGGACTGGGCACTGCCGGTGCTGCGGACGGCCGCCAGGGAAGCGGCCGCCGACGGCCGCCCGGACGACGCGGCCTGCTACCTGCAGCGCGCGCTCGCCGAGGCGACGGACCCCGCGCTGATCCAGTCACTCACCGTGCAGCTCGGCACCGTCGAGCTGCACCGCGACCCGGCCGCCTGCGCCCGGTACGCCGCCGGTCTCGCGACGGCCGCCGACCCGGTCGAACGGGCCGGGCTGCTGGTGCCCTTCGCCCATCCGGTGCTGGCGCTCACCGCCGCCGGAGCCGCGGTGCCGTTCGCCGAGGCGGCGGGCGCACTGGCCGCCACCGAGGACCCGGCGGGTGAGCTGCTGCTGCCGCTCGCCGCACAGGCGGTCCTCGCCGGACAGCGCACCGCCGTCCGGCGCGCGGTCGCGTCGCTGCGTGCGGCCGAGGACGAGGCGGCCGTTTCGGGCTTCCTGGGCGCGCTGGCCGCCATGGCCGCGGCCGGCGGGCGCTCACCCCGGCGGGCGGTCCGGCTGGCGGCCCGGTGCGTGAGCGGTGCTTCACCCGCCGAGGCGGGTATCGGGGTGCTCGGCGCGGCGATGGCCTTCGCCTGGAGCGGCCGACTGGACGAGGCAGCCGCCTGGGCCGGCCGGGTGGTCCGCTCCGCCCAGCGCCTGAACCACCCGGGCGAGCTGGCGCTGGCGCTGCTGGCCCGCTCCGACATCGCCTACCGGCAGGGGCACCTGGACACCGCGCTGTCCGACGCCGACCGGGCGGCCCATCTGGCCGCACAGATCCATGCCGACGAGCTGGTCAGGGCGGCGACCGCGCTGCGGATCCGGGTCCTGCTGCGGCGCGGCCAGGTCCCGGACGAGTCGCGGCTCACCCACGCCGCGCTGCCCGCCGACACCCATCCGCTGATCCGGGCGGTGGTGCTGGAGGCCCGCGGGCTGGTCGCGGCGGCGCGCGGCGACCACAAGGAAGCGCTCCGGCTCTTCCTGGAGTGCGGCCACCAGCTGGCCGTGCGGGGCATCGCCAACCCCGCCTGCGTCCCGTGGCGCACCCATGCCGCCCAGGCGTACCAGACGCTGGGCGAGTTCGCCGCGGCCCGGACCATCACCGCCGACCCGCTGCCCGGTGCGGACACCCGTCCCCGCCCGGCACCGGATCGCGGCCCGGTGATCGGGACGCGGGACGCGGGCCCGGTCCGGCTCACCCCGAGCGAGCGCAGGGTTACCGAGCTCGTCCTGCAGGGGCTGAGCAATCTGGAGGTGGCCGAGCGGCTCTGCCTGAGCAAGCGTACGGTCGACACCCACCTGGGCCGGATCTACCGCAAGCTCGCCATCAAGGGGCGTTCCGAACTCGGCGCGGCCGTCAAGGCGTTGTGACGGCGGTCAGCCCGAACTCGGCACCCCACGGGTCACGCAGCACGGTGGGCTCTCCCGGGCCGGAGCGGACCACCGTCGCCCCCAGAGCGAGCGCCCGGCGCACGCCGTCCGCCGGGTCGGCCGCGCCGAAGTACGGCAGCCACAGGGGTCGGCCCTGGTCGCTCTCGACCACGCGGGCCTCGGCGGACCCGTTCAGTTCCAGCTCCGGTCGCTCGTCCTGCGATGCGAGCCGGTAGCCGAAGAGTTCGCCGTAGAAGCGGGCGGCCCGTACGGCGTCCGGCACCCGCAGCTCGTGCCCGGACACCGCGCCGGGCTCGTCCGCGAGCACCACTCCCTCGTCATGGTGGCCCTCCCAGAAGCCGACGACCACGCCCGAGGGATCGACCGCGAGGAAGAGCCGCCCGTCGTCACCCGCCGGCACCGGGTCCATCACCACCCGTCCACCCAGCACCCCGACCTGCCCGCAGGTGTGGTCGGCGTCCTTGGTGGCCAGATACACGTTCCAGGTGGCGTTCGGTGGCAGTCCGGCCGGGCTGCCACCGAAGCCGGCGACGATCCGCCCGCCGAGCGTGGCCAGGTGGTAGCCGGCCGCCTCCGAGGTGAACTCCCAGCCCAGAAGCGCCGCGTAGAACGCCTGGCTCGCGGTCAGATCCGGAGTGATGCAGTCAACCCAGCACGGTGTGCCGGCAGCGTATCGGGTACGTAAAGGCATGATTCGCTCTCCTCGTGAGGTACTTTCTGGTCGATCAACCCGGCCGCCTCCTCCGCCCCGCTGACGCCGGGCAGTTCCAGACGGTAGGCGGGCACTTCGTCGAGCAGCCCTGCAGAACCGTCCGGCCATGCCTGCGCGGTGTACTCGCAAGGCGTCAACCGGACGCGTTCGTCAGCACTTCGGCACAGCTGGACCAGCGTAGGCCGACCCAGCCTTGCCCGGACCGGGGCCACCGGACCGAGACACTCCGGCCGCACCAGCAGCACCTCGGCGCCGGCCGGCGAGGTGACCGCGCGGCACAGCTCGTTCGGCAGCCCCGCGCCCCGCAGCCAGGCGGCGGCCCGGCCGCGCACCTGAAGGGGAACGAGATACGGCAGAACGTCGCCGGTGCGGCGGTCCAGCACCAGCAGCCGACCGGAGACGAACTCCCAGGAACGGTGTGCCAGCGCCGCCCCGATGTTCGCCTGCTCCGCGTACGGTCCGCCGATCAGTGCGACCGTGGCGCTCTCCTTGGCGAGCACGACGGCCGGCACCAGGCAGAACCGGTCCTGCAACGCGGCGAAGGGCGGCAGGGCCGGAGGCACGTTCCCCCAGCCCCTGAAGGCCCGGCGCAGCAGGGGCGTGCCGTCACCGCGCCGCACCAGGAACTCGCCCGGAGCGGAACCGGTCGACCGGGAGAATTCCACGCGCAGTTGATCGGGACATCCGGAGTTCTTCACCATGTGCGGACCAAAGTGGAACGCCACCTCGTCCCGGTCGGCCGCGATGACACCGACTTCGATGCCGAAGAAGTTCAGCACGATCGGATCCATTGCCGTCACAGCATCTCCTGACGGGTCATTGCACAATCCTTGAGCTTTGCCCCAGGGCGAACACGCCCTAGCGCGGGCCCGAACGCAGGCGCCAGCCGTCGAGCTGAGTGGCCGCCCACAGCGCCCGGCGGCACAGATCCGCGCCGGCCGCTTCCGCCGCGCAGGGGCTGGCGCCGGTGTAGAAGAGCACCACGTCGGTCCGCCCCGGACGGGCGGCCACGGTCACGTGCTGCAGTCCACTGTCCTTCTCGGCCACCGCCCACAACAGCGAGCCCAGCAAAGTCCGGTCCAGGACGTGGTCGGCGGTCGGTCCGACCAGCGTCGCGGTGGCCATGTGCACGGTTGTTCAGCCCTTTTGGATCAGCGGTGCGGATGGGGCCCGGCCTCAGTCCCAGTGGATGTCGTCGTCACCGACGAGCTGCCCTTCGTGGACGGCGGTCTGCACGGCGGCGGAGACGGCGGCGGTCGTGGCCGTCGGCAGAGTGCCGTCCTCCGCCGCGTGTGCCGACCCTGCCAGAGCGCCCAGCGAAACGCACAGCGCGAGCAGAGCGGGCACAGAGAGCTTGGTACAAGAAAGCATGATTCCCCCAGGAAATTGTTTACTCCTATACCGTCGCAGGTCAATTCCAGATGTCCGGCCATCACCGGGTGACGGCGAATCATCATCGGCGGACGGTTCGGAACGGCAAGGCCCCCGTGGCCTTCCGACAGTGAAGAGTCTGCTGGAGCCGTCCACGCATCGGAAGGCTTTCAGTGCGGCATGAAAAGCGCTTTGGCACTTTGGTGCCACGCGAATGCCGTGGCGGTGGAGGGCTGCGGCCGGGATCACCCCGCAGTCGGTTGTCGGCCCACTCGACGGCGTGGGATGATCAGCCGGCGGTACGCCTGGACGGGGACCGGGGGACAAGTGGCGTGCGTGCAGGGGGTGATACGCCGGCCATGCGAGGAATCGACAGTGCGACGCAGGCGGTTTACCGTCTGATGTTGACTGATCATCAGCTGGGGGTCGAAGAGCTCTCCTCCCGGCTGGGCATGAACGAGTCCGAGGTACGGGCTGCGCTCGACCAGCTCGCCGACCTCCGGTTGCTCCGGCCCTCCGACGAGGTGCCCGGCGAAGCCCCCGGCGGACTGCTGCCCGTCGATCCGCGGGTCGGGCTGGCGGCCCTGCTGCAGCACAACGAGTCGCAGCGGCAGCGCCGCGAGGAGGAGTTCGAAGAGAGCCAGGCCGCGATCACCCGGCTGCTGGCCGAGTACCGCGACGAGTCGGCGAGCGAGCACAACCACCGGATCGAGCGGCTGATCGGGATGGCCACCGTGCAGGCGCGGCTGGAGGAGCTGACCCGGTCGATCTCCACCGAGTGCCTCGCGTTCAGCCCCGGCGGTGCCCGCTCCGCCGCCTCCTTGGAGGCGAGCCGTCCGCTCAACATGGACGCCCTCACCCGGGGCGTCCGCATGCGCACGGTCTTCCTGGACAGCGTCCGCAAGGACCGCGCGACCGCCAAGCACGCCGAGTGGCTGACCGAACTGGGCGGCCAGGTACGGACGGTACCGGCGCTGCCCCTGCGGATGGTCATCTTCGACCGGGAGATCGCCCTGGTCCCCATCGATCCGGCCGACACCCGCAAGGGAGCGGTCCAGATCACATCGGTGGGCGTGATCACCGCCCTGGTCTCGCTCTTCGAGCAGGTCTGGGCCGACGCGACACCGCTCGGCACCCCGCAGGAACCCGATGAGCGGGGACTGACCGGCCAGGAGCGGGAGTTGCTCCGGCTGCTCGGTCAGGGCTACACCGACGAGGCTGCCGGCAAGCGCCTCGGACTGTCGTTGCGTACCGTCCGCCGGATGATGGCGGACCTGATGGAACGGCTCGGTGCGCGCAGCCGTTTCGAGGCCGGACTCCACGCGGGTCGCCGTGGCTGGCTCTGACCTCACGGCGGCCGTCCGGCGCGAGAACAGCCGGAATGCGGAATTCGGTTACTGCGCATACGTACACCGGAAATAGGGTCCATACGTACCTCGGTTTTTCGGTATGTACGGGCTCCGGTGGGCGTGTTTGAATGACCGCGTTGTCGCCGACGCCGGGGAAGGCGGCTGGTCTTTGGCGGGGATGACTTCCCCTCGCGGTGGACCGGAAATACCTCGTCCTGGCAGCGAGAGGAAAGAGGAATCGTGACCGAGTATTTCCTGTCCGCCTATCTCACTCCGCCCGGACCGGGCGCGGTGTTCTCCGTGCGTCATGACCAGAACGTCGCCCTCTGGCGGAGCGCGGGATCGGAACTGACCCTGGTCCGCGTCTGGGAGCTGGAACGGGTCAGCGGGCAGAAGCACCACTTCTGGCCCCTCTACACCGAGCCGCGCGCCACCGAGTTCCTGGAGGGCCTGCTGGCCGAGGAGGGCCTGACCCTCGCCGACATCAGCGCCTGCTGGGGCACTCCGGGTCTGCCGAACGACCGGCCCGTGCCGAAGCCGGCGGGTGCCGAGGACTTCCCCGTCCACAGCCTGGCCCACCTTTTCAGCGGTGTCATGCGCGACACCAGGCTCTTCCGCGAGGAACAGATCATCGGTCTGGCCATCGACGCGCTCCCCGACTACGCGCAGGAGAACCAGCCCAATCGCTACTGGTACGCGGGCTGTGTGTCCAAGGCCGGGCAGCTCACGTTCGCGCCGGTCGAGTCACCCGGACCTCTCTACACGGCGGCCGAGACCGTCTTCGGCCTGGAACCGGGCTCACTGATGGCGCTGGCCTCGGCTTCACCGACCAGCATCGAATTCGACACCGAAGCCGCGATCGAGGATGTGACGTTCTTCGGCGGATCGGCGACGCAGCCTTGGAAGCAGGCACATGATCTGGTGCGCGACATCGTCGCCGAGGCCGAACGTCAGCTGGAGGGAATGACGCTCGACCCCGCGCTCAGCCCCGAGGACAACCTGCGCAGCGCCGTGATGAAGGTCGTCCAGCGCTGCTGCGAGTCGATCGCCGTCCGCAATGTCGAGCGACTGCTCACGACGGGCGGAATCCGGGCCGAGGACACCTATCTGTCGACCAGCGGTGGCTACGCGCTCAACTGCCCCACCAACACCCTGCTGATGGACCGATTCGGCTTCAAGGGACTGATCACCCCGCCCTGTGCCAACGACTCCGGCCAGGGCATCGGCCTGGGCCTGCTCGGCCTGTACGGCGCGGGCGCACTGGAGACGGCCGATCTCCACATCGACTCCGCCTACTTCGGCCGTGACGTCATGGACAGCGAGGACGCCCTCGCCGAGTTCGCCCCATGGATCGCCTCGGTCTCCGACTTCTCGGCGGACCGGTTCGTCGCCGATGTCAGCGACGGCGTCATCGCCTGGGTCGACGGCCGGGCGGAGCTGGGGCCGCGCGCGCTGGGCCACCGCAGCCTGCTCGGCGACCCGCGGTCGGCCAAGGTCAAGGACATGCTGAACGACATCAAGCGCCGCCAGTGGTGGAGGCCGGTCGCGCCCGTCGTGATGGCGGAGTACGCACCGCAGTGGTTCGCCTCGGACCGCGAGTCGCCGTACATGCTGGAAGCGGTCCAGGTGCGGCCCGACGTGCGCGAACTGGTGCCCGCGATCGTTCACCTGGACGGTTCGGCCCGGCATCAGACCGTCACCGCGCGGACCAACCCGGCACTGCACAGGGCGCTGGACGCCTTCCGGGCCGCGACCGGCGTGCCGATCCTGTGCAACACCTCGCTCAACGACAAGGGCGAGGCCATCGTGGACACGGCGGCGGAGGCGCTCAACCTCTGCGTCCGCAAGGGCATCGGCGTGCTGTACCTGTGCGGGCGGCGGGTGGAGCTGCGCACGGACCCCGTGCCGGCGGCCCCGGCGCCCGAGGGCCCGCGCCCGCGCGCCCTCGGGTACTTCGCCGGCCAGGAGGCGGACCGCGACGCGCTGTGGCAGGGCTGGCTGGACCGCGGCTACACGGTCGAGGGGATGTACCACCTGTCCCGCAGCCATGAGCTGCGCGCGGAGCAGGAGATCTCGACTCCGGAGCGGGTCAACATGCTCGCCGCCTACCGTGCCAAGGTCGACCCGTCCTTCGCCGGACTCGTCGAGAACTTCCGGCGCACCCACGGTCCCGGTGGCTCCTTCGTCGACCCCTCGACGCTGACCGGCGCCTTCGGTGTCATCAACCCGCTGCGGCGGAGCCGCTGACACGACGGTCGCACAGGCCGATGGGGGGCAGGGCGCGATGCCCTGCCCCCCATTCGTATGCCCGCTCAGGTCAGATGCGAGGCGATCAGTGAGGCCACCGCCCCGGGACGCTCCAGGAGCGGCAGATGCCCGGAGTCGAGCAGGGTCAGCAGTCGGCAGTCCGGGACCGTGGCCTGCAGCAGTTCGCCGTTGCGGACGAAGGCGGGCATGTCGTCGTCGCCGACGATCACCAGGGTGCGCGCGGTGATGGCGCGCAGATCGTCCTCGGTGTGACGGCAGGCGGTCAGGCCGTCCATCGCGCGGTTGCCGAGCTCCGCCCAGCTGTGCCGGGCGACCACGGCCCGCAGCGCGGCCCGTACCTCCGGATGCCGCTCGGTGCCCTTGAAGATGTCGGGCGGTGACTGCATCCACAGGTCGGCCAGCTGCTCCCCGGGGCCGGTCATCCGGTACAGCAACGTCAGCTGGCGGTAACGCACCTTCGCCGCCGCATCGTTCGGAGTACCGGCCAGGGTGGGTGCCGCCACGACCAGGCGCTCGACCAGCCGCGGATGCTGTACGGCGAGTTGTACCGCGGCCATCGAACCGAAGGACAGCGCGACGACCCGGCGAGCCCCGGTGTCCTCGGCGATCTCGGCGAGCCGCTCCGCCAGTTCGGTGAGCGTCAACCCGGCCGGGATCGGGGCGGAACCGCCGTGGCCGGGCAGGTCCACGCCGATGTGGGTCCAGCCGGGCAGCCGGTCCCACAGCGGTCGCCACACGGTGGAATCCATGGTGTAGCCGTGCAGCCAGAGCACGGCCGGTCCGCTGCCGGAACGGTGCAGATGCAGCTCGCTCATCGTTCCGGCCCCGCCTCGTCCGCCTCGTCCGCCTCGACCGTCAGGTCACCGAAGTCGGCGCAGAACGCGCGGAAGGCACGCACAGGCGCATCGCGCGCGTCGTACTCGACGGGCGCACGGGGATCCAGATGCTCCCAGACCACCTTGTCCTCACCGAGCGCCTTCTCACTGCCTTCGATCAGTGCCGGCAGCGCGGCCCGCTGATCGCTGCGCACACCGATCGCGACCCGCGCGACGCAACCACCCTCGGCCGTCGGTACCGAGCCGGTGACGATGACATGAACCTCGTCCGGCGGCCCGAATTCGGTGACCACCACCGACGGGCTGAACGCGCGGGCCAGGAAACGGGGCTTGTAGTCCCACCGCACCGTCCCGGTGCGTACGGCCTCCCAGCGCACTTCCTCCAGCCGGCGGGCGTCCTGCCAGGGCGAGGTCTGCATCAGGAACTCGCCCTCGATCACGAGTTCCCCGCTGCCGCCCGTCCGTGTCGCCATCCCCCGGGTGCCGGGCACCCCGTGGACGGCCTTGAAGTGGTCGGGGTCGAAGGCGTTCTCCACGACGTACTCGGACGCCACTGCGACCGGCAGGGTGATGGCCTTGACCAGCGGGTACGTGGTCTCCCATGCCTTCACGGCCTGCTCGAAGCCGCGGTCGCCGCCCGGGTCGTCGGTGAGCCGGACGAAGAGCGCCTCGCCCCAGGCGAGCACCGGGTGTTCGGCCACCGACCAGCGCTTGGCGGCGTCCCCGAGGGCGATCCGCTTCCCATGGAAGGGGCAGACCACGCAGTCACCCTGGCGCTTGCCGCCGTACCCGAGATGGGCGCCGCGATGCGGGCATGCGGCGTCGAACACCCGGATCCGGTCGCCCTCCCGCACGGCGATCAGGTGGCTGCGTCCGACCGCCAGCGGGGTGATCTCCTCGGTCAGTTCGGATCGGAAGGCCAGCAGATACCAGCCGTTGTGCACAGTCGTGGATTCCATGATCATCGATTCGCCAATACCTTGAGCAGTTCCTCTGCCGCCCGCTCGCCGCTCGCCAGGGCTCCTTGCACCCAGGGCAGCCGGCTGCCGGTGACGGTCGCCTCGCCGGCGAAGAAGAGGGTGTCGTCCACCGGCGCGGCCCATTGCCGTACCGCGTCCTCGCAGCCGGTGCGCGGGGCCGTGAACGCGCCGGTGGTCCACGGATCCCGTCCCCAGTCCGCGGCGGTGAGGCCGGCCACCCGGGCACCCGCGGTCCAGGGCATGACGGTCTCCAGCAGTGCCGACAGCGCCGGTGCGCTGCGCACGGTGGCGCGCAGGGCATCGGCCGCCCTGGCCTTCGCCACGAACAGCACCTCCGGCCGGCCCGCGCAGCAGCGGACGAAACCGCCCCTGCCGTCGACGTCGAAGGTGACGGCGGTGTCGGGCGCCTGGCGGGTCAGGGTCACCACCGCGCAGTATCCGTCGCCGAGCGGCATCCGTTCGGCAGCCGCGATCTTCGCGTCGAGTACGGCGGGATCGGGCCCGGCGAGGCGCAGCCGGCCCTGCGCCACCACGGGGGGCGGCACGGTGATCACGGCGGCACAGGCACTGGTCGTACCCCGTACGGTGGTTGCCTCGACCCGTCCGGGGAGGCAGCGGATCTCCTGTACGGGATCGCCGAGACTGATCCGCAGGTTCTGCGCGAGCTGAAGCGGAAGCCGGTCGAATCCGCCCCGCACGGCGAACTCGCCCTCGCCGACGCCGGTGTCGCCCCGGTGGGCGCCCGACACACCCCGGGCGCTCAGCTCGTCCGGTTCGGCGGCCCAGTTCTGCCGGAACCACTCCCGCGCCGCCCGGCCTTCCGGCTGCGCGCTGCCGCGGGCGCGCAGCCAGGCACCGACCGACCGGTCCTCCTCGCGCGGGTCCCGGTGCAGCCCGGCTTCCAGCAGCCAGGGGGGACGACGGCCATGGCTCAGGACGCCCATGTCCTGGTTGCCGCCGTCCTCGACGACGCGGGCGGTGAACCGGCGCGACATGGTGATCATCCGGTCGGCGCCGACCAGCGCGTGCACCGGATTGTGCGCGCCGTGCACCACCTGGGCGCCGAGCTCCAGCGGAGGTCCGCCGTCGGTGGGGTGGAAGGTGTGGATCCGGCCGCCCACCCGGTCCCGGGCCTCGTGGACGAGCACGGTCAGCCCCTCCCGGTTCAGGCGCCGGGCACAGGCCAGGCCGGAGGCACCGGCGCCCACCACGATGACATCGGCGCGCATCAGCCGTGGTCCTCCTCTGCCGTGCCGGGGTCCTCGGAGTCCGGGCCCGAGGCGCCCAGGTCCACGGGGAAGACGCGCAGGCGTCGCGGCACCAGGCACCGGTCCCAGTCGGGCATGCCGTGCGGGCCCCGCATCTCGGGGAACCGTCGCAGCAGCGCCGGCAGCAACAGGCCGCCCGCCTGCCGGACCAGCTGGGCGGCCAGACAGAAGTGCGGGCCCCCGCCGAAGGCGAGGTGCGGGTTGGGGTGCCGGTCGACGCGCAGCTGGTCGGGGTCGGCGAAGACGGCCGGGTCGCGGTTGGCGGCGGAGATCACCGCAAGGACGCGGGCGCCGGGTGGGAGGGTGCCGCCGGTCAGTTCCACGGTGTCGGTGGTGACCCGGGCGGTGAAGGGGATGGGCGCCTCGAGACGGAGCAGCTCGTCCACGGCGCGGCGGGCCGCTTCTCCGCCCGCGTCGCCAGCTTCCGCGTCCGTTTCGTCCCCGGCGGCGAGCCGACGCACCGCGGCGCGGTCGGGGAGGAGGGAGCAGAGCGCGTTGCCGACCAGCTCGGCGAGCGGCTGCCAGCCGCCCACCACCGCCAGGTTGAGGACGCCGAGCATCTCCGACCTGGTGAGCCGGTCATCGGCCGCGAACGCGGCGAGCGGCGCGGCGCAGCCGCCCGGCGCCAAGGCGGCGCTGTGCGCGTCCAGATAGCGGGTGAGCGCGGCAGCCGCGGTCCGGCCGAGGGCGGCACGGGCCGGCGGGACCATCGGGTCGAGATTGATCGAGGCGGCCCGGGCGAGGGTCTCGAAGCGGGCGTACTCGGCTGTCGCGAGCCCGAAGAGACGCCCGAAGACGGCGGTGGCCAGCGGCCGTCCGATGTCGGCGACCGCGTCCGGGCGTTCGGCCGCCGGGCGGCGGTCGAGCCGGTCGAGCAGCTCGTCGACGTCGCGGGCCAGATCACCGGCGATGGACCGGACGGCGGACGGCCCCAGGAGCAGTGCCCCTGGGGCCCGCAGCCGGTGATGGTCCGGCGGGTCGGTGGTGAGCATCGACGGCGGCAGCGCGTCGTCACGGGCACGCTCCCGCTGCCCCTTGGCCGCCGAGAACCGCGGGTCCCGGAGCACCGTCTGGCAGTCGGCGTGGCCGGTGACCAGCCAGAGCCGGGAGGGGGCGTCGTAGTGCACCGGATCGTTCGTCCGCAGCCACCGGTACGCCGGATGGGGGTTGATCCGCCCCGCGGGGGAGAAGGGGTGGTCGAGGTGCTCCGGCAGGCGCACCGGCGCCGTGGTCATGGTCCTGCTCCTGGGATCGTCGGCGGACCGGTGGTCGGTGGACGCGCGGCCCTTGGTCGGCAGTGCCCTTGGTTTCGGAGGGTCGTCGAGCGTCCGTCAGCGGACCCGCGGCCCGCGCCAGCGGAAGGTCAGGGCGGTGGTCACCAGGCCGCCCAGCGACCACAGCGCGAGCACCAGCGCGATACGTCCCAGCTCCCAGCTGTGGGCCGGCTCCGCGACGGTGAAGGAGTCCGGCAGGAAGACCGAACGGAAGCCCTGCGCCATCCACTTGACGGGGAAGAACGCGGCAACCGTCTGCATCCAGTGCGGCAGCTGGCCGAAGGGGAAGAAGACGCCCGAGATGAACTGCAGCACCATGAAGACCGGCGTCACGATCGCCGCCGCGGAACGGCTGTTGGGGATCAGCGCCGAATACGCCGCACCGGCCATGGCGCACGCGATGGTCCCGAGAGCGAGGTCCCAGCCCAGGGTCATCCAGCGTTCGCCCGTGCTCGGCAGCGGAAGGCCGAACAGGGTCAGCGCGATGCCCAGCAGCAGTGCCGTCTCCAGCGCGGTGGTGACGATCACGCGCACCAGTTTGCCGATGAAGTAGGCGGACTTCGGCATCGGCGTCATCGCGAGCCGGCGCACCGTACCGGTGTCCCGTTCGATCGCGATGCTGATCGCGAGCCCGGAGAAGGCGGTGCTCATCACGCCGGCCGCGACGATGCCCGCCATGAAGACCTGCTTGAGATCGGTCTGGGTGCCCGCGACCTTGCCGGAGAAGATCGAACCGAAGACGACCAGCAGGATCACCGGGAACATCAGGGTGAAGACCAGTGACTGCTTGTTGCGGAAGAACGCCCTGAGCTCGACCTTGGAGCGGGCCGCGGAGGCTCGCCAGACGCCGGGCATTCGAGGGGAGTCGGCCATCGCACGCTCCGCTGTCGGCACGGTCCGGTCGGTGCGGCCCGTAGAGGGTTCGGTGAGGGTCATCGGATGCCCGCCTCGCTGGTGCGGTCGCCGGTAAGGTCTTCGGAGCCGTCGTCGTCGAGGCCGAGGGCGCCGGTGCCGCGGTCGGTGCCGCTGACGTTCTCCCTGATCAGATCGAGGTAGATGTCCTCGAGCGTGGGGCGGTGCACGCGCAGCTCGGGGAGTTCCGCGACGCCTGCCTCGTGCGCCCAGGGGGCCAGTACGGACAGCAGCGCGGTGGGAGTGTGTGTGGCGATGCGCAGCACGCCGTCCTTGGTGTCCGCGAGCGTCTGCGCCCCCGGCGGCAGAACAGGCAGCGCGCGTTCTGCGAGTCCCGGCGGAATCCGGAAGGAGACGGTGGTCGGAGTCTCCGCGTGAGCGCCGAACTCGGCAAGGGTTCCGGACCGGACGACCTTGCCGGCGACGATCACCGCGGCGCGCTGTGCGAGCGCCTCGGCCTCGTCGAGGTAGTGGGTGGTGAGCACGGTGGTGGTACCGCGCTCGGAGAAGTAGCGGACCAGGTCCCAGGCCTCCCGGCGGGCCACCGGGTCCAGCCCGGTGGTGGGCTCGTCGAGGAAGAGCAGGTCCGGGTCGCCGACGATGCCCACCGCGACGTCGAGGCGCCGGGCCTGTCCTCCGGACAGGTCCGTGCTCTGCTTCTTCTCGTGCTTGCCCAGGCCGACCATGTCGATGACCTGGCCGACCGGGAGCGGCGCCGGATAGAACGCCGCGAAGTGCTCGACGACCTCGCGTACGGTCAGGTCCGCGTAGGCGCCGGAATTCTGGGGCACCACGCCGATGCGTGCGCGCCACCCGCGCCGGTCCTCGGCTGGGTCACAGCCGAGGACCCGCACGTCACCGCCGGTTCGCTGGCGGACGCCTTCCAGGATCTCGATGGTCGTCGACTTTCCCGCGCCATTGGGCCCGAGAAGCGCGAAGACTTCTCCCGGATGGATGTCCAAATCCAGTCCCCGCACCGCGTGCCAGTCGCCATAGCTCTTGCGAAGACCACGGACCGAGACGGGGTTCTCCCCGACGGCAGTTGCCACTTGGATCGCTCCTGGGTGGATATCAGATTGATCGGGTGGATCAGGTGCAGCAGCAGCACGGGCAGCAGCAGGAGTTGCCGCCGGCCGCGATGTCCGACAGGTCGCCCTCGCTCAGCTCGGCGGTGTCGATCTGCGGCGTCTGAGGGATGTGGAACTCGTAACGGCCGGTCGCCAGACCGATCTCGTACAGCTCCACCTGCACCTCGAGGTTGCCCTCCTGCTCGCCCTGGGCGGCGGTGGAGACGATGACGATCTCCGCGTCGGCCGGGAGCTCCAGGCCGGCCTCGGCGAGCGCGGCACGCGCGTCCGACTGGAGCCGGGCCGCGTACTCCTCGCTCGACCAGGCGCTGATCAGAGCGCGGGTGTAGCCGTTGACGAACTCGGCCCGCTTCCGCTGGTCCAAAGCCATAAGACTTTTCCTTTTCTCGGTTCCGGTTTGCCGACGGCGCCTTCTTGTCGCTGCCGGCGAATGAAGAATTGCACGCCGTCTGGAAGGCTGCCAAGACGTCAGTTCCGGCCCCACGGGTAAGTATTGAGCACGTTCGGCGGGTGCGGTAGATTCCGAGTCGGATGAAGCCGTGAATACGTATTGGATTACGCATCGGAATACGTATCCGAATGCGTATCGCCGATCAGGGCGTACGTATTCGGGAATTCCGAGTACGTATGGTCCGCGGAATACGTACGGCGCACATGACATGAGAGGAATCACGGAGGTGGTCCGCACCGTGCCTACGCACACGACGACGCCGCGCGTCCCGCGGTCAGGCCCCCGGGGCGAGGCCCTTCCACCGGGCCCGCCGGGGGACATCGACATGGCGGTGATGCGGGAGTCGCCGCTCGCCTTCATCACCGAACTGGCCCGCACCTACGGCGACATCACCCGTCACCGGGCCGACGGGGAGACCGTCTACCTGCTCAACACCCCTGAATACGCCCGTCATGTACTGAAGGACAACGGCGCCAACTACACCAAGGAAGGCACCCCGGACGACGCGATGCTGCGTCCGCTGCTCGGAAACGGGCTGCTGACCAGCAACGGCGACGACTGGGCCCGCCAGCGCCAGCTGACCGCCCCGGCCTTCCGGCCCAGCTCGGTCAGGACCTTCGACGGCATCGTCACCGAAGCCACCTCGGGCATGCTGGAGCGCTGGCGCCCGGCGATCGAGACCGGCACCCCGCTCGCGGTGGACGATCACCTCACCGCACTCACTCTGGGCATCCTCACCCGAGCCATCCTCGGCGCCGACCTCGACGGCATCGGTGAGGGCTTCGGGCGTGCGGTGGACGCGGTCAACCGGTGCATCGGCCACTACGTACCCGACCCGGACCCCGACCCGGCGGACACCGCACGCCGGTTCGCGGGCTTCAGCCACGCGCGGGCCTTCCTGGACATGGTGACCCGCACGCTGATCGCCTCACGGCGTGCGGCGGGACCGTCCGCGCCCGGCTCGGGTCCCGGTTCCGGTCCTGCCGGAAACCTGCTGGACACCATGATGTCCGCCGACCATCTGGTCTCCGACGAGGATCTGCGCGATCAGGTGCTGACCATCGTCATGGCCGGGCATGAGACCACCGCCAAGTCCCTGACCTGGACGCTCCATCTGCTGGACCGGAACCCGCACGAGGCGGCCAAGGTCCGCGAGGAGGTCGACCGGGTGCTCGGCGGCCGTCCTCCCACCGCCGGGGACCTCGCCGACCTGCCGGTGTGCCAACGGGCCATCAAGGAGGCGATGCGGCTCTACCCGCCCGTGTGGCTGATCTCCCGCCGGGCGGTGGGCGTCGACGTCATCGGCGGACACCACGTCGAGCCCGGCACGCTCGTCTGTGTCAGCCAGTGGGTGCTGCACCGGCACCCCGCGTACTGGGACGCCCCCGACGCGTATCGCCCGGACCGCTTCGACGGTGCCTCGCTTCCCAGCCACCTCTACCTGCCGTTCGGCGGTGGTGACCGGATCTGCGTCGGTCAGCACTTCGCCATGCTCGAGGCGGTGCTGGTGCTCGCCACTCTCGCCCAGTCCGTGCGGCTGGAGACCGTCGAGGGGTTCGAGGTGGAGCCCGAGGCCCTGGTCACCCTGCGTCCGAAGCACGGCATGACCATGATCGCGAGGCCCAGATGAGCGCGCCCGTCCCCGGAACGGTCCGCCCGCCGGGCGGCTCGTACGACCCGGCCCGCACCACCGGCGGCGGCCTGTCGGCAGAGCTGGCCCGCCTGGAGTCCCAGGCCGAACTCTCCTTCGCGGAGGAACTGCGCATCCTCCGCGACCTCGGCATCTGCTCCACCGCCGGCAGCCCCCGCCCCACCGTTCTCGAAGTCGGCGCGGGATCGGGTGCGGTGACCCGCCGGCTCCGCCCCGTGCTGCCTGCCGGTACCACGCTCGTCGCCGCCGACATCGACGCCGAACTGCTGGCCCACGCCGCCGGTCCCGGCGTCACCCTGCTGGTCACCGATGCCGGGGCCATGCCACTGGAGGACGGCAGCGTCGACTTCGTTCTGCTGCGCTATGTGCTCCAGCACGTTCCCGACCCGGCCGCCGTACTGGCCGAGGTGCGCCGGGTGCTGCGGCCGGGCGGCCGGATCGCCTGCACGGAGGTCGACTCCTCCTGCTGGGGCGCTGCCGACCCGGCCTACCCGGAACTGGGCGGTGTGCACGCCAAGATGGCCGCCGCGCAACGCGCCGCGGGCGGGGATCGCACGATCGGCCGCCGCCTGCCCCGACTGCTGAGGGCGGCGGGCTTCGAGGACGTCGTCCTGCGACCGTTCGCCACCACCAACGACGATCACCCCACGGACGCCTTCGCCCCGCAACTGGGTCCGCAGCGCCTGGAGCCCCTGGTGGCCCAGGGCGTCCTCTCCCTGGCCGAACTCGCCCTCGCCTCGGACCGCTGGAACCGCTTCCGGGCGGACCCCGAGGCCTGGGTGATGCTGCTCGGTCTCACAGTCGCCGCGACCGCTCCCGCACGTCGTGGTCCACAGGAAAACCCCTGAGAAAACCCCCTGAGAAACCCCTCGCACCACCGAACGAAAGGCACCCAAGTGAACCCCAACGTGAAGATCTTCATCACGATCTTCTGCTACATCAGCGCGGTGGCAGGCCTGCTCACCGCCGTCATGGACGCCAGCCACAAGCCGGCCGACACCACCTCGGCCATCGTCGCCGGGGTGCTCGGCGTCGCCTTCCTGCTCGGCGGCATCGCCCTGAGCCGTAAGCCCCGCTACTGAGCAGGGTGATGGCGCGGCCGGGGCGAACCCGCCCCGGCCGCCCCACTCGCAATGGCATTTTCAAAGGCACGCTGGGGCATGGCTGATGACGACGTGGACTTCCTCCCCGGTGACGGCCCCACCAGCGGCATCTCCGTCACCCTGACCGCCGGCACGCTCCAGGCGATCCGTGAGCGGGTCGGCAAGCGGGGCGTCTCGGCCCACCTGGAGAAGGCGGTGCAGCGCGACCGCGAGCTCCACGAGTGGCTGACGGCCGCCCGTGACGCCGATCTGCCGGTCATCACCTCCGCAGCCGTCCTCGTCGAAGTCATCCACCCGAAGATCAACAACGCCGCGTTGAAGTGGACTCTTTCCCGCCTCCGGGTCGAGCCGGTCACGCAGAGCGTGGCGCAGTCAGCTGCAGCCCTGCTGCCAGCAGCGGGGCTGCACGGCCACAAGTACGCCATCGACGCCATGCTGTGCGCGACCGTGCTCCAGCACCCTGGCCGGGTGACCATCCTGACCCCCGACGTCGAGGACATCGGCCTGCTCACCGCCGGGCACCCTCGCGTGTCGGCCGAGAAGGCGTGAGTGTAAGCGGCGACTTCCTGGCCGGCCTTCGCTGCCGCGACGTCGACCTCGACA
The DNA here is from genome assembly GCF_042895235.1 of Streptomyces sp. NPDC001410. Classification (NCBI taxonomy): domain Bacteria; kingdom Bacillati; phylum Actinomycetota; class Actinomycetes; order Kitasatosporales; family Streptomycetaceae; genus Streptomyces; species Streptomyces sp. NPDC001410. Next base: position 297,801 of record NZ_JBIAWE010000007.1, read on the forward strand.
CCTTCCGCATCCGCGTTCGCCTCGCGGTCGGCCCGTACCGCACTGTGACGTTTGAGCATGCAGGTGCGCTGGATACTGCGAGCAGTCTGTGTGACGGCTGTGCCTGACCGGCTTCTGCTGCCCGGCCGCTCCCGCTCGGCGGGTTCCCACTCTTCCCTCTCTGAAGGAGATACATGCGCAAGCGCGCCGCCTTTGCTCTGCTCAGTGCCGTCGCCGCGGCCGCGCTGGCCGGCTTCGCAATCCCCAGTGCCTACGGGACCGAGACCCAGACCGACGTCCAAATCAGCAACGTCTCCTTCGACGGTCACAAGAACATCGTGGTCGGTCTCTACGCCGAGACGATCACGGTTTCAGGGACCTTCACCCACCCGTCGGGCATCCAGGACGCGGACTTCGTCCTGTGGCGTGGACCGGATGGTGCGAACCCCTACGAGACCTACGACGACCGCATCGTGTCGAACCAGTACTACTCCCATGCGGACTGCGTCGCCTCGAGTCCCACTACCTCCACCTGCTCGCAGACGTTCTCCCTCGAACCGGACTGGAAGTACAGCGGCACCGCGCTCACCAACGCCCACGCCGGCACATGGAAGGTCAGTGTGCAGGGGGTGGCCAATGACGACAGCTGGACCCACACGGCGAACTACACCACGACCCGTCTGCAGCGGCTCTCCAAACTCACCGTGAACGCGGGCCCGGAACCGATAGCCAAGGGCAAGACCCTCACCGTCACCGGCAGGCTCACCCGGGCCGACTGGAACAATCTCGACTACTTCGGCTACACCAACCAGCCGGTCAAGCTCCAGTTCCGCAAGGCCGGTACTACGACCTACACCACCATCAAGACCGTGTACACCTCCAGCACCGGCAACCTGACGACCACGGTGCCCGCGTCCGAAGACGGCTACTGGCGCTGGAACTTCGCAGGCACCTCCACCACCCCGGCCGTCAAGGCGACCGGCGACTTCGTGGACGTGCAATAAGCCAGGGGCAACGTCCCACTGGTCTAGACAATGACGAACCCCCGGGTCTCTGACCTGGGGGTTTCACATGGAGCGGGTCACGCGACAGTACGTAACAAGCCCACGCCTCGGCCTTGGTGAGCTAGCGGACTCTGTGGTCTGTGACGGGCGGTCAGTACAGGGCCTTGTAGCCCTGCCACTCGGCGGCGATCCCGGTGCGAGGGCCGAAGGAGCCCTTGCCGTCGCCGTTGTTGCGCCACAGCTTGCCGGAGGTGTCGCGGGAGACGATGTCCGCCCTTCCGTCCCCGGTGATGTCACCGGCGCCCACCACGACGTCGTAGGAGGCACCCCAGTTGTCGGCCACCTTGACCCGCGACCTGAAGCCGCCGGTCGCCCCCCACGCGCGGCGCACTCGCTCTGGACGTGTCAGTCACGCCGGCCGGGCGGACGACGTCCGAGCAGGACCAAGCGGCGGCGGCTCAGCGGTGAGGGATGCCGCCCAGCGCCGAAATCCCATGTTCTATGACGTCGGTCACAGCGCTCCGCCAACCAACCGGCGCACTTAGTAGACACGGCGGGCAGACATTTGGGGATTTGTCCTTCTTGGCTCGGATGTGGATCCCGGCGCGCGTCCTGGAATCCCGCCCGGCCGGCCCGCACGCCCGCTGTCACGTGATGTAAGGCTTCTGACGTCGTGACAGCTTTCCCTCCCGCCGCAATATGCGGACCGGAGACCCGCGCACTGCCCTGGCGAGGTCCTGGAAAACCTACGAGGCGACGTAGTGGCGGGACCCTTTGCGCTCCCTGCCGAGCCGTTCTAAGAATGACGCCCCACAGGACGTCGCCGCAGTTCGGAATCGGTGTTCACGCAGAGTCGACCGCGCACCGGGCGCTCGGCGTCACCGAGTGAGTAGGAGCCCCCACATGAAGTCGTCCCGAACGTCCGCGAGACTCCTCGCTCTCGGCCTGGGTCTGGCCTCCAGCGTGCTGGGCGCGGCGGTGTCGGCGAGCGCCCAGACGGCCGCCACCCCGTCTGCTTCCGCCGGTACCTCCGTGGCGCGGTACGACGGGTCGGTTGAGGAGGCTGCGAACAACGAGGCGTTCTTCGGGGCCGTGCTCAAGTCCGTCGCCGAGAAGCGCGCCGCCCAGCCGAACGCGCAGGCGGTGACTGTTTACTACAACGCCTCCCAGGCACCGAGCTTCCGTTCGCAGATATCGAGCGCGGCCTCGATCTGGAACAGCTCCGAGTCCAACGTCAAGCTCCAAGAGGCGTCGAGCGGTGCCGACTTCTCCTACATTGAGGGCAACGACCCGCGCGGGTCCTACACCTCCACCAACGGCCACGGAAGCGGCTACGTCTTCATCGACTACACCCAGAGCCGGCAGTACGACTCGGTCCGCGTCGTCACCCACGAGACCGGGCACGTGCTGGGCCTGCCGGACAACTACGGCGGGCCGTGCAGTGAGCTGATGTCGGGCGGCACCGCCGGCCCGTCCTGCACCAACCGCTACCCGAACGCCACCGAGCGCTCGCGTGTCGACCAGCTGTGGGCCACCGGACCCGCGCAGGCCCCGGGCACGGTGAACCCGCCCTCTGACCAGCCGAGCACTGCACCGCCGGTACTGATCGTGGCGCCGGGCCACGGTCCGTGGCGTCCGCTCCACAGCACGCCCTGGAGTTGATTGCCTTCCCTCTCAGCTTGGGAAGTGACGGCGCTTGGACAACCCCGTCGTCGTTGACCTGCGGTTATGTGATTCTGCGGCGGTCCTGGGAGGGTGCGTTCGCACCGCTGCTGACCGTCGTTGTCCGCTCTCAGGGCACGCTGTGGGCACGGCGCCGCAGCACCATGTCGGCGGCAGCCGGGTAGACCCCTCCCGGTCACGGGTGACCTCGGCTCGCATGTCAAGCACCTCAGCAGAGCCCCGCCTCTCATGACATCTGTTTCAGACCGCGCAGAGCTTCGACGACTCGTACGTGGACGCTGCCGGTTTGCGCACCCGCTCCGGCGCGGAGGCTGACCTCGAGGTCATTGGCCTGCATGGCCAAATGTCCGAACCGGGCCGAGAACCTGACGAGACCGGCCGAGGTTTCCGCATGCACGCCAGGGACCTCTACGGCCAGCTTCACCTCACAGCCCGCGCCGTCGGCGTTGGCCGCAAGGATCTCTTCCGCGTCACGAACGATCGGCGACAGTGCCTCATCCAGGAGACCATTCGGTATGCCGATCGACCGCTGGGCAATTTCGACCCCACTGCCACGCAGACTGGTCAGAGTCAGGCAGACACTCCTGGCGCTGTAAATACCGTGATGATGCAACACGTACACGGCTGTCAGCGCTGCCTGCGCGGCTCCGACAACGGGACCGACGGCCGCCGTCGACTTCACGTTCCAGGCGTGCTCGGTTTCGCGAAGCCTGCGCGGAGCCAGCCCGGAGATCATGTTCTCGACGCCCTGGAGCGCACTGTCCCCCACGTGCCAGGAGCCACCGGGGCCGAACGAGAGAAGCTGCCCCTCTTCCCCCACGGCAAGTACGGAGTCGTTCTCGGTGACACCGACCGGGAACAAGACGATGCGGAGCTCGGCGGACAGGCGGCTCAGCCGAGCGAGCTGGAACCTGGTCTTCTCCGGGTCGATGGAAAATCCGCTGACTGCCACTTCCCGGCCCGGTTCCACCGGCTGATGAGCGAGGCCGTAGAACTCGTTCAGAAAGGATTTCGCGGCGGGGAAGAGCGTGAGGGCTACTCCGTAGCCCTCCGCCATCGCGGCAAGCCGCAGCGCTGCCCGCATCGCGTCCTGCTCCACGTTCCTGCCCTCGGTCCACCCGATCCGCTCCGCGGCCCGCTGGTGCTGCGTCACTCGCCCACCGATTCGATACCCAGCCGCTCCATCAGGGCGGCGCACGAGTGGCAGGGTTCCGCGGGGCGGCCGTGCTCGGGATCACCGGCCGGGCGAATCTTCCTCGACACCAGGGCCGAGCCCGCGAAATGCTCCACCGCCTCGTCGAGCGTCGTCCACCCCCCGCTCGCCCGCTCCTGGTCCAGGCCCCACAGCTGGTCGGAGATCAACGCCGACTCCGCGCAGTAACCCATGAACGGTTCCCGCTGCGCGGCAGGAAGCTGCTGGAAAAACTCGGTAACCGCAGGATGCAGATCCGGGTCCGAATCCGGGTCGAGGTCGGTCTGACTGAAGATCTTGCCGTGCACCAGCAAGGACGCGGCGGTCATCGGAACATGCTCAGGCATAGTAGTCCTCCGCGTAGTCGAGCGGATAGCCACGCGAGTAACTCATGAACGCCGAGTACTTGTCATTTCCGAGGAAGTACTCGCCGCTGTGATGCAGGTAGAAGAATCGCCCCGCTTCGTCCATGAGGATCGTGCCGCCGTCGTACGTGTCGTGCGCGACGGGGAAGACCTTCTTCCCTAGTCCGTCGGCGAGTTCTTGAACGTCTTCCGCTGCGCCCCGGTACATGAGGGCCGGAAGGAACATCACGATGTCTTCGGGAGAGTCATGCAGGGGTGCCACAAGGCCGACATGCTCGCGCACAAAATCGAGAGCGGGCTGGATGACGTCAAGACTGCCGCCGTCCCTGCGGAATGATGCCTGACAGTCCTCGATCTCGGTGGCGGCAAGGTCGTCACACCTGCGGCCCGAGTACCATCCTGCCTTCGCCAGCCAGGCGTCAACTGCCTCAGGCGATTTCAATGCAGACACAGTTCTTATCCTTTTCCAGGTCAAACAGCGGTGACGCCGATGAGCGGAAGCATGCGCGTGCAGGAGGCGCAGGGCGGCTTGTACTCCCCGTGGCTCAAGAATCCAGGCTTGTCTGGTTTCATGTCGCCGGTCTGTCGCGTATGCACCTGTGCTCCCTCCATGACCCTTCTGATGTCATCGGTGCTCCGTATGTCGACACCGTCACGCTCCGATATAGCGTGCAGTCGGTCGGAGATCAGTGCCACTTCAGCGCACTTTCCGTGCCCGACCCCCGTATTTCCACCCTCAGCCTGTGTCTGTCGGTCGATGTCGTCCAGGACGGACTGCAGGGCGGGATGTGTATCCAGCTTCTCTTGCGGTACCGGGTTCTGCGGATTCTTCTTCAGCTTCGACACACTGGTGTGGCCCGTCAGGATCCCTTCGTGCAGCAAGGCTCCCGAACACCCCTGCTTGATCCTGCCCTTACCCAGCACAGGCTGGCCGTCAGGCCCGTTGGAAGCCTTCTGCGCGTCGTCCGCCAGGTCCTTGGCCTCCTGGATCAGCGCTCGGCGCTGATCTTCCGGGCTGAGGTGATCGACCTGCATCGCGTCACGGCGGTAGTGGCGCATCTGACCGGCGCTTCTGCCATGCCAGCCGGGCTGCGGGTTCATGCGCCGAGGACCGTTCCCGCCGCCCCCTCCGCCGCCCCCGCCGTTCCCGCCGCCCCCTCCGCCGCCACCGCCTGCTGCACCGCGCGGATCGACCTTGTTCACGTTGATGCCGTCGGCCTGTTTGCCGATCTTGTGGTCGTTTTCCTTGTGGTGCCGGGAGGCTGCCTTCACGCGCTGCGGGATCTCGTCGCTGACGTGCTTGGCCGTACGGGTGACCGACTTGGTGGCGGCGTCGAGCGCCTTCTCCAGGGCGTGGTCGAAGGTCTTGGTGAACCCGTCCCGGCCCTTCGTCCGGCCGAAGGCGCCCTTCGCCTTGCCCAGATGGATGTGGGCCTTGCTGCCGAGGTCCACGCCGTGGAGGGAGACCTTGCCGGCGCCGTCCTCGAACTCGGCATGATCGATACGGGTCCGCTTGCCCGCACCGCCGCCACCGCCCCCGCCGCCCGCGGAGGCAAGGGTCATGCCACCCGGAGTGCCGCTCCCCCCGCCGCTCGGGTGGAACGCACTCTCGGCCAGATCGAGCGCCGCATCGGCGGCGAGCTCTTCCAGCTTCGCCGTGACCGGCTCCGCCAGCTTGGCGGCGATCTCCGCGACGATCTCCTCGATCGCCTCCTTCACCAGCTTTTTCACGAGCTGCCGCATCAGGATGACCTCGCCCGCGGCAGCAGCGGCCGAGATACCCAAGGTGACACCGGACGCGGCGAGTTCGGCGACAATCGTCCCGGCGAGAACGGTCAGCTCGACCGCCGCCTTCGTCTTCATCGCGATGATGATCTCGGCGATCCGGTCACACACGAACGCGAACGTCCGCGCCACATCCGGGATCTTCTCCAGGTGACTGGTCTTCACGTACGACCAGTGCTGCTCCATGGCGTCGACCGCCCAGCCCTCCGAGGAGCTGAGGATCCGCGTGATCGCCTTGTGCGCGTCTCCGCCGTGGCCCTCGAACTTCTCCGCGAACTCACGGAGCGAGTCGGCCATCTCCGTGTAGTCGTCCTCGTCCACGTTCGGCCAGTCGATGCCCGCAAGGTCGAGTGCTTGGTCGACGATGTCCGGCAGCATGATGCCCATGTCCCGTGTTCCCCCGTGATCTTCGGCGCTCCAGCAGTCAACAGCAAAGATCAGCTAAACACTTCGTATGCACGCGCCGCCAACGTGGGCAGGGGTCTTAGTGCAAGGTTGAGACAACTCCGTACATGACAAGGACGTCGAACAGGAAGTATCGGTCAATCCCACCGCCTCCGACCTGCTCAGCGGCGAAGGTGACGAGTGACCACTTGCGTCACGGACGTCTCCGACCCCGCAGCGGTCGCCGCCCTCGCCGACGTGGCGGCCGAACTGGGGCCCGTCATGCAGGTCGTGCACACCGCGGGTACATCGTCGGTGCAAGCGTCCGCACAGCGCGTCCTGCACGTCGACCTGCTCGGCACCGCACCGGTCCTCGACGGGTTCGCGCGCGTCATCGCTCCCGATGGCGTCGGTGTCGTCATCTCCGACTCAGGGGTCGCATATGGCCTGTCGAAGCGGGCCAACGCCCTGCGCGTGCAGGCGACGGCTGTGACCTGGGGCAAGCGCGGGGCTCGGGTGAACTGCATCAGCCCCGGCATCGTCCCGACGCCCCTGGTCGCCGCTTATGGTGCGGAGGTGATGCGGACCCGCCGCACTGGTCCAGACAACAAACAACCCCCGGGTCTTTGACCTGGGGGTTTGCATTGGAGCGGGTGACGAGAATCGAACTCGCGCTCTCAGCTTGGGAAGCGACGGCGCTTGGCGCGGCGCCTAGGTGCTGACCTGCGCAGACGTGTTCTTTTACAGGTGGCCGGCGTGGGCGGGACGTACCGCTGCGGACCCTTGTTGTCCGCTCTCAAGGGCACGCGGAGGGCACGGAGTCATCGGTATGGGCGGTGTGAGGCGCCGGCAAGCCTTGCCGAGTCTCTGCCGGTCCCTTCTGACGCCGCCCGGCCGATGGACGGTTGCGCTCGCACAGGCGGGACGCCTCGGCGTACCGCTCGGACACGCCGCACCGGTTGTCGCCGGGCAGCCCCGCGACGACAACCGGGGGAGCGGGCCACATCCGCGGCTTTCCGCCCCGCGCACCGCGTCTCACCTGCCGTCGCGCTGGAAGACGTCACCAATCGAGCGCACGCTCGTCGGCTTGCGCGTCCCAGTCCGGCGTGACCGGGCGCGCGTCGTGGCAGGTGAAGCCGAGGCGGGTCAGTGCCCGGTGCATCTCGACCGAGGTGAAGTCGCGGCGGTTCTGCCTGGTGATCACTTCCCCGACCTGCATCACGGGGTAGACGCGGCGGTCGATGGTCACACACACGCCCGTGGCGGGTTCGGGCGTGATGCCGCTCATCGACTGCTCGACCTCGAACTTGGTCAGGTCGAAAGGGAATCGGGCGATGACACAGCGCATGGATGCCTCCACAGGGCGGTCAGGGGGTGATGGCTCAGGACGTGAGGGCGAGGATGCCCAGGGCGTAGCCGTGTTCGTCGACCACGGGGGACACGTCCAGGGTCCGGTCCCGCATGGCGGCTTCCGCCTCGCCGAGTGCGGCGACGGACGAGGTGAACGGTCCGCGGTCGAGCGGGATGTCCCGCAGCCGGGTCCGGTCGCTGTACCACGAGCCGCCGCGGTGCGCGGCGAGCTGGGCCCGGGTGACCAGTCCCGCGCACCGCCCGTCCTCGTCCCGGAGGAGCAGGTGCGGGACGCGGGCACCGATGAGCACGGACAGGGCCACGTCGACCGTCATGTGGTCGTCGACCTGGGGCCCGGGAGCGTGCATGGCGTCGCGGGCGGTCAGACCGATGCCGTCGGCGCTGCCGGCCTGCTGTGTTCGGGACGGATGCTGCGTCAAGGGCTTCTCCTCTTCGTCGGGGCGGGCGGGACGGGCGACGGATCTGCCTGACTGCTGGGAGTGCATCCCCCGTACGGGGGCTACGGGGTGTTCCTCGGGGCGGAGCGACGGGCGTGGGCGGCGGCCCGGTCGCTCCCGCCGTGGCCGGCGGCCCGGCCCCTGCGATTCCGGCCGGCGGATCCCTTGTCCTCGCGTCTGCCCTCGCTTCGTCCGTCGACCGGGGCGGTGAGGGTGACGGGCATGCCGGAGGGGGTCCGGGCGCCGGTGATGCGCTGCAGTTCGGCCTCGCCGGGACGGACCCGGGCGGTACCCGGAGTGATGCCGGCGTCGGCCATCAGACGTTCCACGGCGCGCCGCTGGTGCGGCAGGACGAGGGTGACGACGGTGCCGGACTCGCCGGCGCGTGCCGTACGGCCGCCGCGGTGCAGGTAGTCCTTGTGGTCGCCGGGAGGGTCGACGTTCACGACGAGGTCGAGGCCCGCGACGTGGATGCCGCGGGCGGCGACGTTGGTGGCCACCAGGGCCGTGACGTGGCCGTCCTTGAACTGGGCGAGTGTCCGGTTGCGCTGCTGCTGGGACTTGCCGCCGTGCAGGGCCGAGGCGCGCACCCCGACGGACAGCAGGTGCGTGGCGAGCCGGTCCACCGCGTGCTTGGTGTCCAGGAACATGATCACGCGTCCGTCGCGGGCGGCGATCTCGGTCGCGGCGGCGTCCTTGTCGGCGTCGCGCACGTGCAGCAGATGGTGCTCCATGGTGGTGACGGCTCCCGCGGACGGGTCGACCGAGTGCACGACGGGGTCGTGGAGGTAGCGGCGCACCAGGAGGTCGATGTTGCGGTCCAGGGTGGCCGAGAACAGCAACCGCTGGCCGCGGCCGGGGACTTGGCCGAGCAGCGCGGTCACCTGCGGCATGAAGCCCATGTCGGCCATCTGGTCGGCCTCGTCCAGGACGGTGACGGCGACCTGGTCCAGCCGGCAGGCTCCTCGCTCGATGAGGTCTTTGAGACGGCCGGGCGTGGCGACGACGACCTCGGCGCCGCCGCGCAGCGCACTCGCCTGCCGGCCGATCGACATGCCGCCCACCACGGTGGCGAGCCGCAGGCGCAGGGCACGGGCGTACGGGGTGAGCGCGTCGGTGACCTGCTGGGCGAGTTCCCGGGTGGGGACGAGGACGAGGGCGAGCGGCTGTTTGGGCTGGGCCCGCTGCCCGTCGAGGCGGGCCAGTACCGGCAGGCCGAAGGCGAGCGTCTTGCCCGAGCCTGTCCGACCCCGGCCCAGGACGTCCCGGCCCGCCAGCGCGTTCGGCAGGGTGGCCGCCTGGATCGGGAAGGGAACGGTCACGCCCTCGGTGCGGAGCGCGGCCAGCAGCCGTGCGGGCATGTCCAGTTCGGCGAACGTCTCGACCGGGGGCAGCGGCTCGGTGAGGGTGACCGGCAGGGCGAACTCCTGTCGGAGTGCGGTGGGGCGTGCTCGTTGACCGCTCTTGGGCCGGGGGCCCGGACCGGAATTTCGACGGTGCGGTTCCTGCGCCCGGAAGCGGCTGGAACTACTGGAGCCGCTGGAACGAGCGGAACGAGTGGAACGGGTGGAACGGGTGGAACGGGTGGAACGGGTGCGGTCCACGACGGGGCCTTCCTCGATGCGGCACGTATCGAGGAATTCCTTGAGGGGGAATCACAGGACTGAGCCGAGTGAAATCCGAAGACCTTGGGTTGACGTTCCTTACGTTCCTCACGGCCTTGCGGGAGCAGAAAAAATGGGCTGGGGCCCGCACCCCGAGAGCGCGGGCCCCAGCCACATGATGCGCGAACCAGTGGCTCGCGACGGTTCGCGTCAGCGTCAGGCGGGAACGATGTTCTCGGCCTGCGGGCCCTTCTGGCCCTGCGTGACGTCGAAGCTAACCTTCTGGCCTTCCTGAAGCTCGCGGAAGCCACCGTTGCTGATGATGTTCGAGTAGTGGGCGAACACGTCAGCGCCGCCACCCTCCTGCTCGATGAAGCCGAAGCCCTTTTCCGCGTTGAACCACTTCACGGTGCCAGATGCCATATTGAATCTCCCTTGAGGGGCAGTGCCGGACTCCGCACTTTACGGAGCCGAGTCGCCGCGATGATCACCCCTCCGGAAAGATCCCGGAAAGCTCTGCAAAGAAAAAATCTCTGGCAACCAAAACCGCAACAGCTATCACGTTAACACAGGGCGAGTGGCAGCGGCTATGTGTTTTCGGACTCGTCCGGTAATTGTCATCCCGCTGGAGTGTGCATTTCTATATCGGCGAGACTAGGTATCCGCACCGGGCTCGTCCAGCTTCCGGCGCATTTCCCGGTTCAGCCGGAGGGCGTCGTCGAGCTGGTCCTCCAGGGTGATGATGCGGCACGCGGCCTCGACGGGGGTGCCCTGGTCGACCAGTTCCCGGGTGCGGGCGGCGATGCGCAACTGGCGGCGGGAGTACCGGCGGTGGCCGCCTTCCGAACGCAGCGGGGTGATCAGCCCGGCTTCGCCGACGGCCCGGAGGAAGGCGGGGGTGGTGCCGAGAACATCGGCGGCCCGCCCCATGGTGAAGGCGGGATAGTCGTCGTCATCGAGGTTGCCGGCGACAGGGGTGTTCTCAGCGGGCATGGCACCTTCGTTTCGGGGGCGCGGCGAGGCCCGGGCGTGCGTGGCACCCGTGCTGCGAAGGATTCGGCGCCATTCCACTTCGGCGCCATCTGCCTCGTGCGACAACCCTAACTCCGGCGGGCACGGACATGTGGTCTCGCCGTGGCAGATATTCCCTCTCCGGCTGGCGTGCTCAGCTCGCGAAGTCGCCCTGCTCCGGTGTCAGCCCGGCTGCGGACATGAGCGAGACGGCGGCCCGTTCGGTGGCCTCCGGCGGGACGACCAGCAGGTCCCTGCGCCCATGGCCGGGTGCCATCAGGACGACGGTGCTCGGCGCGTGCGCCGTGGTGGCCCTGCGCAACCGGACGACCTGGTCGCGGACGAGCATGCGGCCCGGCACCCCGGTCCCCACCGCGCCGTTCACCAGGACGCTGACGATCTGGCCCCAGGCACGGGGCAGACCGGAGAGCAGCTGCGGGAGTTCTGCCGGGAGATCGGCGGTGCGCGGCCACCAGGCCCCGTCGATACGGCGTGGCACGGTGCTCTCGGGTGCGAGGTACAGGCGCAGGAGAGGCGGGGCGGGCGGCGGGGGCCGTAGGCGGTCCTTCGTCATGAGGTGTCCTGTCGAGTGGTTCGGCGCGGTACGTCGTCCTCGGCCGGACGGTGTGCCTCGGTCGCCGGGAGTGCGCAAACGGAGGATGCCGCGGCTCGGCTCGCCGCGGTCAGCTGTGCCGTCCTGGTGCCTCCGGCGCGCCGGTGCCGGCCGTTCGTCCCTCCCAGGCGTCCTGTGCGCTCGCGTAGGCGGGGAAGCGGTCGAGGAGACCGGTGTGACGGAAGGCCAGGTCGGTCGTGTGGTTGTCGTAGACGATGCGCATCCAGCCGCCCCGGGCGCGGCAGTCGGACCACGCCTCGCACAGTGGCGTCAGGATGCCGCAGTCGGTGAAGGTCACCTCGCTCAGGTCCACGATGAGGAGGAGCCGTCCGGGCCGGTCCGCGCGGGCCTCGGCCAGGGCACGGACCAGTGGCGCCACGGTCTGCGCGTCCAGTTCGCCGTGTGCGCGGACGATACGGCACTCCTCGAAGGGCGTGGGCGCTTCGTCCTGGGTGGTCAACGGCTCGCGCGAAGACGGTAGTTGAGGTCGGTCGGCCGTCCCTGCCGCGGGCTCCCAAGGAGTCGCGTGCCTCATTCCGTCTCCCCGGTCGTGTCCACCGGTCGACCCGTTTCGGCGAGCGCCAGCATTCGCGCGGCGGTCAGCAGGTTTTCGGGGTCGGCAGCGGCGGCCAGCAGCCGGGCGGCTGTTCCGGCGGGCTCCTCGGGCGGGACGACCAGGAGCACCCAGCGTCCCACGGTGCCGCAGTCCAGGGTGATGACGTGCGACTCGCTTCCGGGTTCGGTCGGCTCCACGGCGATCGCCCCGCCGGGTGCCATGACCGTGCGCGGGGCGTCGGGCCATTCGGCGGGGTCCACGGTGACCCGTACCGCGGCGCCCGGGTCCGGCTCCAACGAGCCGACGAGCGAGGGCAGTTCGAGTTCCAGCGCGTCGCAACGCGGCCACCAGGCCCCGTCCAGCGGGCCATGGCTCACGTCCGGGGTGAGGGTCAGGCGAGGCAGGGGCATGCGGTACGTCTGCGCGTCGGCGGCGGGTACGCCTTCGGCCGGCGTTCTGCTGCGTTCCATCGTGCGGTCCCGTCCCGGGAGCCGTGGGACGACTGCCCGTTTCGTCACTCGCCGGGAACGGCACCGCCGGTCGCGCTGCGCGAAAAGCTCTCGGTACGGTCAGGCTACTCCCGGCCGAGGAGAAGCGGGCGGGTCAGTCGTCCGACGGTGTCTTCTCCGTCCTGTCCCGATCGTCCTGTTCCTCCTCCTCTTCCTCTTCTTCCTCTTCCTCTTGTTCCTCCATCAGGCGGATACCCTCGTGCGTCAGCGAGACGGCGGCAGGGGTCCGGTGCGAGGTCCAGTCCACGCTGATCAGGCCCTCGTCAGCCAGATAGGCGCAGGCGGCGGAGAGGTCCTCGTCGGGCATGCCCAGCTCGGCGCGGAGCGCCGATCCGCTGACCTCGGGGCGATTGAGTTCGACGGCCCCGTACAGGGATCGCAGGACCGCCGCCCGGTTGTTCTTGCGTTCGCGGAGTTTCGTCATGGCTGTCGTTCTCCGAGGTGACGGCCGCGCGGGGACGGACGCGACGGCGGATCCTCGTGGCTTCACGGACCCGGGTCACACCTCATCTGCGTGTGTCCGGTCCTGATCTGTCGATTCGCTGGTCGCCAGCCAGGACCGTGCGGGTTCCGCGGCGTGCGCGGTGTCGAGGGTGAGATGGAGCCGGGTCCCTCCTCCGTGGCCGGCGGGGTAGCTGCGCTGCTCGGTCGAGGCGAAGCAGCGGCGGAGCACTGCGGCGACGCGCCGGGCGACCTCTGGTGTCGCGGCGACGATGCGGACCTCGGCTTGACCCTCGGAGGGCAAGGGTTCTTGCTCCATACGAACCTCCTGGCAGGCGACGGGTACGAACCACGAATCCGGTCGCTGCCCGACACGCCGGGCGACGGTGCGGGGGGTGCGACGCGTTTCCACGGCGGCCCTCCTCTGAAGGGTATGCCGGGTGAGGCCGGCCGTGCGTGCCATGGCCGTCCGGCCGCTTGCCGGTCGCCCGGGCCCGGTGGCCGCGCGAGCCGGCTCGGCCCGGAAGGCAGCGACAGCTCCCGGAAGAGCGGTGCCGTTGTCGGCGCCGACCGCCGCAGTCGTCGTCGGCCGCCGGGCCGCCGAGGCGGGCCCGGCCGGGAGTACGGTGGAGACACCGAGGGCACGCCGCGCACCGCCTCCGACACCGGTGCCGTTCTCGGGGATCGGCGACGCCGGGTCGGCTTTCGTCCGTGCCCGGGGCAGGGTTGGCCATGACCGCGCACGTGTTCCTCCCGACGACCTTGGCCCTCCCCGCGCTCCGGCCCGCACGGGGCAGGCCGCGGACCCGCGTGCCGGGCCCGCCGAAGGCGGAGCGCAGGTCCTCGCCCCAGGTGGCAGAACGTGTCCGCCCGCTGACGCGTGGTCAGGTCGAGGACCGCCTGCAGGAGTTGGGCGACCTGTACGCGGAGGTCTCCGGTGGCGACCCATGGGCGTGGAACCAGGCGCGGGCCGCCTTTCTGCGCCACCTCGCGGCCGACGCACGACGCCCGGGGTTCTCGCTGCTGATCGCGGAGACCACCGCCCTGACCGGATGCGCCTACGGCTTTCCCGCGGACGGCGCCGGTCCGTGGTGGGAGGAGGGCTTCGACGGACATCTTCCGGGGAAGCTGCTCCGCCGCGCCGCCTCCGGGCGGCTCTTCGTCGTCTCCGGAATCGTCGTCCCGCCTCGCGTACGCCGGGAGTACCGGGACCATGTCTGGAACCTCGCCCGGCGCCTGCAGCGGCGACTGCTCGCCGACCACGGCGCCGCGCTCGGCGTCACCCTGGTGGACGCCTGGGACGACGGGACCATTGAGACACTGCGCTCCTGGGGCTGGCAGTACGCCGGAGACGACACCCTTACGGCCTTGCCGCCCGGCCCGTTCCGCGTTCTGGTGTTGGCTCCGGGGACATGAGTACCCCTGTCGTCGATCGTGCCTCGGACTCGGTCAGGGCATGGGCAGGCGCAGGGCGAGGAGGGCGATGTCGTCGGTGCTGCCGGGGGGCATCCGGGAAGACAGCCGGTCGCACAGCGTGTCCAGCGGTTCGTGGGCGAGGGTGAGGACATGGCGGCGCAGTCGGCCGAGCCCGGTGTCCAGGTCGCTGCCGGGAACCTCGATCAGGCCGTCGGTGTAGAGCAGGAGCGTGGATCCCGGCGGCAGCGCGTGGGCGGCGCTCGGCCGATGACCGCCGGCGCCCAGGTCGGCTCCGAGGAGCAGTCCCTGCCCGGCTTCGAGGTACTGCGCGTTCCCGTCGGGCGTCAGCAGCAGGGGTGGCGGGTGCCCGGCACTGGTCCAGCGCAGCGTCCAGGGGCCGGTGTCCGGGCCTTCCACCCGGGCGAGGACGAGGGTGGCCGTCGGCACGGTCGTGATGGCGTGGATGGCGTCGTCGAGACGGTCCACGACGGCACCGGTCGGCTCGGTGTGGTCCCAGACGAGCGAGCGGAGGATGCCGTGCAACTGCGCCATGCCGGCCGCGGCGGTCAGATCGTGGCCCTCGACGTCGCCGATGACCAGGGCGAGCGTGCCATCCCTCAGTGTGAACGCGTCGTACCAGTCGCCACCGACCTGCGAGCCGGCCGGAGCGGGCTGGTACCGGGCGGCCAGCTGGATCCGGCCGGGCTGGGGCAGTGGGGGGAGGAGGTTGCGCTGCATGGCCTCGGCGATGGCGCGCTGGCGGCCGAACCGGCGGGCGTTGTCGATGACGAGGCCGACCCGGCGGCCGATGTCGCTCACCACGTCCACATCGCCGGTGCCGAAGGGGTGTGCCGGGTCGGTGCGCACCAGTGTCAGGGCACCGGTGACCTGCCGTCTGGCGCCCAGTGGCACCGTGATGACGGATGCCGCGCCGGTTGCTTCGAGGAAGGCACTGTGGACGGCGGCCAGGGGGGAGTCGGGCGGTGCGTCCATGTCCGCCCGGTCCTGCAGGACGGGACCGCCTCCGTTCAGCACCTGGACCAGGGGCGAGTGGGCCGTCTCCCCGACCGACGGAAGACGACCACGCCAGTCCTCCTGTCCGGCGTCACGGCCCTCGGGGCCGGTCACCGCCACCCGGTGTACCTGATGGGAGCCGACCCGTAGATCCACCACCGCCCAGTCGGCCAGGCGGGGAACCAGAAGCCGGCTCAGCCGAGCGAGGGCCTCGTCCACCTCCAGGGTCTGGCCGAGCACGTCGGTGATCTCCGCGACGAGTGTCAACCGCTCGGTGAGACTCTCCAGAGCGCTCGTATGGGCGGCTCGTTCCACCCGTTCCGCCTGTTCCGCCCGCTCTGCCTGCTCCGCCCGTTCCGCGCGTTCCCTACGGGCACGGCGGTCCTCCGCGGTCTCGACGACCAGCACGACCATGCCCTGGGAGACGCCGTCGTCCGTCAGAGGCGTGGCCGACCAGGAGATCGGGATCAGCCGTCCGTCACCCCGCAGGCACCTGTCGTCGTCCCCGCGCGCCGAACGCCCCTCGACCAGTGCCCGCAGCAGCGGACAGCGCTCTCGGGGGATCCGGGTGCCTCTCGGGTCCCGGTGGCACAGGTCATGCAGATCCTGCCCGTACATCGCCGCTGCCGCCCGCCCCAGCAGCCGCTCGGCGGCCGGGTTGACCGTGACGATCAGCCCCGCCGGGTCCATCACGACCACGGCCGTACCCAGCTGCTCGACCACGTGCTGCCACAGACCCGGCTCCGCTGCCGACAGCCGCCACTCCCGCTCTCCGTCGGGCCTCACGCCGTCCACCACGCCGCCGCCTTTCCCTGCACAGACCACACCGCCGCCGGGGCCTCCGGCCCAAGGGCCACGGAGACATCGGTGCCCCGATGGTCCCTTTGCGAGTACCCGGCCGCGTGGGCGACACGACGGCGCCTGCGCGACACCGCTGTACTGGCTCTGACCAGTCGCTCCAGAGCGAGGAAAATCGCTGGTCATACGCACATTTTCGGGCTCGGAATCGGAGTAGGCTGAAGGCACCGGGAGTCTTTCGCGCACCGGCTCCTACGCGGGTGTCGTTCCCGGTGATCAACAACGCCGGGCTGTCGCAGACGAGCCCGGGGGCAGGTCCGCGCCATGAACGTGACCATCAACCGTACGACACCTAATGAGCGCGCACCTTCGCCGCCGGCCCGCTTCTCGCTGACACGGGCGCGCCCGGTTCCGGCCAGGTTGGAAGGCGTCGGCGGCCGGGAAGAGGCAGACAGCGTCGATGCCCGAAGCCGGGAAGAAGCGTGGGAGACCGATGGCGGGGCATCTCGGGCGTCGGCCCTGCCGCGGCACACGGCTTGCCAGGGCGGCCGTCCGCCCTCCGGCCAAGGGATGTGAGAGAGCCGTGACGCTCATCGCCGCGGCTGTGTTGCTTGTCGTGATCGCCATCGGAGTCGTTCTGATCCACCGGCTCAATGCTCAGCACGCCGAACGGATCGCCGCTTTCCACTACGGCGATGCCCTGCCGGGGATCGGCCGTTGGCCCCGGAGGCACCGCCGGGCGGCGGTGGACGCGATTGCTCCGACCCGCCCCACCGCGACGGCGACCGCGGAAGACATCGACTTCGGCACGACTGAGGACGGCGAAGGACGGCACGTCATGGCAACACTGCGCGAGCGGAAGACGTATCGCGAGAAGATCATGCGGGCTGTGTACGAAGCCGCCGAGGGCAATCGGCTCCTGGGCGTCGACGGGGTGAAGCTCCGCAACGACCTTGGTATTCCCGAGCAGGATCTGGCCGCTGCCTGTACGTATCTGGCGGGCGAAGGCTGGGTCGTCGTCGATTGGGCAAGGGGCAACACGCCCGCGATGATCACGCTGACGCACCAGGGGATCCGGCAGATGGAGACACAGGAGGAGGAACGTGGCTGAGCCGCGTCCACCGAGGCAGTGCGGCCGCCGCGGGGCGTGCGACCGGCATACGAAGGACGGGCGGACGCCATGACCGACTCCGACACCTCCGGCGCTCGCAGGTTCCTGCCGGACGCCGTCCACGAGTCGGTGAGACCCGGGACGGCCCTGCTGAGGCTGGAGACGACACATGCACGCGAGGGAATCCTGGACGGTGCCTGGTGGCCGCGGTCCCGGGACATCGGTGCCGAGCTCCCCTCGCTGATCTCCGCGTTGACCGAGCATCTCGGACCTGTCACCCGCGTCGGACTCGACGCCGGCACCTGGGACGAACTGCCGACCCGGGTGATGGTCGACGGCCGGGTCGTGCACATCGACTCCTTCCCGGTCGGTGACGACACCGTCCTCATCACCCGCGGCGACCGGGACCATTTCTCCCTGCTGGTGGTCCCTCCGGACACGTCGCCCGACGCGGCACGTGCCGCGATGGCCAGGGCCGTACGGGCCGACAACGTCACCGAGGCCGAGCAGATCCTCATCGATACGGGCAGCGACACGCCTCCTACGCCGGCCTGACACGTCCGTCGCAGATCGACTCCCCATCGGCCTGGACGCTAGATGCGGGCGAACTCCTCCGTCTGCTGGGCGAATTCCTGGGCCATGGCGGCGCTGACCGTGGGCCTGGTGTCGCGGATCGTGTCCAGGTAGTCGTCGGTGGTGGGGGCGGTCCGGGTTCCGGTGTCGAAGGTGCGCTCGAACTGGGCCTGGGAGACGGTTCGCGCCGCGTGGGCGATGTCGGCCGGGGTGAACCCCTCGCTGGCGGACGCGAGTACCGCGCTGTCGGCCTCGGCGCCCGCTCGGGCCAGGTAGCTCTCCCACAGCGCGGACCTGGCGGTGTGGTCGGGAGGGCCGATCGGCAGCACAGTACTCGCTAAAGAGAGAGCACCGTCGGCCTTGACGCCACCGTCCGGAAGGCTCAGGAACAGGCGGCGCGGATGACCGCCGAGAAGCGTTCGGCGCGAATCCGGCACGCGGCGAGTGATCGCTGAGGACAGCAAAAAGGCCCCGGTCTCTGACCTGGGCCTTCTCCATGGAGCGGGTGACGAGAATCGAACTCGCGCTCTCAGCTTGGGAAGCGACGGCGCTTGGACGGTCGCATGGCGGCCGACCTGCGGGGATGAGGTACGCCTGTGCCGTTGTACGAGCCTGTTGGTACCGCTGGTGGCCCTGGTTGTCCGCCCTTGTGGGCACGTTGTGGGCACGGCGGCGAAGGACGCCGGGCGAGGCGCTTGGGTGAACGGACGCTGCGCTTGGTGGCGCTGTCTCCGTGGACCAGCCCGGGAACCCTTGGCGAGTGCACAGCCCTTCCGGTGGGGTGCGCCCCCTGCCACGCGAACGGCTGTCGCGCCTGCTCGGCACACTCCGGTGCTCGGTGTCGCCGGGCACGGCGGGCGCCGGTTGGTACGAAGGAGCCGACGCGGTCTCTTCGGCGCGTTCCGCGCGGACGAGTGGTCGCTGCCGATGCCGGCGGGCGTGGCCAGTTCCTCGCGGCGCGGGCCGGAAGGCGGCGCAGGCCGGTGCCCATCCCGAGGGCGGCCTGGTGGGGCCGGCCACCGACGCTGTCCTCACTCCCACCGGCGGCTTTCCGGGCCGTACTCTCCTTCGGTCGCCACACGGCCGGATACCGTCCCCCGCGCGTGTTCAGCCGGTGCCGGCGCTGCCCGCCGATTCGCTGGCGGCACGGCGGTACTCGGCGTTGATGCGTTGCGCTTCCTCCAGCTGGTCCTCGAGGATGACGATGCGGCACGCGGCCTCGATCGGGGTCCCCTTGTCGACGAGCTCGCGGGCGCGCGCGGCGATCCGCAGCTGGTAGCGGGAGTACCGGCGATGTCCTCCCTCCGAGCGGAGCGGAGTGATCAGACGAGCCTCACCGATCGCTCGGAGGAAGGCCGGCGTGGTGCCGAGCATCTCGGCTGCCCGGCCCATCGTGTACGCGGGGTAGTCGTCGTCGTCCAGACGATCATTCAGAGGGTTGTCCGATGTCATGTCACCTCGCTGTGCAACGCGTCGAGGGGCCCTGGCGCCGTACGGCACCAGGGCCCCGAAGGAAATTGAACACCATCTGTCGGCCCTACTGCTGTGCCGACCTTCTGTTTCCGCTACCGGCCCGGCAGGGCGGAGCGGGGGATCGCAGCTGCGTGACCGGGGACCACCATCCATTCCGGGGTCTTGCGGTACCCGGACCGAGTGCTTCTCGGGCCGGGCGATCCTGATGGCGTCTGCTCCTCCGTTTCTCTCGGGACCAACCACTGAATGAACAGGTACCACTGGCGGCTCCTCGACGTGCGAGCCACACTGACCTGCGGACTTCGTATTCAGTCACCTGCCAGTTCGTGTCTGGCGGGTCTCGTTCGACCGTGGTTACGAGAAGAAGCGTACCCACGTCAGGAACCAAAATCTACTCCAGCAAGAGAAGATTTCACTCTTCTGCAGGAGGAGAACCCTGTTCCTCGGTCGGCCCTCACCGGCTGGCGAAACCGCCCTTCCCCCACGCGCGCAACCACTTCAGCCCCGCGGGAGGTGCGGGTACGGGTGGGCCGCATAAGCTCTGCTGTCATGTCGAACCCTGATGAGCTGCTTGTGGCCATCTCCGCCGCGGTGGAGTCCGAGCGAAGCAATCAGATGTCGCTGACCGTGGTCGTCGGCGGCGCCGTCATCACCGGCCGGCTGGCTCCCGAGGCCGTGTGGAGGGAGCGGGTGGCGGAGGTCCTGAAGGACTCGGACCGTCTCGGCTCGTTCTCCGACGTGTTCGCCTGCGGCCCGCGAGGGAACCGGCCTGGTCACGGCGAGGCACCCACGCATCTGCACTTTCATCTCGCCCGGATCCTGCAGGGCAGCCTCGGGATCCCGGAGACGGGCGGCATGTACCGAGTCGCGATCAAGGACGTCAGCGCATGGACCGTAGGAGATCTCATCCACTTCGACCGGTGAGACGCTGTCTCCGCCCCGTTGCCCGGCCGGCGGTTTCCGAGCGGACGGCGACACGGCGGTGGGGGCCCTGCCGACGCGCGTCGGCAGGGCCCCCACCGGGTTTCAGTCGGCGGGGTGGCGCCCGTGCTCCCACCGCCCAGGGGGCGGTGGCACCCAGCAGTGGGCCCGCGGTGCGGCACGG
>NZ_JBIAWE010000007.1:318234-474362 GCF_042895235.1 Streptomyces sp. NPDC001410
CACCCCCCCACTTCCGCGGGGGGCGCGGGGGCCCCCCCCGGGGGGCCGGGGGGGGGGTGGGGGGGGGGCCCCCCCCGGGGGGGGGGGCCCCCCCCCCCGGGGGGGCGCCCGCCCCCCCACCGGGATCCTGACGGCGGTGTCCCGCCCGTCCTCACACGGCCACGGGGCCGGTGCCACCGAGCAGTGCCGACGCGGTCCGGAACGGAGCGGGGCCGCCCACGCCCCCGGGCGCGGCCCCGGGGCGGTCGTGGCAGGTGAAGCCGAGGCGCGTCATGGCCCGCGTGGCGTCACCGGCGGTGAAGTCACGGGGGTCCTGTCGCGTGATGACCTGATCCATCTGCTTGACGGGGTGGCGGCGGCCGATGGTCACGGACGCACCCGTGACGAGCTCGGGCCTGACGTCCTTCATCAAGGCCGGCACCCCGGTCCTGGTCAGGTCGAACGGGTACCGGGCGATGACATGGCGCATGATGCCTCACAGGGGAGGAATCGCGGGGAGGAGGAGAACGGGATGCCCGGGCGAGGCGGATCAGCGCGAGAGGGCGACGCCGCCCGGAACCCGGCCGTACTCATCGACGGGGCCGGGGCCGGAAGGGGGCAGCGATCCGTCGAGGACGTCCCGCAGGCGGATCCGGTCCGTGTACGTGGAACTGTTACGGAGAACGGCGAGCCGGACCAGGGTGACCAAGCCCTTGCTCTCGTCGTCCCCGTCGCACACGGTCAGGTAATCGACCCGGGCACCCGCCATGACGGCCAGAGCCACCTCGACGGTCATGTCATCACATACCCGAGGCCCGTGACCTTCGCTGCCGTCGATCACGAACACGGCGGCGGGGTCCGGCCTGCGGTACTGCGTCCGCTCTGGCGTCAAGGGTGTCTCCTTCGGTAAGGGCTGGTCGGCCCCATGGCCCTGGCGGCCGTCCACGGGGCTCCTGGGACCGCGCCGGTCTAGGCAGCCGAGTCGCTACCGGGCCGCCGCTGTGCCCTGCGGCGCACCCCCGCGCCGACGGGTCGGCCCTGGCCGGTGCGGCCCCGGCGGCCTGGGGGAGGACGAAGATGCGCGGCGGGTGCGTTCCACGGCAGGCGCGGTGATGACCACCGGGACGCCGGAGGGCGTCTGGGCGCCGGTGATGCGGCTCAGCTCCGCCTCGCCCGAGCGGACCGGGGTGATGTGCGGGGTGATGCCGGCCGAGGCCATCAGTCGGCTCATGCCGCGGCGCTGGTCGGGTGTCACCAGGGTGACGACGCTGCCGGACTCCCCGGCGCGGGCCGTACGGCCGCCACGGTGCAGGTAGTCCTTGTGGTCGCTGGGCGGATCCACGTTGACGACCAGGTCGAGGCTGTCGACGTGGATGCCGCGGGCCGCGACGTTGGTGGCGACCAGGACCGTGACATGACCGTCCTTGAACTGAGCCAGGGTCCGGGTGCGCTGCGGCTGCGACCTGCCACCATGCAGAGCCGCGGCGCGGACACCGCTGTTCAGCAGGTGTTCGGTCAGCCGGTCCACGGCGTGCTTGGTGTCCAGGAACATGATGACCCGGCCGTCCCGGGCCGCGATCTCGGTGGTCGTGCGGTGCTTGTCCGCGTCGTGCACGTGGAGTACGTGGTGCTCCATAGTGGTGACGGCACCGGCCGACGGGTCGACGGAGTGCACCACGGGGTCGGTCAGGTAGCGGCGGATCAGTAGGTCGACGTTGCGGTCCAGGGTGGCCGAGAACAACATCCGCTGGCCCTCGGGGCGCACCTGGTCGAGCAGGGCGGTGACCTGGGGCATGAATCCCATGTCGGCCATCTGGTCGGCCTCGTCGAGAACCGTGATGCCGACGTCGACGAGTCGGCAGTCGCCCCGGTCGATGAGGTCCTTGAGCCGACCGGGCGTCGCGACGACCACCTCCGCACCGGCGCGTAGCGCACCGGCCTGCCTCCCGATGGACATTCCGCCGACCACGGTGGCGAGCCGCAGGCTCACCGAGCGGGCGTAGGGAGCGAGCGCGTCGGCGACCTGCTGGGCGAGCTCACGGGTGGGGACGAGGACCAGGGCCAGTGGCCGGCGCGGCTCGGCGCGCCGACCCGCCGCACGGGCCAGTACCGCGAGGCCGAAGGCGAGGGTCTTGCCCGACCCAGTTCGGCCGCGACCGAGTACGTCACGGCCGGCGAGGGAGTTCGGCAGGGTCGCCGCCTGGATGGGGAACGGTACGGTCACGCCCTCCTGGCCGAGCGCGGCCAGCAACGGCGCCGGCATGGCGAGATCGGCGAACGACTCGACGGCGGGCAACGCCGGTGTGGTCGTCTTCGGCAGTGCGAACTCACCTTGTGCGGCCCGCCGGCCACCGTAGCCCTTGGAACGGCTCTGAACAGCGGAGCGGCCGACGGCAGCGCTTCCTCCGAAGCGGTCGTATGTGCGAGTTGTGCGTGCACGGTTCATGCGGAACCTTCCTCGATGCGGGCGCGTATTCAAGGAATTTCCGCAGTGAAATGAACGGCGCAGAGAATCTCGAGAACGAGCCGGAAAAAAACAGGGTTGAATCACCCCGAAAATGAAGCGAGCTGGGGCCCGCACCCCAAGGTGCGGGCCCCAGCTGCGAAGTATGTGTCAGTGCCGACGCGTCAGGCGGGAACGATGTTCTCGGCCGTCGGGCCCTTCTGGCCCTGCGCGATGTCGAACGACACCTTCTGGCCTTCCAGCAGCTCGCGGAAGCCCTGGGTGGCAATGTTGGAGTAGTGGGCGAAGACGTCGGGGCCGCCGCCGTCCTGCTCGATGAAGCCGAAGCCCTTTTCCGCGTTGAACCACTTCACGGTGCCAGTAGCCATTTTGTTTCTCCTTCGGAGGCGGTGTCAGGAATACGCCCTGTGCGCATTCCGTGTCGCCGTGATGATCAGCCGTCGGAAAAACCTTCTGGCAACCACACCTGCAACTGACACCGACAGTAGCACGTCGTGAGCGACCTCGCGTGGTGAATAATTCCTGGCCGTCTGCCGTCTCAGGAATATTTCTCGTGCGCCGTGTCGAATTCTCACCTCCCGACCACAGAAATTGCTCTCCCGGGCCGCACTGTTGCCGTCGAGTCTTTCCGGTCACAGCGCTGTGACCTCCGTCGACGGCTTGGGCGCGACTGCCGTCGTCATCAGCGGACGACCGTGCCGACGAACGACACCGACGCGATCCTCACGCTCGACCGGCGCGACTTCCGGGCTGTGCGCCCGCTGGGCCGCCACAAGGCATACCGGGTACTGCCCGACGATCTGCCACTTTGACGCGAGCGTCCTGGTGCTGAAGTCCATCCGCAGAAGGGACTTGGCCAGCCGTCGCCTTCAGGCGCAGGAGGCGCGTGACTCGGCCTCACCGAGGGAACAGCAGGCTGAGGACTCGGACACGCGAACGCTTCCGGATTGGGCCACGAAACCTCAGGCCAGCGGCGCTTTTTGGCAAACGTGCGCGTGTCCCGGAGGCCGGGCGATCACGGTCGACAAGGGTCCGATCACAAGGTCCGATCACAAGCGCATATGGCCACGTCAGAAGCACATCACCCCTGCAAGCTCCGTCCTGCGGGTGCACAGGGTGGTGGCGACTTCTTTGCGCAGCAGTTCCAGGTGGAGGCTTTCTGGGTGGCTGGTGCGTGGACGGGCAGGCCCTTGAGAGGCACCGAACGACGTGAACGATCCGGAATGCGCGATGCTGCTGTCCGCCCACCCGCGCTTTGCCACCGCGATCCTGGCCGGCGGCAAGACGGTGGAAGTCCGCCGCCAGCGTGTCGCCGCGCCGCCCGGGACCCCTGTTCTGCTGTACGCGACCCCGCCCACCATGGCTCTGGTGGGCATGGCGCGCATCGCTTCAGTCCATGTCGCCTCCCCAAAGGAGGTGTGGTCCGCCCACCGCACCCAGACAGGCATCACTCGGCGCGAGTACGACGCCTGCATGAGTGGCGCGACTCAGGCGAGCGGCCTCACGCTGGAGGATCCCGTCTCCTTCGACGAGCCGGTGACGCTCAGCGCGCTTCGCTCTGCGGGGGCTTTCCACCCTCCGCAGAGCTGCCGCTACATGAAGGGCGATGAGCTTCGGCAGGTGGCCGTGGCAGGACCTGTCGTAGGCACCGCCCTTCGTGAAGCGTTGGGAGACCTGGTGCCTGCCTAAGGCAAGGGTCGAAGCCCTGGGTTGCCGCGTCCTACGTGATCAGTCGAAGAACAACGTGGCCCATGGGAGCCCAGCGACAACGCCGCCGTGGTGTGAACATGCACCTCGTCGGCCGATGGAGCTGGACGGCCACCCGTCGCTGCAGTGAGCGGGTGAGGGCATTTCTACCCGGCTGACCTCGGTAGGAGCCTGATCTATGCGGGTGGCCTCGGCGATGAAGTCGCTGTCGAAGCAATCCTGGTGGTCGAGAACGACGCGTGCAGCCTGACCAGCCAGGTCGCGCTTCTTGGCGTACGCCGTTGCTATGTCCAGCTCGGTGGCCGATGTGGTGTCGAGGTTTCCGAGATCGTCGGGGAGCTTGGTCCCGAGCTGCAGGATGCTGATGTTCGGGTCGCCGGCGAACACCAAAGGAATCCGTACGGCGCGGGCCTTGTCGCTCAGCGCAAGGGCCTCGGTTCCGTGTGGCCGGCACATGGACTCGTGCTGATCGTTCTTCCAGGCATCCCAGACACCGACGCCAAGGCCAGCAAACACGGCCAGGGTGACGAGCGAGAGCACGACTCTGATCGTCCGTTGTTCTCGTTCTGCCTGCTGCCTCGCCGTCTCGGTCCGAGCTCTTGCCTCCTCGGCGGCAGCTTCACGCTCAGCTCGGGTGGCGTGGTGCCGACAGCCTCGGCCGATCTCCTGGGGGAGCTTGCAGGGCGTCCCTTTCTTCGTGGGACGCCCACAACGCGATGACGTTCGGCGTCTTCGAGAACGGTCGTACCTCGTGGGCATGGCGCGCATTGTGAACCACCCGCTCATGCTGCCGCTGCGAAACGACCGAAGTGCAGTCCGGATGGTCGACAGCTGCGTGCCAGCCCGCAAGTCGCCCTTTGCGTAAGCGACTTCACCGTCATTTACGCAACTTGCGGCGCAGATCACGCGAAATACGTCTCGCCATTCGAGACGAACCAGGGCAGGGGTGGCCAGAGAGGCGTCCAGGCACCCCTGGTGACCGCTCAGCCTCGACTTAGGGCACGCGGAGGGCACGCCACCCTCAAATTGGACTAGACAACAAACAAACCCCAGGCCACTGACCTGGGGTTTCTCTCTGGAGCGGGTGACGAGAATCGAACTCGCGCTCTCAGCTTGGGAAGCTGATGTTCTACCATTAAACTACACCCGCGTAATACGGACATTCGGCTCTGCGGAGTCGATGTCCGAACGCTCGCTCACTGTACCTCATCGCAGACCCCCGGTGCTCGGACCGCGGGGTCCGCGTGCGTTGGGGGTGTGGTGCAGGTGGGTCGCAGGGGTGGGATCCCGGTGCGGGGCACGCGAGTTGGGGCGTACCGTGGAGAGGTGGGAGAGGGTCCGGGTGGGGCCGGAGTGCCGCCTGGAGAGTCGTCTCTTTGATCCCGTAATGTGGCTTTTGTCGTCAGGGCAGTAAGCCGGACGCGGCTCTTGGGGAAGGGACTTGAGGGATTTGATGGAACGCACCGTCGTTCGCTGTGCGGACGGGCACGTGTTCAGCACCGCTTCGTTCCCGATGCAGCAGGCCGAGCGGCTCGGCCCCGGCCGACTGGTGAGGTGTCCGCGGTGTGCCCGGCTCCGCAGTGCGGTGCCGGTCACGCTGCAGAAGCGGTAGCGGGCAGGGCGCTGCAAGATCGAAAGGCGCGCGGAGCCGTCACGATTGTCACGGCTCCGCGCGCCTTGCGTATCCTCGGGACGTGCTTCTCTCAGACAAGGACATCCGGGCCGAGATCGACGCCGGGCGGGTGCGCATCGATCCCTACGACGAATCCATGGTGCAGCCGTCGAGCATCGACGTGCGTCTCGACCGTTTTTTCCGGGTGTTCGAGAATCACCGGTACCCCCACATCGACCCGGCCATCGAGCAGGCCGACCTGACGCGACTGGTCGAGCCCGACGGCGACGAGCCGTTCATCCTGCATCCCGGTGAGTTCGTGCTGGCCAGCACGTACGAGGTCATCACGCTGCCGGACGATCTCGCCTCGCGGCTCGAGGGCAAGAGCTCGCTCGGGCGGCTGGGGCTCGTCACGCACTCCACCGCCGGGTTCATCGACCCCGGGTTCAGCGGTCACGTCACCCTGGAGCTGTCCAACCTCGCCACCCTGCCGATCAAGCTCTGGCCGGGGATGAAGATCGGCCAGCTGTGCATGTTCCGGCTCAGCTCGCCCGCCGAGTTCCCGTACGGCAGCGAGCGCTACGGCTCCCGGTACCAGGGGCAGCGCGGGCCGACCGCCTCGCGGTCCTTCCAGAACTTCCATCGGACCCAGGTGTGAGGGCGACGACGACATGAGTGACGTACGGGAGAACCTGACCTACGAGCGGTTCGGTGCCGCCATCCGTGAGCTGGCGCAGACCATCGCCGACGACGGGTACGAGCCCGACATCGTGCTCAGCATCGCGCGCGGGGGTGTCTTCGTCGCCGGCGGGCTCGCCTACGCCCTCGACTGCAAGAACATCCACCTGGTGAACGTCGAGTTCTACACCGGCGTGGGGACGACCCTCGAGATGCCCGTCATGCTCGCGCCGGTCCCCAACGCCATCGACTTCTCCGACAAGAAGGTGCTGATCACCGACGACGTCGCCGACACCGGGAAGACGCTGAAGCTCGTCCACGACTTCTGCCTCGACCACGTCGCCGAGGTGCGCTCCGCCGTGATCTATGAGAAGTCCCACTCCCTCGTGAAGTGCGAGTACGTCTGGAAGCGCACCGACGAGTGGATCAACTTCCCGTGGAGCGTCGAGCCGCCCGTGGTGAAGCGGGCCGGGCAGGTCCTCGACGCCTAGACGGCAACAGCAGCAGTAGCAAGCAGCAACAGCAGTAACGAGAAGGGCCCCCGGCACAGCGCCGGGGGCCCTTTCGCATCTCTACTTCTAGAACGTGCCCAGCTTCACGATCGACAGCAGCGCGATCAGCTGGATCGCCGACGCGCCCAGCGCCTTCGGCCAGGGCAGGTCGTGGGAGCGGGAGACCATCAGGGTCAGCAGGGCGCCCGCGCCGATCCAGGTGGCCCAGCCGAGCACCTGGACGAAGCCCGCGTCGCCGCCGAAGAACATGGCGAAGACCAGGCGGGGGGCGTCCGTGAGGGACATGATCAGCATGGACAGGCCGACCGTGGGCTGCCAGGCGCCGTCGCCGCCGAGCTGGCGGGCCAGGGTGTGGGTGACCACGCCCAGGACGAAGGCGCTCACGACCAGCGCGACGGCGGTGATCAGGACGATCGGGATCGCGTTGGAGAGCGTCGCGTTGATCGCGTCCGAGCGGGCGCCGTCGAAGCCGAAGACGGCGAGCAGGCCGTAGAGGAACGTGACGATCAGGGCCGGGGCCCACATCGTGTAGTCCCGCATCCGCAGGAAGGTCTGGTCGGGGGAGAAGATGATCCCCTTCAGCAGCTCCTTCCAGTGCAGCGGCGGGCCGGTCGGTCCGGACGGGGCGGCCGCGCCGGCGTGGTAGGTCGCGCCCTGGGTGTAGCCGGCGGCCTCGTCGACCGAGAAGGCCTGGGTGTGGCCCGGGTTGTTCGCGGCGTAAGGATCGTGGCCGCCGTCGTGCGCCTGGCCCGGGTAGCCGCCGTCGCCGAAGTACTCCGGTCCGTCGTCGGCCGGGCCCGGGTAGCCGTACTGCCCCTGCGGCGGGTACGACGGCTGCGGCGCCGACGGGTAGCCGTACGACGGGCCCTGGGGCCGGCCTCCGGGCTGTCCGTAGCCCTGTCCCCGGCCGCCGGGTCCGCGTCCCTGTCCGTGCCCGTACGACGGTCCCTGCGGAGCCTGTTGTCCCTGGGGGGTGCGGTTGTCCCGGCCCCCGCGTCCGTTCCTGAATCCAGCCACGTCATCGAACGTACCTGGTCCCGGAGAGTGACGTGGCGGGCCCGGGGGTACGGGCCCGGCTTTGCTGCCGACCTGTGACATCCCCTAAGGGACCGTCAGGGGACGTGCCAGGGATTCTCCCGGTTTCACCGGCCCTTCGCCGAGCCCCTCATCGAGCCCTTCGCCGAGTCCTTCACTGGCCCATCAGGCGGCCCAGATGCGGGTAGCCCGTGGCCGGGACGCCGGTCGTCGCCGGGCCGAAGGACACCGCGCCCGTGGTCCGGATGCCGGAGGCCGAGCCGCGCAGGCTCCACAGCGCGCCGTCGGAGTCGTTCTCCCCGTGCGCCCCGACGGACAGGTCCGCCTTGCCGTCGCCGTTCAGGTCGGACAGCCGGACCGCCGAGCCGAAGAAGTCGTTGTCCTCGGCGGCGCCGGGGACGCCGGCCGTGTCCTGGGAGAAGGACTGCGCGCCGGTGCCGGTCAGACCCGCGGCCGAGCCGCGCAGCACGGTGACGGCGCCGGCCTGCCAGTCGGGACCGATGGCCTCGTAGATCGCGCCGACGGCCACGTCCGCGTACCCGTCGCCGTTGACGTCGCCGACGGAGAGGGAGTGGCCGAACCAGTCCTCGGGCTCGTCGGTGCCGGGGACGCCGGGGCTGTTCTGGGTGATCGTCGCCTGGGGCGTGGTGCGCAGGCCGCTCGCGCTGCCCAGGTAGGCGCGGACCGAGCCGCCGTCGTTCGCAAAGACCGAGCCGGGGGCGGTGGCCGTGACCACGTCGTCGTAGCCGTCGCCGTTGAGGTCGCCGACGGCGGCCGTGCGCCAGGCGCCGCTGTGCACGAAGGTCTGCAGGGACAGTGGCGTGGTGGGGTCGGCGGAGCCCGTGTACACCAGCTGGCCGTCGTCGTACGTCCGCTCGTCGGTGCCGCTGATCACCAGGTCGTCGACGTGGTCCCCGTTGACGTCGGCGGCGGCCAGGCCCTGGGCGCCGTGGATGACACCGGCCTCCAGCTCGGTCCGCAGCACGAACCGGGATGCGGCGCCGGAGGCCTTGGTGAAGCCGCCCTTGAGGATCCACACGTCCTTGCCGAGGCTGCCCACGGCGAGGTCGGCGCGCCCGTCGCCCGTGAAGTCGCCGACCGCCAGGGTGAGGCCGTACTCGTCGTGTGCCGAGGACCCGGGGCCGGGGACGGTCCAGGCGCCGGAGAGGCCGTTCTTCCCGCCCCAGACGACGACCGCGGTGCCGGCGCCGTCGTTCTCGTCGGGGGTGCCGACGACCAGGTCGGCGTAGCCGTCGCGGTTGAGGTCGCCGGAGGCGAGGGCCGCGCCGAACTCGTCGTTCGTCTCGGCGGTGCCCGGGATGCCCGCGGTGTTCTGGGTGATCACCGTGTGCCGGGAGGCGCTGATCCCGGAGGTGGAGCCGTAGTTCACGACCACCGCACCCGCCCGGGCCTTTCCGCCGACCGTGGCCGACGGGGCGGCGGTGACCAGGTCGCGGTAGCCGTCGCCGTTGAAGTCGTCCGAGAAGCGGGCCGGGGCGGCAGTGGCCGCCGTGGCCGGCAGGACGGTGAGCAGGCCTGTGGTCAGGGTGGCGGCCACGAGGAGGGTGCGGGTGCGCAAGGCGGGGCTCCGGCAGGAAGGAGGGGGCCGGGCCCGGGGGATACGGGCCCGGCGGACGGGTTGCTCAGTCGGCGAAGTTGGCGCCGAAGAACGGCGTGCCCGTCGTGGAGACGCCCGAGGTGCTCGGGGAGACGCTGCGGGAGCCGGAGGTGATGATCTTCGTACCGTTGGAGGGCAGGTAGGTCACCGCGCCGTTGCCGGCGTTCTCCGTGGAGCCGACGAGCAGGTCGGCCCTACCGTCGCCGGTGACGTCGTCGAGCTTGACGTCCTGGCCGAAGTAGTCGTCGTCCTCGTCGTTGCCGGGCACGCCCGCGGTGGACTGGGCGAAGAACTGGGCGCCGGAGTTGGTGTTCAGGCCGTTCGCGGTGCCGTAGAGGACGGTGACCGCACCGGTGTTCGTCGCGGTGCCGATGTTCTCGCCCGCCACGCCGATCGCGAGGTCGAGGAAGCCGTCGCCGTTGACGTCGCCCAGGTCCAGCTCGTAGCCGAAGAAGTCGTTGCCCTCGGCCGTGCCGGGGACGTTGCCCGTGTCCTGGGTGATGCCGGTGGCGCTGGTGGTGAGGGGACCGCCGTCGGAGCCGTACGTCACCCACACCTTGCCGCCCTTGCCGGAGTCGGGCACGGGGGCGCCTTTCTCGGTGGTGGTGTTCCAGTAGGCGCCGCTGACGACGTCGCCGTAGCCGTCGTGGTCGATGTCGCCGATCGCGGTGATCACGCCGGGCTTGAGGGGCATGGCCTCGGACATGTGGAGGCCGTTCACCCCGCCGGGGATGTAGTAGTTGCGGTTCCAGCCCTCGGCGCTGGCGGTCTCGAAGCCGTCGACCACCAGGTCCGTCTCCTGGCCGCCGTTGATGTTGCCGGCGGTCAGGTTGAGCGGGCCGTCCGCGTCGGTGCCCATGATCGGGGGCTTGATCGTGTACTTGCCGCCGGGGGTGCCCGAGCTGTTGATGCCGCCCTTGAGGACGTAGATGGTGGCGGCGGAGCTGCCGACGGCCAGGTCGGCCTTGCCGTCGCCGTCGAAGTCACCGGCGGCGAGGTTCTTGCCCCAGTAGTCGTGCGCGGTGGGGGCCGGGTCGGCGACCGTGACGCCCTTGCCGGTGATGCCGGAGGCCGAGCCCCACAGGATGGCGATGGTGCCGCCGTCGGTGTCGCTGCCCACGTTCTCGCCGGGGGAGCCGACCGCGAGGTCGTCGTAGCCGTCGCTGTTGAAGTCGGCGTACGCGGTGTCCGTGCCGAAGTAGTCGCCGGTCTCGGCGGTGCCGGGGCTGCCGGCGGTGTCCTGGCTGATCGTGGAGCGCTTGGCGGACGAGACGCCGGTGGCGGAGCCGTAGAGGACGACCACCTGGCCGGCCGCCTTCTTGCCGCCCACGTAGGCGCCCTGGGCGGAGAAGGCAGTGTCGCCGATCCCGTCGCCGTTGAAGTCGGCCTGCGGGACGCTTGTGGAGTCAGCGGCCGTGGCGGTCACGGCCGAGAACGTGAGCAGACCGCCCGTCAGCGCGGCGGCGGTGGCCGTCGCGAGGGCGAGTCGCAGAGGCTTGTGCATGCGTGATTCTCCTGCGGCATGCGGGAATGCCTGGCGGGGCATCCCCAGTCGATGGGGTGCGGACGTCCGTGTTCGTCGCGAGTTGTCCTGCGGTTCACGGAGCGTTCGGCGATCAGGAGACCGGCACCGGCGCGTAAGGGTTGTACAGGAGTTCGGTAAATTCCTGAGGCTGTCGTGACCTGAGGGAAAACGGTTACGGTGCGAGGAACGCCGAGGTGGAGAAGGTCATCGCCGGCTTCGTTTCGAGCAGCCCCCGTTGCGACCCCCGGTACACGGCGACCGTGTCCTTCGTCTCGCCCCGGTACGTCCGCACCACCAGGTCCGCCCGCCCGTCCCCGTCGAAGTCGGCGGCCGCGAGGACACGGGTCGTGCCGGGCGCGGGCGGTACGACGGTGACCGCGTCCTTCGTGGACAGGCCGGCCGGGCCGGCGCGGAAGAGGCGCAGCCGGGAGGCGCTGGAGACGAGTTCGTCGCGGCCGTCGCCGTCGAAGTCGGCGGCGTCGAGCATCGAGCCCGGGGCGGCGAGCGTGGCCCGCGTGGCTGCCGGGAGGTCGTAGCGCAGGAACGTCTCCCCCGTGCCGCCGACCGCCGCGTCCAGCGCGCTGCCCTTGCCGAAACGGCCGAGTGCGACGTCGGCGCCGGCGGGAAGGGCGGCTCCGGTGCGCGTCGGGCCGCCGGGGCCGCCGAGGACCAGCGCGGACGTCGCGGTGCCTGCCGCCGCGCGGACGATCAGGTCGTCGTAGCCGTCGCCGTCGACGTCGGCCGCGGGGCCGGCGGGCACCTCGCCGGGGGAGGCCGGCGGTGCACCGGCCGCCCGGGGAGCGCCCTTGCGGCTGAACGGGCCGCGCAGGTACGAGAGCCTGCCGCCGGACGCGTGCAGCACCAGGTCCTGCTTCCCGTCCCCGTCGAAGTCGCCGCACACCGGCTGGTCCGGCCAGTCGTTGCCGAAGCGGGCCGCGTCCGGGACGGTCAGTTTCACGGCGCGGCCGGTCAGGCCGGCGGGGGAGCCGAAGAGGATCTGCAGCGGCACGGGGGGCCGGCCCTGGCCGTCGTACGGCGGGTCGGTCGACACGACGAGGTCGGTGAAGCCGTCGCCGTCCAGGTCGCAGCTCTCCTCCGCGTCGAAGACGGCCGGGAGTTGACCCTTGGTGGGTGCTGCCTGCTTCTGCGCGCTGAGCAACTGCCGGGCGCCGGGCGCGAGTCCGTGCGGGCCGCCGTAGACGATGCCGATGCCGGCGTCGTCGGCGTGACTCTGTTCCTTGGCCAGGTCGTTGAGGACGAGGTCGCGGTGATCGTCGCCGTTGAAGTCGTCGGGGGTCCTGCTGCCCTTGCCGTGCGGGACGGGGAGCCGGGCGGGGGCGTCGGCGATGCGGGTGGAGGTGTCGTGGCCGGCGTCCGGGGCGGCGGGGCCGCAGGCAGCGAGGAGCAGGGTGGCACAGAGCACCGCCGTGGACATCCCGCCTCTTCGCACGCGCACCGTTCACCTCGTCAGCACCGTCGCCCGACAACCTCGCAATGATGCACGTGTTCGAGGGGCGGGGTAAGGGGCGGAGGGTGCGGGATCGGTCACGCGGCGGCGCCCCCCGCCGGGGAGGGCAGGGGGCGCCGGCGCGGTCATCTGCGGGCCGCCTCCCACAGGGTCAGGGCGAGGGCCGCGCACGAGGTCAGTGCCGCCAGGGACGGCAGGGGCCAGCGGGTGCGCTCCAGGGCGTCGAGGCGGTCCTCGTGGTCGCCGAGGGTCTTGTCGGTCTGGTCGGCGCGCTGGAGGAGGAGGGCCAGGTCACCGCGGGTGGTGGCGAAACCGACGTCGACCGAGCGGCGGAGGCGTTCGAGTTCCAGGGCGACTCCTTCCGCTTCGCGGGTGGTCACGGTGCCGCCTCCTCCGGCGCGGCGGCGACCGCGGGGGCGTCCCGCGCCGCGGGTTCCCCGGCGAGCAGCGGTACGAGGGCGACGAGGGTCTGTACGGCCGTTCGGAGGGTGCGGCGCGTGGCGTCGGTCATCGGTCGGCCTCCTCAGCTCGTGCGCGGCACCCGCAGCCGGTCCCAGCTCGCCCGGCCCGGCACACCGTCGGCGGCGGCACCCGTGTAGCCGAGCTTGCGTTGCCATGCGGCGTACGAGCGGACGTCGGCCTCGCCCCACACCGGGCCGGGGCCGACGGCGTACCGTCCGCACCCCTCGGCGACCAGGCGCTCGCCGACCGCCGTGATCAGGGCGCCGCGGCGGCCGGGCACGAAGTAGGCGGCGCCCGGGAAGGGTTCGTACGGCGCTGGGCGCAGGCGCAGGCGGGCCTCGACCCGGGCGCGCATGCCCGGCATCGAGAAGGACGGGTCGATCTTGCGGCGGGTCCACTCCTTGTGGCCGATCACGCTCGCGGCGGACCAGCTGTGCGCCCGGCACAGGGCCGCCGACAGGCCTTCCACGGCGGCGAGTTGGGCGGGCTGGTACGGGTCGCGGCCGGTGCCCAGGTTCTCGATCTCGAAGCCGTAGAAGCAGGAGTTGCCGTCGACGGCGTCCGGGCCGGGGGCCGGCAGTTGGGTCCGCTCGGCGCGTACGGCGGCCAGGACCGCGCTGGAGCCGGCGCCTGCGTGGTTGGTGCGGCCGTAGCCCACCAGGTGGACCGTGCCGTCCTTGGTGACCAGGCCGATGCAGAGCGGGCCGGGCAGCGCCGCGGTGCCGTCCAGGCACAGGCGGAGGCTGTCGGTGCCGGCCGTGTGGTGCAGCATCACGCCGTGGACCGGGCCCCAGGGGCCCTTGTGGTTGCGGTTGTGGGTACGCCAGTCGGCGTGTTCGCGGACGACGACGCCTTCGTCGCGCAGGGCGCGGACGAAGGCGTCGGCGGACAGAGGGTTTGCCATGGCGGCTCTCCCGTTGGTTCCGGTTCTAGGGGATCGGGTCGATGCGGATGAAACGGCTGTCGAAGTTGGCCGTGTTGGTGGTCGCGCCCGAGCGGTAGGCGGGGGTGCCCGTGTAGGTGGCGCCCGGGGTCAGGCCGGTGACCAGGAACTGGGCGGACACCGACGCCTTGGAGGTGCTGTTGAGGAGCGCGGCCCGGTTGTCGTCGGCCGCCAGCACCACCGCGTTGGAGGAGTTGCGGATGTTGGCCGACATGAAGGAGGAGTAGTTGGCCACCGACGACCACAGGTAGCCGCCGACGGTGACGAGGACCTGGCCGGAGGCGGGTGCGGTGAACGAGGCCGCCATGGGGTCGCCGACCGCGTTGCTGAGCGTCTCGGTGTACGTCGCCACGGTGGTGTCGCCCGCGTCGAGGTTGATCTTGTAGACCGGGCTCGGGGCGGCGGGCACCCAGGCCGAACCCGTGTAGTACATCAGCCGGCCCGGGGTGCCGATCCAGGCGAGCATCCCGGCGACCGGGCTGGTCACCTTGGCGTCGCGCGCGGCGGCGTCCGCGAAGCGCAGCACGGTACGGCCGTCGAGCGCGTCGGCGAGCGCCTTGAGATGGGCCGGCAGGTCGGCCGGGTCGGTGGCCTGCGGGTAGGGAAGGCTGCTCAGCGCGGTGTACTGCGTGGTCATGCGGGCTCCTGGGGTGCGAGGGCGGACTGGACGGGGCCGTCGACGACGACCGTGAGCAGGCCGTCGTCGGCGGGCGGCGGGGCCTCGTCGGGGTCGGGGCCCGGCGTGGTGGCCTCGGCGAGTTCCGCCAGCAGCTCCGGCGGAGGCTGCACCGGCACCGGCTCGGGCGGGGTCTCAGACAAGTGCGGTCTCCTTCACGTCGTTCCAGGTGGCGTTGGCGGCGAGCAGGTCCGCGAGGGTGGCGTACACGCGCGTGACGTCGGCGTAGGTGGCGGCCGCGGCCGGTGCGGGCAGGGCGGGCGCGTCCGGGGTGAGACCGGCGTCCTGCGGCACGTCGTTC
This sequence comes from Streptomyces sp. NPDC001410, assembly GCF_042895235.1. Classification (NCBI taxonomy): domain Bacteria; kingdom Bacillati; phylum Actinomycetota; class Actinomycetes; order Kitasatosporales; family Streptomycetaceae; genus Streptomyces; species Streptomyces sp. NPDC001410. Next base: position 333,215 of record NZ_JBIAWE010000007.1, read on the forward strand.
GCCCGGACACCGCGCAGGCTCAGGGTCTGCTGCACCCCGCCGTCCGGGGACGCGGCGGTGGTGACGCCCACGACCCAGGCGAGGGTGTCCAGCGCGGCCCCGGCGGAGTCCACCAGGCGTACGACGTCGCCGAGTTGGATGCGCGGGTCGTACAGCACCTGGACGTCCCCGAACACAGGCACCGGGTACTCGCCCGCGGCCCGCATCGCGTCCGCCAGCTGCCGGGCCGCCGTCACGTCCTGCACCCAGTCGCTGGTGTCGCCGTAGAACTCCTGGCGGCCGTACCAGCGTTCGCTCGCCGAGCCGGCGACGTACGACACCGCCTGCCGCTCCACCGGATCCTTGTCCGGCCGCAGCGGGACGATACGGATGGACGGCTCGCCCTTCTGCGTGACCGTGTACAGCGTCTGGGCGGTGCGGTTGGTCAGCCGCAGCACGATCGTTCCGTCCTCGCGGCGCACCATCGCGTCCACCGCGCCCTTGATCGCCGTCGCCCCGGCCGCCCGCGAGGCGGACACACGGAAGTTGGAGCCGGAGGTGGTCACGCTGTCGTCGTCCGTGTCCGGCGGGCCGATGTCCAGCTCGTCCTCGCCGAAGGTGTACGAGACGGTGAGGGTGCCGTTGCCGGGGATCTCCCGGACGAGGGTGTCGACGACCGCGTCGCCGGCGACCAGCCCGACCGCGCCGTAGTCCTTGGCGGGCTGCACACAGAAGTTGCGGCAGGCGTCGATCTCCTCGGTGACGGTGAGCGCGGCGATGTCCCGCACCGACGTCAGCGTCAGGTCGGCTTCCTTGGGCACGGTCGCGAACCGGGTGAAGTTGCGCCACCGGAACCGGCCGCGCTCGTCCAGCTCGGCCGTCGACATGCTCGCCTTGGCGATCTGCCCGATGGCCTCCCACTGCGAGCCCGACACCTTGGGGATCGTGCGCAGCGGCAGGATCGCCTCGTCCAGCTCGGCGGTCTTCGTCCAGGCGGCGGTCTGGGAGAAGTCGCTCGCCGACGGCACCGCCGTCAGGCCGCTGGTGACCTGGACGTTCTCCACGGCCATGGCGGTGACCAGGCGCACCTTGCGCAGCTCGGAGACCGGCTGCGGTCCGCTGGTGAGCGTGAAGGACCCGGCGACGCCGGTCCAGGTGGCGCCGTTCGGGGCGGTCATGACCGGCGTGGCGACGGGCAGCGCGCTGCTTCCGCTGACCGTGGTCAGGTCGAGGAACACGCCGACGTGCCACACGCCCCGCTGCGTCTTCATCGCGGTGCCGTTGTCGCTCCAGACCAGGCCGCTGCCGGGCACGGAGGTGTCGCTGCTGAGCGACCAGACGACGGCCTGCCCCTTGACGAAGTCCAGGGCGAGGGAGAGCGTGCCGACGCCGGTGCCGGTGCGGTTCATGTCGACGTCCAGGCGGACGGTGTCGCCGATGCCGACCGCGTTGTTCACCCACGCCTCGACGAACAGCCGGCTGCCCGGCACGGTGACCCGGCTGCGCGGGAACCAGGAGGCCGTCACCCCGCTCTCGCCGGGCGGCAGCCCCTTGGGCACCAGCGCCATCTCGTGCGGGGCGCCGGCCCGCGACCAGGTGTAGTGGCGCGGGTCGGGCAGGTCCTCCGGCATGCCGAAGGGGGTCGCGAACCCGCCGTGCAGGGTGGCGTGCACCAGGCTCAGCGGCTGGCCCGCGGTGAACTGTGCCGCGCGCGGCGGGGGCGAGGTGAGGAGCCCGGCCTGGCGCAGCAGCTCGTCCACGCACCAGGTGGCGGTGGCCACCGGGCGGCCCCAGTTCAACCCCGTGTACGGGCGCGGGAGTTCGGCCGGTGCGCGCAGCCGCTCGGCGCCGTCGAGCGCGGTGAGCTGCACGGCGTCGGTGCCGGAGGCGGCGCTGCGATTGCGCAGGGTGCCGCGGAAGACGGGCAGCGTGCCGCCGCCCACCCCGGCCTCGTGCACCACGCTCTGGCCGGGCCGGGCCAGGTCACCGGTGGCGTGCGGCGCCCACGGCGAGTAGAGCGCGGGGGCCGGCTGTGCGCCGTCGCCGCCGAGCTGGAGGGTGAGCTGGGCGGCGGAACTGCCCGAGAAGGCGCGCATCGCGGCCGGCAGATCGGTCGCGTACGACCGCTCGACCTGCCAGGACTGCACCTGCGCGGAGACGTCCCGGCCGCCCAGCCGGGTGGTGTGCGTGACGGTGCGCTCGCCGGCCGCGAGCGCGTCCTTCGTCGCCTGGTCAGCCCGCTGCACGGGTCACCTCCACCAGGTCGACGCCGATGTTCCGGTACGGCAGCGGGCGGCCCGGGGTGTCCGTGTAGCCGGTGACGGCCAGCTGCGGCAGCCCGTCTCCCGGTACGTCGTCGGCGGCGCCGTCCCCGCCGTACGTCAGGCAGGCGCCGGCCAGGGAGAAGGTGCCGGCGGCGCCGGACTTGGCGGTGGGCGTGAGGTGGGTGGCGCCCGCGGGGACGGTGGCCGCCACGTACGGCCCCGTCATCGACGCCGAACTGAGATACGTCCCGTCGGCCTTCTTGAAGTCGATCCCGACGGACACCGTGCCGAGGGCGGCGAACGCGGTCGGGGCGCGGAAGGACACCCGCAGCCCCGCGGCGGCCGGGAAGTTCCCGCTCCACGGCACACAGCGCCAGGCGACCTGGCCGGTGGCGTCGGCGGCGGTGAACGCGAAGACGCCGGGGGTGGTCTCCGTGACGGCTCCGGTGGCCGACACCCGGAACCACTGCGCGAGCCCGCTCGCCCCGGCCGGCCCCCGGCCCGTGGCCTGCGCGGGCTCCAGGACGTTGCCGGCGGCGGGGTCGATCAGCACGAGCGGGCCGACGCCGCCTCCGACGACGTCGACACGGCGGGCGAGCCGGTCGAGGACGCGCGCGGTCTCGGGCTCCAGCATGTCCCAGCTCAGCTTGATCCGGCGGACGGGCGGCGCGGTGCGGGTGAGGGTGACCCGGCCGGAGAGCGCCTTGAACTCAGTGACGCCGAGGTCGGCGGCGCGCTCGAACGACTTGGCCGCCTGGTCGATCTCGTACAGGTCACCGGGCGGGCCGATCCAGAGGTTGCCCATGAACTCCTCCTTCCTGAGGGCCGGTGGTCACCGGCGGGCGAGCTGCCGCTGGCCGAGGAACACGGCGCGGGCGATGGTCTGCGAGTCGACCTGGACGACGACGGGCCGCTCGGCGAGCCGCTCCACGGCGGCGGCCAGGCGGTGCAGGCCGCCGGAGCCGGCCACCCGGTCGAGCTTCGACAGCGGGATGACGGCCTCGGACTCGCCGGCCTCGCCGAGCAGTGCGAGGGTGCCGCCGGTGCGGGCGGGCACGATGCCGCCCTGGGCGAGCGCGGGGATGTTGGGCAGCATCGGCAGGTTGATGCCGAACTCACGGCCACCGAAGTGGGGCACCCAACCCGGGATCTTCACGTGGATGCGGTTCAGGGCGCCGATCATCGCGTTGAGGCCGCTGATGTAGGCGCGGGGCAGGGCCGTGAAGGCGTTGATGATGCCCTTCAGCACGGACTTGATCGGCCCGGCGTGGTTCTTGACGGCCCCGTAGATGGCGTTCCAGGCCCACTTCACGCCCTTGGCGAGGGCGGCGGAGACCTTGTCCATGTTGATGAACTGCGAGATGAGCGGCGCGAGCAGGGTCATGATCAGCCCGAAGGCATTGGCCTTCATGGCGGTGTTGAGCCCCTTCTGCGCGAGCGACGCACCCTTCAGCCCCGTCCCGAACCCCTTCATCGAAGTCCCGCTCGTGGTCGCCTTCTTGCCGGCGTTCCCGACGGACTTCTCCACGGCGTCGGACTGCCGCTTGACGTCACGGAGCGCGTTCTTGGCGTTGTTGGAACTGGACTTGAGGTGGTCGAGGGATGTCTTGAACTTGCCGGTGGAGCCTTTGGCCTTGGTGACCGAGGTGTCGGCGCTCTGCAGGCCGCCGCGGAGCTGCCCGGCGGCGCTTCCTGCCTGGTCGATGCGCCCCTTCAGTGTTCCCATGGAGCTCGCGGCCGATCCGGCCGTACTGCGAAAACGGCTGACCGCACCCGAAGCGCGGGTCAGCGAGGAGACAAGAGACACGAGTTACTCCGATTGGGTCGGGAGGTCAGCCGAGCGCGGAAACCAGCCTGTCGATGCGGTTTTCCAGCCTGTTTATCTGTGCCGCGGCCTCGGAAAAGCTCCCCATGTTCGAGTAGTTGGCGGTACGGGACCCGGGGACGCTGTTTCCCACACGGTTGCGCATCGCGCGCAGGGAGGATTCGAGCGAGCTGACCTTCGGCTGAATGCGGTTGAGACGCTCATGGGCCGCCTGTACGGTGCGCTTCACCTCCGGGAACTCGGTGTTCAGCCGTACGGTGACGGGATAGATGCGGTCCACGGCGGCGGCGGCGCGGTCGGCGACCGGTTTGATCTGCTCCGGCAACAGACCCTTGCGGCGGTCGATCATCTCCCGCAGGTCGAAGAAAGTGTGCTCGGCGTTGAACAGCTTCAGCCCGAGCGAAGCGCCGGTAACCTCCACCGAGCCGCCCGTGGCAGCCGCGGCTCCGCCCACCGCCTCCGCCTTGGCGCCGCCGCGCTCCACCTTCTTCCTGAAGCTTTGGATCCACTTCTGGGAATCCGTGAAGTCCTTTTGCAGATTCGTCAGATCGGCGTCGATTTGTTTGATGTTCCGGGGCATCGAAACTCCATCTCCTGCTATCCTGCGGCTGGTCGATTGCCAGGGGGGTTGGATCGTGACAAATCTGCGCAAGTTCGGTCGGTGGGAGGCGGTCAACGTCCTCGCTACGGCGGTGTTCTTCGCGGCCGTCCCCGTCACGGCCTGGGCCGTCTACCAAATCGCTCAGAAAGGATCGTGTGGCGGGCGATTCCAGCCGGCCTGTGACACGGCCACCGGAAACCTCGTAACGGTCGTTATCGGCGGCGGAATTCTCACCATAGGTCTGGGTCAGTGGATTCTGCTCGGCCATCATGTGTTCTTTGGGTGGCGGATCCCGGCCCGGCAGTTTGTCGGTACGTATCTTGTCCTTTCCGGGATCGCCTTGTGCGTGGGAATCATCGCCACTCGTGACTCACCGGTACCTCGGCTGGTCTTCGCTTTCATCGTGGTCGTTGCCGTGATCCTGGAAGCGATTCGGATCGCCAGGCTTCCGGCACAGGACCGCACGGTTTCGGTCCTGCACGCGGCCGATGTACCGCTCAACGACAGCAAACGCCAGGAACGAGCGAAGCCGTGGACCGGGCCGCTCACTCGGTTCGAGATCGCGCACTACGCGGCCATGGCCCTCGGCACACTCGCCGGCCTGGTGTTCCTGGTGCTCCTCTGACCACCTTGGGAGGGTCGCTCCGTGAACCTGGGGGTCATTGCAGCGGTTTTCGAGCTCTGCGCAGGTGTCGCCGCCGTCGTGTGGGGGGTGAACCTCTTTGTGCATGGCTTGCGTGAGCACGGGCGTAAAGTCACCCAGGAGGTCGAGATCCGTGATTCCGTCAAGCTGCCGACGGGAATCTCGTATCGATTCACGCCCGTTGACGCAAAGTCTGGTTCCGCTTCCCAGGACTGTTCTGGAACCCCACGCGGATTCAGTGATCCGCAGCTCTCGCCAGGGGAGCGAATTCTCATAGACTTCGATCCCGGCTACCAGCTGTTCTTCTATCCCGCGGGCAGGTATCCGCGAGTCCGCCTCTGGCCGGTCGCGCTGGCCGCAACAGTGATCGGCGCCGGGACGGCTGCCCTCGGAGTGTTCAACCTGCTGTGACACTTCTCGCGCGGCCTGGGGTGGCGATAGGTTCGCGGTATGGACACCCTCTTCGGGGGAGGCGGGGGATCGTGCTCGATGGGCTGCGTGACTGGGTACCGGACATCCTGCTCTTCGGAATACCTTCGCTGGCCGGGGCGGTCTTGTTCATCTGGCGTGACGGGGCGCTGCGGCGCCGGGGAGTCACTGTTCGCGCCCAGTGCGTCAATCAGGCCCGGAACAAGGACGGCGCCGTGGCTCTGCAGCTCCGGTACGAGGCCGACGGCGCGCAGTACACCATCACCACCCAGCACTACAGGTTTCCCCCGACGGGCATCGGCCAGGCGGTGGACATCATTTACGACCCCGTGCATCCCTGGTACGGGCAGATGACATCGGAACTCGGCCGCGGCATTGTGCCGTGGTTCGTCGGCGGCATCGCGAGCATTCTGCTCGTGCTGGCGGGGATCTCCTACCTCTGACCTCGCCCTCTCAGGCGAAGAACTGCTGGATCTCCCGGAGCGAGGGCAGGGGATCCGCGTCCCGGTCAGGGGCGGGCTCCTCCTCGGCGGCCGGTGTTCTGCCCTCCGGTCGCGGTACCGGCTGTGGATACTCCGGCGGCTCGCTGTCCTCGTCCCGGTTGACCATGGCGAACATCCAGTTGGCCTCGGCGAGTTGATCGACCGCTGCGGCCAGCAGGTGGTCCGTCGTCGTCCACTCGGCGGCCTCCCCGTGCAGCTCGCGCAGCAGCGCGCTGTCCCGTGGGAGGTGCCGGACCAGCACCGCGACCCGGCGGGAGGTGAGCCGGCCGCGGTGCCAGTCCAGCAGATCGACGCCGTAGTGGCGGAGCAGATCCGCCTCCAGGGCCTCGGCGTGCTCTTCGACGAGCACGCCGAGGCTCAGCCTTCCCCCAGGCCGAGCCCCGTCTCCTTGCCGTAGGCCTCCAGGATCGCGGCGATGTCCTGCATCGTGACGTCGTGCTGCTCGAACCGGGCGAACTGCCCCTCGCCCAGCAGGAGTCGGAGCAGCCCGTCCACGTCGTTGTCGTCGAGGTCGCGCAGCTTGCGGGCGGTGGTGCGGGTGAGTTCGGTCGGCAGCGTGAAGCGGTCGCCGTCCAGGGCGAAGGACCAGTCCCGGCCGAGTGCTTCCAGGCGCTGGGCGCGGGCGGCGTTGACGTCGAAGGCGGTCATGTCGGGCTCCCTGTAGGTGAGTTGGGGGCGCGCGCCCGGCGTGTGCGCACACGCCGGGCACACTGCGGGGGGTACGGCGATCAGGCCAGCGCCGCCGGGTCGTTGACCAGCCAGGTGGCCAGCGGCTTGGTCGGGTCGTCACCGGACAGCGCGGTGAAGGTGACGCCGAGCTTGACCGCGCCGGAACGGCTCAGCGACAGCTCCTCGACCTCGGAGACGGCGCCGTACGGGATCACCAGCCGGTAGCGCAGGTCCTTGGTGCCGTTGTTGTCCGTGAAGTCGATGGCGAGGGCGCGCTGGTCCTGGCCGCCCGGGGTGCCGGTGATGTCGATCTTCTGCGCGGTGGTCTCCGCGGTGGACCCGGAGGTGACGACCGAGGTCGACGGCACGCCCAGGTAGAACGGGAACGTGTCCTTGTTGATCTGCAGCAGCTGGAACTTCAGGGTCAGGTCCCGGTCGGAGAGCATGAAGCGGGCCGGGGCCATCGACTGCCAGGTGTCGACCGGGTCGTTCTTGTCCTTCTTGTTGAACTTGACCCCGTCGGACGAGGTGAAGCCCAGGTTGACCCACGGGGAGGCCAGCGCGGTGGTCTCCTTGACGGTGGTGCCGGCCGGCGCCCACCAGACGTTGCCGGTGCCGGCGATGCGGATCTCGGCGTTCTTGAAGCCTGCCATGTGTACTCCTCAGTGTTGGTCGGTCACGCCGGGCGGATCGAGAGCCGGAGCGTGGCGAGGTAGCGGTTGCCGGCCGGCCGGTTGTAGTCGGGCAGCCAGCGCGGACCGTCGGCCTCGTCGACGTCCGTGACGAGAGCGCTGCCGTACTGCGTGCCGACCAGCTCCAGCGCGCAGGCACGGGCCGCGTTGGCGGTCACGAGCGCGGTGGTCTTGTCGGGGCCGTACACCTCCAGGTCGACCAGAGGACGGTCGAGGTGGAGGTCGTCGATCCAGGCGCCGCCGGCGCGGGAGACGAGGACGACCTGCTGGGTGCCGTCGAACCCGGCGGGCGGCCGGTTGTCGACCGTGGTCCCGGCCATCTCGGTCCGGTTCTTCAGGAAGTCGACGACCAGCCGCTCCACGTCGGGAAAGTTCAGGATCGCCACATGGACGCTCCCTTCGGGGAGATGAGGGGAGATGAGGGGAGTTGCGGTGAGTTTCGGTGAGGGAGGCCCGGGTTTCCGGGCAGCAGAAAGCGGCAGGTCCGCCCCCCGGATCGGGGGCGCAGCTCTGCCGCTGCATTCAGTGTGACGGGGTGGTGCCGATCCCGCAACTGACGGTGTTTCAGGGGGAGTTGGGGAGCTAGGCATACAGAAGGGCCCCGCCGCGATCGGAGCGACGCGACGGGGCCCTGACGACGTACGACCGCCTCAGCGAGGGGCGCGAGCGCGGTACGTCGCGCGCTCGGCGGTGAAGACGTCCTCCAGCCGATACAGCTGCCGCCTGCCCTGTGTGCCGGCGGGCCGCAGATGCCCGCGCTGCACCCACTTGCGGATGGTGGCGGGGGTGACACCGGCCTCGGTGGCGGCCAACTCGGCTGTGATCATTGGCTCGTTCACGCGTGCTCCCCTTCTGTGACGTACCCGCAAGGCGGGTTCACGCACCGCACCTCGGCCCGCTCCGGGAAGGCCCGCAGTGAGACCGAGTCGCAGGCGGGGCAGCGCCCGGGCAGGCGGACCAGTTGCTCGGGGTCGCCGAGGGTGCGGGCGCAGCGGGCGGCCATGCGCCGGGTCTCGTCCTCGACGTGTGCGGCGAGGACGGGGTCGGCGGCGATCCGCTCCAGCAGTCCGGCGATCCGGCGCAGCCGCTCCGGCACCGGGGCGGGACGCACGGACCGCAGGCCGAGCCGCTCCCGCACGGCCTCCTCCAGCTCGGCCACACCGTCGGTGATGTCGCGCAGGACGTCGGAGACGTGCAGCCGTACGGGCATGGTGGTGCCACCGACCGGCCCGCCGCCGCGCCGTTCCCGCAGCCCCCCGTGGGCCGCGGGCGCCAGCTCGGCGACGAGTTCGGGAAACCGTCTGAGGAGCGAGCCGATCCAGACGGCGGCTCCGGTGTCCGGGACAGGAGTTCGGCTCATACGGCGACCGCCCGCCCGTTGCGCCACAGCCGCCCGCCGCTGACGCCGTCGAACCAGCTGTGCGCCGGATCCACGATGGCCTCGCATTCCCGCCGGATCGGGCATTTGTTGCATGCGCGCAACGTATGGCGGGCGGCGGAGGGGTCGCGGGTGAATACGAGGCGGGGTGGAAGGTTCGCGCAGGCTGCGGCCCTGCGCCAGTCAAGTTCGCTGGTCACGTGCGGTGCCTCCCAGGGGGAATGGAATATTTGTTCGATACGTGCGAACGCTGGCCAGCGTGGCACCGTGCGAGCGCGAGCGCAAGCGTTTAGCGATGCCGGTGTGACGGAATGAAACGTGCCGGTTGCCCTTCGTGGCGAGGCCTGAGATGCGTGCACTCCCGGCAGGTGCTGTGCGAACATGTGTTCGAAGATGGGAAGGTGGGGTGAAGGTGTGAAGACTCCTTGCGCGCGTGCGCGCACCGAACATGTGCGCGCGCGATCGGTACGCTGCTCCCTCTACGAGGGGAGAGCGGGAGCATGGCGTCGAGCCCACGTATGGAGCGTCTGGAACGCACCGACGGACTCGAGGAGTTCGCCGCATGGGTCGAGGAACTGATGCGGGAGCGCGGTTACGTCATCGACGGACCGCGCGGCGGAGGCAAGTCCCGGCTGGCGGACGACGCGGGCGTGCACCGGGCGGCGGTCACCCGGCTCCTGCAGCGGCAGAGCATGCCGGACCTGGAGACGATGCGCCGCCTGGCCGGTGTGCTGGGCGTACCGCTGCGGGACATGCTGATCCGCTCCGGGCGCCTGTCGGCGGAGGACCTGCCGCTGGAGCCGGTGGCGGGCGGGAGCTGTCCGCCCGTGGGCCGGATCAGCCCGGAGGAGGCGGCCCGGCGGATGGGGGTCCCGGAGGATCTGCGCGGCCTGTTCGTGAAGGTGGCCCGGCAGTTCCTGCCGGAGGGCGGTTCTGGCGGTTCGTAGCGGAAGGAGTGCGCGGATGGCGAGCGATGCGGACCGGATCGACCAACTGCTGGGCGCGCTGCTGATCGAACTCGGCGAGAAGGTGCGGCAGGCCGGCATCGAGGGCGTCCGCATCCTGACGGACGAGGAACTCCAGCGCTCCCATCTCCAGTGGTACCGCATGGGCTGGGAGGAACACACGAGGGCGGTCCGCCCGTCCGGCGCTCCCTCCTCCACCGGTTCTCGTCCGGGCCCGCGCACCGCGGGCGCCCCCTTGGCCGATCCCGCCTCCGACGCGTCCCGCCGTCCACCCGAGGCGTCCCGGCCGTCCGAACACCCCGCCGACCCCGACTCCCTGTCCGCGGTGGGCCGCCTGCTCACCTTTCCGCTGCCCGGCACGAACCCTCCCGCCTGAGCCGGACCGGGTGGGCCGGGGCAGGATGGACCCATGAGCGTAGTGAAGATCAATGTGCTGACCGTTCCCGCCGAGCAGCGGGAGGTGCTGGAGAAGCGGTTCGCTTCGCGAGCCCACGCCGTGGAGAACTCCGACGGCTTCGAGTGGTTCGAACTGCTGCGCCCCATCGAGGGCACAGACCAGTACCTCGTGTACACGCGCTGGCGGGACGAGGAGTCGTTCCAGGCGTGGATGGAGGGTCCGATGAAGGCCGCGCACCAGGGTGGCGGGGAGGGCGCCGAGCGTCCCAAGCCTGCTGCCTCCGGCTCCACCCTGTGGTCCTTCGAGGTGGTGCAGCAGGCGGGTCCGAAGGGCGCCTAGTCGGAGAACTGAGCGTGTGGCGCCCCGTCGCCGGACTGCCCTATGCGGGCGGTTCGGGTTCTTCGGCGGGGCGCTTTGCTACGAAGGAGCCGAGGCCGACCTCGGCGCGGACGAGTCCCTCGGACTTGAGGTGGGCCAACGCCTTCTGTGCGGTCGAGGTCGCGATACCGAACTCGGTGGAGAGTTCGACGACGGACGGCACGCGGGCGCCCAGGGCGTACTCGCCGCTGGCGATCCGGGCGGTGATGGCCTCGGCCACTTGGCGCCAGACAGGGCGGGTGCGGTCAAGCTCGGGGGTCATGCAGTTGACGCTAAAACTCTGCAGTAGACCGCGCGACCGCGGTAGACTTCGGTAGACCGCGACGAAGCGGAAGCCCCGGCGACGGTTGCAGCCGCCCCGGGGTATGGCCACCAGCTGAACTGGAGCTGATGACGTGACCGACCTTATCCGCCGCCTTGCCGCCTGGATGAGCCTCCTGCTCGTCTCGCCCGGCAGGGCACCCGTACCGGACCCCAAACCTCCCGCCGCCCCTTGGCCGATCCAGCCCCTGTCCCTCCCGCGCCACCGCAGCCCGTACGGACTCGACACGCCTCTCGACGCCACCGCCGCCAGGGCCGTACGCCCGTACGTGACCGATCCGTACTGCACCCACGGGCTGGAGGTCGCGTGAGCCAGCCACCGCGTCTGCTGCCCTGGAAGGGTTCCGGGGGTAAGCCCTGCTACCTGATCACCGACGATCGCGATGGGCCGCTCTCTCGACTGGCCGACGCAACGGAGTCCGTTCAGCTCGGCATGGGCAGCCAACTCCTGGCCCACGCCCGCGAGATCCTGCCGGACACCCCGCCCGGCGAACTCCGCTTCCTCGCCGAGTGCTTGACCCAGGCCCTCGACGACGCCCTCCGTGTCGCGGAGAGCCGGGGTCGACGGCTGGAACAGATGGGTGGCGCAGTGATTGGTGGATTTGGGCCACCCTTCTGACGTCGTCAGACTGTCTGACCTGCGGGTTCGCGGCTGGCTTTTGGTGCAGATCCACCAATTGCTGGTGGGCGGGTCGGGTGAGGGGAGCCCTCTGCCCACGCATACGACGGCGCCCCCTGCCTGTGCGGGTCAGGGGGCGCCGTCGGGTCCTGCAGCCGGTGTTACTTCACCGGCTCCGGCTCCGGCTCGCTCTCGGTCTCCGGCTCGCCCGCCGGGTCGACCGGCGTCTTGACGGACTCCAGGAGCAGCTGGGCCACGTCCACGACCTGGATGGACTCCTTGGCCTTGCCCTCGTTCTTCTTGCCGTTGACCGAGTCGGTCAGCATGACGAGGCAGAACGGGCAGGCGGTCGAGACGATGTCGGGGTTGAGGGAGAGGGCCTCATCGACGCGCTCGTTGTTGATGCGCTTGCCGATCCGCTCCTCCATCCACATCCGCGCGCCACCGGCGCCACAGCAGAAGCCGCGCTCCTTGTGGCGGTGCATCTCCTCGTTCCGCAGGCCCGGGACGTTGGCGATGATCTCGCGCGGGGGCGTGTAGATCTTGTTGTGGCGGCCCAGGTAGCAGGGGTCGTGGTACGTGATGATGCCCTCGACCGGGGTCACCGGGATCAGCTTGCCCTCGTCCACCAGGTGCTGCAGCAGCTGCGTGTGGTGGATGACCTCGTAGTCGCCGCCGAGCTGCGGGTACTCGTTGCCGATCGTGTTGAGGCAGTGCGGGCAGGTCGCGACGATCTTCTTCGCCGACTTCGGCTTCTTGGTCGACTCGTCCTCGTCGTCCTCGCCGAAGGCCATGTTCAGCGCGGCCACGTTCTCCATGCCGAGCTCCTGGAACAGGGGCTCGTTGCCGAGGCGGCGGGCGGAGTCACCGGTGCACTTCTCGTCGCCGCCCATGATCGCGAACTTCACGCCCGCGATGTGGAGCAGCTCGGCGAAGGCCTTCGTGGTCTTCTTGGCGCGGTCCTCCAGGGCGCCGGCGCAGCCGACCCAGTACAGGTACTCGACCTCGGTGAGGTCCTCGATGTCCTTGCCGACGACCGGGACCTCGAAGTCGACCTCCTTGGTCCACTCCAGGCGCTGCTTCTTGGCCAGGCCCCAGGGGTTGCCCTTCTTCTCCAGGTTCTTGAGCATCGTGCCCGCCTCGGAGGGGAAGGCCGACTCGATCATGACCTGGTAGCGGCGCATGTCCACGATGTGGTCCACGTGCTCGATGTCCACCGGGCACTGCTCGACGCAGGCACCGCAGGTGGTGCAGGACCACAGGACGTCCGGGTCGATGACGCCGTTCTCCTCGGCGGTGCCGATCAGCGGGCGCTCGGCCTCGGCGAGAGCGGCGGCGGGCACCCCGGCCAGCTGCTCCTCGGACGCCTTCTCCTCGCCCTCCACGGTCTTGCCGCCGCCGGCCAGCAGGTACGGCGCCTTGGCGTGCGCGTTGTCCCGCAGGGACATGATCAGCAGCTTGGGGGAGAGGGGCTTGCCGGTGTTCCAGGCCGGGCACTGGGACTGGCAGCGGCCGCACTCGGTGCAGGTGGAGAAGTCCAGCAGGCCCTTCCAGGAGAACTGCTCGACCTGGGAGACACCGAAGACGTCGTCGTCACCGGGGTCGGTGAAGTCGATCGGCTTGCCGCCGGAGGTCATCGGGAGCAGGGCGCCCAGAGAGGTCTCGCCGGTGGCGTTCCGCTTGAAGAAGATGTTCGGGAAGGCCAGGAAGCGGTGCCAGGCGACACCCATGTCGGTCTTCAGGGCGACCGTGATCATCCAGATGAAGGAGGTCGCGATCTTCAGGCCCGCGAAGAAGTAGGTGAGGTTCTGGAGCGTGGAGAGGTCCAGGCCCTTCAGCCACGACACCACCGGGTACGAGATGAAGAAGGACGCCTCGTAGCTGTCGACGTGGTGCTGTGCGCCCTCCAGCGCGTGCAGCATGAAGATGCAGACGCCGACGATCAGGATGACGCTCTCGACGAAGTACGCCTGGCCGAAGTTGGAGCCGGCGAAGCGGGACTTGCGGCCCGGGTTGCGCGGGTGGCTCAGCTGGCGGATGACGATCAGGACCAGGATGCCGACCACCGTCATCGTGCCGATGAACTCGACGTAGACGTTGTACGGCGCCCACTCGCCGATGACCGGCAGGATCCAGTCGGCCTGGAACAGCTCGCCGATGGCGTTGACGATCGTCAGCAGCAGGGTGAAGAAGCCCACGGCGACGAACCAGTGCGCCACGCCGACGATGCCCCAGCGGTTCATCCTGGTGTGGCCGAGGAACTCCCTGACCACGGTGAGGGTGCGCTGCACGGGCTCGTCGGTCCGGGTACCCGCGGGCACGCTCTGACCGAGCCGCATGAAGTTGTAGATCTGAAGGAGGGCGCGGGCGAACAAGGCCACGCCGACCACGATCAGAACCAGCGACACGATGATCGCGGCGAGTTGCATTTCGGGGCTCCTCGGGCCTGCGAGGGACATTACTAAGCGGTAACTTATGCAGTCCGTTCGAGACTACCCGCATCTTTACTCGCACTGTAGCCAGGAGCGAGGTGATCTGGGTCGCTGAGGGGAGCCTGAGCAGGCCGGGCAATCAGATCGTGTTATTCGTACCGAATTGCTACTTTCGCGCCTAACTTAGATCCGTGCTGTACGGGATCGCCGCGGCCTCCGCCGCCCTACTCCTCACCGCCGTGCTCGCGGCGCTGCTCCGGGTGCCCGCCCTGCGTGCGGGCATCGTCGACCGGCGGCGCCAGCGGCCCCTGCCGGTGCCCGGAGGGGTGGCCGTCGTGGTCGTCACCTGTCTGGTGGCATGGGCGGGGGTGTGGACGAAGGTCGCCCCGCTGGGGCAGGGGGTGGGCGAGCTGCTCGTCGCCGGCGCCGGGGTCGCCGTGCTGGGGCTGGTCGCCGACGTGTGGCGGCTGCGCCTGCGGGTGCTGGTCGCCGGTACGGCCGTGGCGGCGGCCTGCGTGGTGCCGTACGACGAGACGGGCCTTTGGGGCGGGATCCTGGCCGTGGGCTGGATCGTCTTCGCCTCCCTCGCCTTCAAGGGGCTCGACCACACCGACGGGCTGGCGGGTACGGTCGGGGTGGTCACCGCCTTCGGGGCGGGTGCCTGTGCCGCCGTCGAGGTGATGGACGGGCTCGCGGTGCTGCTCAGCGTCTTCGCGGCCGCCCTCACCGGCTTCCTGATGCACAACTGGCATCCCGCGCGGGTGGGAATGGGGGCCTGCGGCTCGCTGTTCACCGGGTTCCTGCTCTCCTCGGCCGCCGTCTTCACGCGCGCGGGCTACGCGCTCGGGCCGACCGCGAGTGTGCTGTTCTGCCTCGGTGCCGTGGCCGCCGCCGACTTCCTGCTCGTGGTCCTCGCGCGCGGGACGAGCCGCCGGCCGCTGCTCAGGCGGGGCCCGGACCATCTCGCGCACCGGCTGCGGCGGCTCGGGCTCACCACGCCGGGGGCCGTCGTGCTGCTCGGCGTCGGATCCTTCTCCACGGTGCTCGTGGGGGTGCTCGTGGATGCCGGGTGGACGGGGGAGGGGGTCGTGCTGTGGGTGGCCGGCGGGGTGGTCCTCGCCGTTCTCGTACTCCTTCGCATCTCTGTCCAGCAACCCCAGCGGACGGAATCGACGCAGGTCAGAGGCCAGTTGCGTGTAAGGAACGGATAAGAGTTGAGTCTGGCTGGCTCAGGTCTGTTGACCCGGAGGACCCGCTCGTGCACACTTGAGCCTGTTCCACTCAAGTCAGCTGGAGGAATCAACCATGGCACGTGCGGTCGGCATCGACCTGGGCACGACTAACTCCGTCGTCAGCGTTCTTGAAGGCGGCGAGCCCACCGTCATCACCAACGCCGAGGGTGCCCGGACCACGCCGTCCGTCGTCGCCTTCGCGAAGAACGGCGAAGTGCTCGTCGGCGAGGTCGCCAAGCGCCAGGCGGTCACCAACGTCGACCGGACCATCCGGTCCGTGAAGCGCCACATGGGCACGGACTGGAAGATCGAGCTCGACGGGAAGCAGTTCAACCCGCAGCAGATGAGCGCCTTCATCCTGCAGAAGCTGAAGCGCGACGCCGAGGCCTACCTGGGCGAGAAGGTGACCGACGCGGTCATCACCGTCCCGGCCTACTTCAACGACTCCGAGCGCCAGGCGACGAAGGAGGCCGGCGAGATCGCCGGTCTGAACGTCCTGCGCATCGTCAACGAGCCCACCGCGGCCGCGCTCGCCTACGGCCTCGACAAGGACGAGCAGATCATCCTGGTCTTCGACCTCGGTGGCGGCACGTTCGACGTCTCGCTGCTGGAGATCGGCGACGGTGTCGTCGAGGTGAAGGCCACCAACGGTGACAACCACCTCGGTGGTGACGACTGGGACCAGCGCGTCGTCGACTACCTGGTGCAGCAGTTCAAGGCCGGCCACGGCGTGGACCTCGCCAAGGACAAGATGGCTCTGCAGCGTCTGCGCGAGGCTGCCGAGAAGGCGAAGATCGAGCTGTCCTCGTCCACCGAGACCTCGATCAACCTGCCCTACATCACCGCGTCCGCCGAGGGCCCGCTGCACCTGGACGAGAAGCTCACCCGGGCGCAGTTCCAGCAGCTGACGGCCGACCTGCTGGAGCGCTGCAAGACGCCGTTCCACAACGTCATCAAGGACGCCGGCATCTCCCTCGGCGAGATCGACCACGTCGTCCTCGTCGGTGGCTCCACCCGTATGCCCGCCGTCGCCGAGCTCGTCAAGGAGCTGACCGGCGGCAAGGACGCCAACAAGGGCGTGAACCCGGACGAGGTCGTCGCCATCGGCGCCTCGCTCCAGGCCGGTGTCCTCAAGGGCGAGGTCAAGGACGTCCTGCTCCTCGACGTCACCCCGCTGTCCCTCGGTATCGAGACCAAGGGCGGCATCATGACCAAGCTGATCGAGCGCAACACCACGATCCCGACCAAGCGCTCCGAGATCTTCACGACGGCCGAGGACAACCAGCCGTCCGTGCAGATCCAGGTCTACCAGGGCGAGCGCGAGATCGCGGCGTACAACAAGAAGCTCGGCATGTTCGAGCTGACCGGTCTGCCGCCGGCGCCGCGTGGCGTCCCGCAGATCGAGGTCTCCTTCGACATCGACGCCAACGGCATCATGCACGTCACGGCCAAGGACCTCGGCACGGGCAAGGAGCAGAAGATGACCGTCACCGGCGGCTCCTCGCTGCCGAAGGACGAGGTCGACCGCATGCGCCAGGAGGCCGAGCAGTACGCGGACGAGGACCACCGCCGCCGCGAGGCCGCCGAGACCCGCAACCAGGGCGAGCAGCTCGTCTACCAGACCGAGAAGTTCCTCAAGGACAACGAGGACAAGGTCCCGGGCGAGATCAAGACCGAGGTCGAGGCCTCAGTCGAGGAGCTGAAGGCCGCGCTCAAGGGCGAGGACACCGCCGAGATCCGCACCGCCACGGAGAAGGTCGCGGCCGTCTCGCAGAAGCTGGGCCAGGCCATGTACGCCGACGCCCAGGCCGCGCAGGCCGCGGGCGGTCCCGAGGGTGCCGCCGCCGGTGGCGCCCGGCCCGCCGACGACGACGTGGTCGACGCCGAGATCGTGGACGACGAGCGCAAGGACGGTGCCGCGTGACGGAGGAGACCCCGGGCTTCGAGGAGAAGCCCGACGTCCCCTCCGGCGCGACCCCCGAAGACGCCGAGTCGAAGGCCGCTCCCGATGAGGGGGCGGCCCCGGCCGGGGACGTAGCAGCAGACGCGGGTCTGGTGGCCCAGCTGGACCAGGTGCGCATGGCTCTGAACGAGCGCACCCTGGACCTCCAGCGGCTCCAGGCCGAGTACCAGAACTACCGCCGCCGAGTGGAGCGCGACCGGATCGCGGTCCGGGAGGTCGCCATCGCGAACCTCCTGACCGAACTCCTGCCCGTGCTCGACGACATCGGCCGCGCGCGGGAACACGGCGAACTGGTCGGCGGCTTCAAGTCGGTGGCCGAGTCGCTGGAGACCGTCGCGGCCAAGATGGGCCTGCAGCAGTTCGGCAAGGAGGGCGAGCCCTTCGACCCGACGATCCACGAGGCCCTGATGCACAGCTACGCACCGGACGTCACCGAGACGACGTGCGTGGCCATCCTGCAGCCCGGGTATCGCATCGGCGAACGCACCATCCGCCCCGCGCGGGTGGCCGTCGCCGAGCCGCAGCCCGGCGCGCAGGCCGTCAAGGCGGAGGGCACCGAGGAGACCACCGAGGCGCCCGCGGCCGACGACAAGGAGAACGGTGGCCCGGAGGAGGGCTGACGTAATCACCGAAGACAGGAAGGAGGGGCGTCGGGGATGAGCACCAAGGACTTCATCGAGAAGGACTACTACAAGGTCCTCGGCGTCCCCAAGGACGCCACCGAGGCCGAGATCAAGAAGGCGTACCGGAAGCTCGCCCGCGAGTTCCACCCGGACGCCAACAAGGGCAACGCCAAGGCCGAGGAGCGCTTCAAGGAGATCTCCGAGGCGAACGACATCCTCGGTGACCCCAAGAAGCGCAAGGAGTACGACGAGGCACGCGCCCTGTTCGGCAACGGCGGCTTCCGCCCCGGGCCTGGCGCCGGCGGCTCCTTCAACTTCGATCTGGGCGACCTCTTCGGGGGTAACGCGCAGAGCGGGGGCGGCTTCGGCGGCGGCATCGGTGACGTCTTCGGGGGCCTGTTCAACCGCGGCGGGACCACGGGCACCCGTACCCAGCCGCGGCGCGGCCAGGACATCGAGTCCGAGGTCACGCTGAGCTTCACGGAGGCCATCGAGGGCGCCACGGTGCCCCTGAGGATGTCCTCCCAGGCGCCGTGCAAGGCCTGCTCAGGCACCGGCGACAAGAACGGCACACCGCGGGTGTGCCCGACCTGTGTCGGCACCGGGCAGGTCGCCCGGGGTTCGGGCGGCGGCTTCTCGCTGACCGACCCCTGCCCCGACTGCAAGGGCCGCGGCCTGATCGCCGAGCACCCCTGCCTGGAGTGCAAGGGCAGCGGCCGAGCCAAGTCGTCGCGCACGATGCAGGTCCGCATCCCGGCGGGCGTCACCGACGGGCAGCGGATCCGGCTGCGCGGCAAGGGCGCGCCCGGCGAGCGGGGCGGACCGGCGGGCGACCTGTACGTGATGGTCCATGTCGGCGAGCACCCGGTGTTCGGGCGCAAGGGCGACAACCTCACCGTCACCGTGCCGGTCACGTTCGCCGAGGCGGCCCTCGGCGGCGAGGTGCGGGTCCCCACCCTCGGCGGCCCCGCCGTCACCCTGAAGCTGCCGCCCGGCACCCCCAACGGCCGCACCATGCGCGCCCGGGGCAAGGGCGCGGTCCGCAAGGACGGCACCCGTGGCGACCTCCTGGTCACCGTCGAGGTGAGTGTCCCGAAGGACGTCTCGGGGAAGGCTCGTGACGCACTGGAGGCGTATCGCGAGGCGACCGCGGACGAGGACCCGCGGGCGGAGCTGTTCGAGGCCGCGAAGGGAGATTGAGAGTGATGGACGGCCGTCGGCGTAACCCGTACGAACTGACCGAGGAGACCCCGGTCTACGTCATCTCGGTCGCGGCCCAGCTCTCCGGACTCCACCCGCAGACGCTGCGCCAGTACGACCGCCTGGGTCTGGTCTCCCCCGACCGCACCGCCGGCCGGGGCCGCCGCTACTCGGCCCGTGACATCGAGCTGCTCCGCCAGGTGCAGGCGCTGTCCCAGGACGAGGGCATCAACCTGGCCGGTATCAAGCGGATCATCGAACTGGAGAACCAGGTCGCCGCGCTCCAGTCCCGCGTCGCGGAGCTGCAGTCGGCCCTGGACGGCGCGGCGGCCGCGATGCAGCAGCGCGAGGCCGCCGTCCACGCCTCCTACCGCCGCGACCTGGTCCCGTACCAGGAGGTCCAGCAGACCAGCGCGCTGGTGGTGTGGCGGCCGAAGCGGCAGCAGAACGACTGAGCGTCTGTGACAGCTGAAAGGGGCCCGGATTCCGGGCCCCTTTCACGTGCTCAGGGTGCTCAGGGCGCGAGGGAGGCCCAGTCGGCGCCGGGTGCGGACTCGGTGCCGTCGGGCTGCAGGGCGGTCACCCGGTAGAAGTGGGTGGTGCCGCCGGCGGCGCCGGTGTCCTGGTAGGAGGTGTCCGTCGTGGCCGCCAGCTTCTCGTACGCCTTGGTGTCCGGGTTCCAGCGGTAGACCTGGTAGCCGGTGGCGTCGGCCACGGCGTTCCAGGACAGCGCGACGCCCGCCTCCGCGGCGGTCGCCGACAGCCGGACCGGCGAGCCCTCGGGCGTCGGCTCACTCGGCGTCATGTCCAGCTCGGTGACGGACACGGCCTCGGTCGGGCCGTTCCACTTGATCGCGGAGTTGCCCTGGTCGTCCACGGCGTCGACGAAGAAGCAGACCTCGTCGCCGTCCGGGAGCGTGGTGTAGTCGTAGGACGTCCTGTCGGGCGAGACGTAGTCCGCCGTGCCGCCCCAGCAGATCTGGTCGCCCGGGTCGCCCATCAGCTCGCCCCAGTGGATCTCGTAGTACTTCAGGTCCGTGGCCGGGTTCTTGTCCCAGTTCAGATGGAAGCCGTACTCCGTCGGGGTGACGCTCAGCCCGGTGACGAGGGCGGGCGGGTCGTTGTCCCAGATCTTGCCGTACTGGGTCTCGGACTGGGCGGACTCGTTGCCCGCCGCGTCGACGGCCGAGACACGGTAGTAGTAGACGACCTTCTCGGCGGCCGAGGTGTCCAGGTAGGACAGCTGGTCCGTGGTGCCGAGCGCGGTGTACGTGCCGTTCGCGCTCGCGGCCCGGAAGACGCGGTACGACACCGCGCCCGCGACCTGGTCCCAGGCGACCTTCAGCCCACCCGTACTGTCAGTCGGACCGAAATGTCCCCCCGCGCTCACATTGGTCGGCGCGTCGGGCGCCACCAGGTCGACGGTGGTCACCGCCTGGTCCGCGGTGCCCGTCGACTCGTTGCCGACCCGGTCGTAGGCGCGGACCTCGTAGTAGTACGTCTCGCCCGTCTTCGGGAGGGTGGCGTCGGTGTACGAGGTGGAGGTCGTCGTCGCGAGCGGCTTGGCGCCGAACGACGTGCCCTTCAGGCGCCGGTAGACGCGGTACCCCGCGAGGTCCATCTCCTTGTTCCTGCTCCAGCTCAGCTTCGCCTTGCCGGTCACCGTGTCGTACGAAACCGAAGTCCCCGTCGGGACGAGGGGCTTGACCTTGTCGGCGTCGGCCGAGAGCCGGGGCAGGTACGAGAAGGCGACGTTGGCGGTGCCGGTCCAGTTGACGTAGTCGACGCGCAGGGTGTGCTTGCCGGACGGGATCGTGACGTCGACGGACTTGCTCCGGGTGGTCGAGACGTTCTTCCAGATGTCCACCTTGCGCACGCCGTCCAGGTACACCCGCACCCCGTCCTGGGTGCTGGCCGGCAGGGAGAACGGCCCACCGGAACCGAAGTCCCGCGTCACGCTCCAGCGCACACCGAAGTTGTCCTTGGGCAGGCCTGTGGCCGGGGCGCCCGTGCCCCAGTTCTCGGAGATCACGGAGTCGCAGTCCGTTTTCTTCGGGGTGCCGGAGAAGGTGGTGTTCGCGTAGAACGTCCGGGTGTACACCGGGGACGCGCAACTCGTGGCGGCGGAGGCGGTGGTGGTGACCGCGCTCAGCAGGGCGCCGGCGGCGGAGAGTACGACGGTCGTGGCTGTCGTACGTCTGGCTGGGTTCATTCGGTCCTCTGCTCGAGTCGGAGAGACGGCGCGCGGCCGCCGGTGATCGCGACTCGCGGGGATTGCCAATGGTTGTGCGGATCTTTACCTTCCCATGAACTCCGTTTGGATGGAGGGTCCGTAAAGGGTGTTTGGAGGTGATTCCGTTCCTCCTTCACAGGTGCAGCGGAGCGTGGTGTTGCGGACTCGTTAAGTAGTTCCGCTTGACGCCGGGTAGCGGCTCCGCGTTGGCTTTTCGGACACCTGGGTCTAAAGCAGCACCCACGTCCGGAACACACCTGAAGTGAGCCCTCGTATGCGTCGTATCGCCATAGCCGTGGCTGCATCCACGATGACCCTTTCGCTTGCCGGCTGCGGCGTGCTGGACGCGACGGGGGACGGCGCGAGCGCGAGCCCCACGAAGGGCGACGACGTCACCATCGGACTGCTGCTGCCGGAGAAGGCGAACAGTCGCTACGACAAGTTCGACTACCCGATCATCAAGAGCAAGGTCGAGGAGCTGACCGACAAGAAGGGCAAGGTCGAGTACGCCAACGCCGACGCGGACGCCGCCCGGCAGGCCGGCCAGATGCAGACGATGATCGACAGCAAGGTCGACGTCATCATGGTCGACGCGGTCGACTCGCACGCCATCGCGGGCCAGGTGAAGAAGGCCAAGGACGCGGGCATCCCGGTCATCGCCTACGACCGGCTGGCCGAGGGCCCCATCGACGCCTACATCTCCTTCGACAACGAGCTGGTCGGCGAGGTGCAGGGCCGCACGCTGCTGGAGGCGCTGGGCTCGAACGTCGACACCTCCGACAAGGTCGTCATGGTGAACGGCTCGCCCACCGACCCGAACGCCAAGCAGTTCAAGCAGGGCGCGCTGTCCGAGCTGAACGGCAAGGTGACGATCGCGGAGACCTACGACACCACGGACTGGAAGCCGGAGAACGCCCAGGCCGAGATGACCGAGGCGATCAGCAAGATCGGCAAGAACAACATCGCCGGGGTCTACGCCGCCAACGACGGCATGGCGGGCGGTGTCATCAAGGCGCTGAAGGCGGCCGGTGTCACCAGCCTGCCCCCGATCACCGGCCAGGACGCCGAACTGGACGCGGTGCAGCGGGTCGTCGCCGGCGAGCAGTACATGAGCGTCTACAAGTCCTACCCGGACGAGGCCGAGGCCGCGGCCCAGATGGCCGTCACCAAGGTGCAGGGCAAGGACATCCAGTTCGACGCCCTCACCCAGGACAAGGTGGACAGCCCCACCACCAAGGCCATCCCGTCCAAGCTGGTCCAGGTGAGCCCCCTGATCAAGAGCAGCATCAAGGACACGGTCATCGCCGACGGGATCTACACGATCGACGAGATCTGCACCCCCAAGTACAAGGCGGCCTGCGCGGCCATCGGCCTGAAGTAGGCCCGGGGCGGTAGCCCCTCGGCCCGGAGCCGGGCAGGGGCAGAGGGCTCGCACGTGACGCGGCGGGCGCCGGAAGGTCTCGGCGTCCGCCGCGTCACGTGCTGAGCGGCCCTCCCGTATCGCGCCACCCCCGTGGGCGCGATACGACGGTCCCGGCCGAACGGGGGGAGCCCGACCGGGACCGCTCCGGGTGCTGCTGCACCCGGGGGAAGCGAGATCAACGATGCCCCGGTGGGGTGCGACCCACCACCATCATCTTGTTGCAATGCGACGGGCGGAGGCCGGTTGAAAACGGGTCGTAACGTCGGTTTTCGCCTCCCGTGGTGCGTGGAGCCGTGTTGCGGACCCGGTCCGGGCCGCGCATAGTTGCGCTGCGGAAGAGGCAGCAAGCCGGGGGTGGAATGGGCGATGGCCAGGCACGGGACGGAGAAGCATCCCCACGGTGCCGACCGACTGTGCGAGGTCGGGGATCGCGTGTATTCCCGGGCCGTACGTCGGGGACGGGTGCCGCGCACGGACGCGGAACAGGTGCCCTGCCTGCTGGAGCTGGCCCTCCTGCACCCCGATCCGGACGACATGGACTGGCTGGTGCCGACCTCCCCGCAGGAGGTCATGACCCGGCTGCTGCGCGGGGTCTACGACGAGGTCAGGGAGAGTCAGCAGCGGGTGGGTTCGGCGGTGGCCGCGGTCGAGCGGTACGCCGGTCTGGGCCGGCAGCTGCAGGCGCCGGCGGCACCGGGCGAGGGCACCGCCATCCGCGTGCTGGACGGGCTGTCCCGCATCCAGGCCGCGATGGACGAGGCGACCGAGGCGTGCACCACCGAGGTGCTCACCGTGCAACCAGGCGGCATCCGGCGCGAGGCCGAGCTGACCGAGGGACTGCACCGGGCGCTGGCGCTGCGCGGCCGGGGCGTGCGCATGCGCGACCTGTACACGCATGTGGCCCGGCACGGGCAGGGGCTGCTCAACTACCTGGAGCTGATGGGTGACACGGTGGAGGCCCGCACCCTGGACGAGGTCATCGACCGGCTGATCCTCTTCGACCGCACCGTCGTCTTCATCCCCGCCAACGCCGAGCGCACGATGGCCCTGGAGCTGCGCCACCCGGCGCTGGTCGAGTACTTCGTCACCGTCTTCGAGCGGCTGTGGCGGCTCGCCCTGCCGCTGACGGCTCCGCTCCCCGACACCGGCATCGAGGGCATCTCGCACCGCGAGCGCTCCATCGCCGCACTGCTCGCCGAGGGCCACCAGGACGCGGTGATCGCCGAGCGGCTCGGCATAAGCGTCCGCACCTGCCGGGCCCACATCGCCCGCCTGTCGGACACCCTCGGCGCGGCCAGCCGTACCCAACTGGGCGTGCGCATCGCCCAGGTCGGCCTGAACGGCCCCCCGCACCCCGGCCCGCCGGCCGCGCTCACGCTTCCCGGTCAAGGATCCCCGAGCGTGCGATGAGGTAGCCGAGCTGGGCGCGGCTGTCGCTGCCGAGGGTGGTGGCGAGTTTGGCGATGTGGACGCGGGCGGTGCGGACGTTCATGCCGAGGCGGTCGGCGATGACGGCGTCGGTGTGGCCCTCCACGAGAAGAGCGGCGATGGCCCGTTGGCGCGGGGTGACGCCGCCCAGCGTGGGGCGCTGGACGGCCTCGGGGTACATGGGGGTGGCCAGCCGCCAGAGGCGGTCGAAGGCGGTCACGAAGAAGCGGAGCAGGGCCGGGTGGCGCACCTCCAGGGCGAGCCGGCCGTCGTCGCCGGCCGGGATGAACGCCACCGTGCGGTCGACGGCGATGAGCCGGTCCGGCAGCTCGTCCAGCGTGCGCGCCTCCGCCTCCCCGCGCAGCTCCTCGTAGCGGGCGAGGACGAGCGGCACATGGCGCTGGGTGTGCTGGTAGAGGGTGCGGATACGGCCGCCCCGGTCGAGCAGCGCCTGGTCGCGGTCCATGGCCACCGCCTGCGCGACCCGGCCGCGGTCGCTGTTGTAGTGCACGTTGGGCTGGATGCAGAGCACTTCGTCGGCCGCCTGGGCCATGGCGTCGCTGATGGCGCCGTTGATGCGTTCCGTTCCGCTGAGGATCCGCAGGGTGGGGGTGTCGGTGTGCGTCCCGTGCCGGGGCGCGACGCGCATCAGCGGCTCGAACAGCTTCGTCAGCCGCTCCTCGCGGCGGCGTTCCTCGGCGATACGGGCGCGGGAGCCGCGCAGCAGATGGTTCAGCAGGGCGGCGGGGGCTACGGGTTCGAGCCGGCCGAGGTCGTCGACGGACGGGTGCAGCAGTCCGAGGTCGGTCAGACAGGGGGTGTCCGCCGCGTCCGCGGTGCGGATGTGGCCGGCCCGCAGGACCCGCTCGTACAGCTCGGCGCCCGCGTCGCACAGCTCGTCGATCCCGTGCTCAAGGTGGGTCACCGGACCGCCTCCTCCAGCTCGAGTATCCCGGACGTCGCTATCAGATAGCCGAGTTGGGCCCGGCTCTGGCTGCCGAGGGTCGCGGCGAGCTTGGCGATGTGGTCCCGGGTGGTGCGGACGTTCATGCCGAGGCGGTCGGCGATGACGGCGTCGGTGTGGCCCTCGGTCAGCAGCCGGGCGATGGCGCGCCGGCGCGGGGTGACGCCGCCCAGCGTGGGGCGCCGGACCGGTTGCGGGTACATGGGCGTGGCCAGCCGCCACAGCCGCTCGAAGGTGGTCACGAAGTACGCGACCAGCGCGGGGTGGCGGACCTCCAGCGCGAGGGTGCCGTCGTCGTCCGCGGGGAGGTAGGCCACCTGGCGGTCCATGACGATGAGCCGGTCGGTCAGCTCGTCCAGGCAGCGGCCCTCGACGTCGCCGACGAGCCGCTCGTTGTAGGCGTGCACGGCCGGCAGATGGACCACCGTGTGCTGGAAGAGGGTGCGGATACGGCCCCCGCGGTCGAGCAGCCGCTGGTCGCGGTGGTAGGCGACGTCATGGGCGACCTCGCCGCGCGGGCCGACGAGGCCGGTGTGCGGCTGGATGCACAGGACCTCCTTGCGCGCCTGCTCCATGGCCTCGGTGAGGGCCTGGTTGATCCGCTGGGTGCCGCTGTGCAGCCGCAGCAGCGGGGATTCGGCTCCGGTGTCGGCGGCCCGCGGCCCGTCCGTCCGCATCAGCGGCTCGAACTGCTCCACCAGCCGGTCCTCGCGCCGGTACTCGTCCGCGATCCGGGCCCGGGAGCCGCGCAGCATCCGGATCAGGGCGGCGGCGGGGGCCACGGGTTCGAGGCGGACGGGGTCGTCGTGGGCCGGATGCAGCAGCCCGAAGCGGGTGAGGCAGGGCGCCTCGACGGCCTCCTGCGCGCACAACCAGCCGTCGCGCAGGGCCTGTTCGTATAGCTTCACCCCGGCGGCGCACAGCTCTTCGGCTCCGTGGTCCCGGTGTGGTGCCGTGCTCACTCCGATGTCTCCTCCTGCTTCAGGATCCCCGACTCGCCGATCAGATAGCCCAGTTGGGCCCGGCTCTCGCTGCCGAGGGTGGCGGCGAGCTTGGCGATGTGGAGGCGGGCGGTACGGACGTTCATGCCGAGGCGGTCCGCGATGGCCGTGTCGGTGTGGCCCTCGACGAGAAGGGCGGCGATGGCGCGCTGGCGCGGGGTGATGTCGCCCTGCGCCGGCGGCTGGGCGACCTCGGGGTACATGGGCGTGGCCAGGTGCCAGAGCCGGTCGAAGACCGTGACGAGGTAGTCGACCATGGCCGGGTGGCGGATCTCCAGGGCGAGCGTGCGCTCCTTGTTCGCGGGGATGAAGGCCACGGCCCGGTCGAAGACGAGCAGCCGCTCGGTGACCTCGTTCAGCGTGCGCGCCTCCACGTCGCCGTGCAGCCGTTCGTAGCGGGACTGCACGGTGGGGGCGTGTCGCAGCGTGTGCTGGTAGAGGGTGCGAATGCGTCCGCCGCGGTCCAGCAGCGCCTGGTCGCGGACGTAGGCGAGTTCGAGGTTCTCGGGCAGCGTACGGGTCGCGGTGTGGTGGGGGTGGATCGCGAGGAACTCGGTCGTGGTGTCCGCCATGACGTGGGAAATGGCCTGGTTGATCCGGTCGTTGCCGCTGTGCACCCGAAGCGTCGGCGTCTCGCCGGAGGCCTCGGCGAGGCCGGCGCTCCGCAGCAACGGCTCGAAGGCC
Organism: Streptomyces sp. NPDC001410; assembly: GCF_042895235.1. Taxonomy (NCBI): domain Bacteria; kingdom Bacillati; phylum Actinomycetota; class Actinomycetes; order Kitasatosporales; family Streptomycetaceae; genus Streptomyces; species Streptomyces sp. NPDC001410. The sequence continues at coordinate 360,061 of NZ_JBIAWE010000007.1, forward strand.
TGGGCGAGGCGGGTTTCGCGCCGCCGTTCCTCGGCGACGCGCTCCGCGGAGGTGCGCAGCAGCTGCCGCAGGGCGACGGCCGCGGCGACGGGCTCCAGCACATCCATGTCCGTGACGGTCGGCTGCAGCAGCCCGAACCGCAGCAGGCAGGGCGCCGCCGCGGCCTCCGCGCCGCTGATCCGCCCCTCGTGCAGGGCGCGTTCGTACAGCGCCGTCCCCGCCGGGCACAGCTCCTCCAAGCCGTGCTCAGGGTGCGCTGCCGCGCTCACTCGTGTTCCTCCTCCAGGTCGAGTATCCCCGACTGCCCTATGAGGTAGCCGAGTTGGGTCCGGCTCTGGCTGCCGAGGGTGGCGGCGAGCTTGGCGATGTGGAGGCGGGCGGTGCGGACGTTCATGCCCAGTCGGTCCGCGATGACGGTGTCGGTGTGGCCCTCGGTCAGCAGCCGGGCGATGGCGCGCTGGCGCGGGGTGAAGCCGTTCAGGGACGGGCGCTGGGCGACCTCGGGGTACATGGGGCTGGCCAGGTGCCAGAGGCGGTCGAAGATGATCGCGAAGTAGTCGAGCAGCGCCGGGTGGCGGATCTCCAGGGCGAGGGTGCGGTCCTTGTTCGCAGGGATGAAGGCCACCTGGCGGTCGATGATGAGCAGCCGCTCGGTGACCTCGTCCAGGGTGCGGGCCTCCACGTCACCGCGCAGCTGCTCGTAGCGGGAGGCGACCCTCGGCACGTGGCGCTGGGTGTGTTGGTAGAGGGTGCGGATACGGCCGCCGCGGTCCAGCAGCGCCTGGTCGCGGATCAGGGAGGCGTTCCGTACGGCGTCGTTCCCGCGACTGTGGGGCTGGATGGCGAGGATCTCCCCGCAGACGCGCTCCATGGCCTCGGAGATGGCGACGTTGATCCGGTCGAGTCCGCTCAGCATCCGGATGCCCGCGACCTCCGCCGGGGCCGGATCCGGTGCCGCGAGGACGAGGAGCGGTTCCAGCGCCTCGGCGAGCCGCGCGCCCTGCCGGCGCCGGTGGGCGATGTCCTCGTCCACGGTGCGCAGCAGCCGGGGGAGGGCGACGGCGGGTGCCACCGGTCGCAGCCGCCGCGGGTCCGTCACGTCCGGCTGCAGAAGTCCCGCGTCGATGAGACAGGGCAGCGCGTCGGCGTCGCCGGCCGGGACCTGGCCCTCACGCAGCGCGCGGGTGTAGAGCTGCAGACCCGCCTCGCACAGTTCCTCCGGTCCGTGGTCGTGCGCTGTTGCGGTCAAGGATGGCTCTCCCCGTGTGGTTCAGGGCTCCTGCTTCAGGATTCCGGACTGGGCTATGAGGAATCCGAGCTGGGCCCTGCTGCCGCTGCCCAGGGCCTGGGCGAGCTTGGCGATGTGGGCGCGGCAGGTGCGGACGTTCATGCCCAGGCGGCGGGCGATGGCCTCGTCGACATGGCCCTCGACCAGGAGCTTGGCGATGGAGTGCTGGATGTCGGTGATTCCGTCGGGGGCGGTCTCGTAGGGCGCGCCGGCGCTCAGCGGTACCGCCCGGTTCCACATGAACTCGAACACCTTGATCAGGTAGCCCACCAGGCCGGGGTGACGGAGTTCCAGGGCCACCTGACGGTCGTCCCGGATGGGGATGAACGCCACGGTCTCGTCGCAGATGATGAGCCGCTCCACCAGTTCGTCGATGGTGCGGTACTCCACTTTGCCGTTGGCGAACTGGTCCACGTAGGCGAGTCGCTCGGGGCTGTACCTGGCGGTGTGCTGGTAGAGGGTCCGGATCCGGACACCTCGGTCGATCAGCGGCTTGTCACGTTCGAGCCCTTCGATGAGTCTGCGCTCGGGGTGACGGGCGCTGGGCTGGACCGTGAGGACTTCGCTCTGGCACTGGGCCGTGGCCAGGTCGAGTGCCGCGTTGATCCGGTCGAGACCCTCCAGCACGGTGACGGCGTGCGCGGACGTCGTCGTCTGGGCGCTGAGGTCCATGAACGGCTCGAACGCCTCGGCAAGTTCGGTTGACAGCTTCCTGCGCTCGGTGATTTCGCGCTCGAGGGGGTTGAGCCGCTGGGCCAGGGCGACCGACGCGGGGACGGGACGCAGCCAGTTCGGATCGTCAGGATCGGGATGGAGGAGGTCGAACTCCACCAGACACGGGGCGACCTCCGCGTCCGCGCGGGGGATACGGCCTGTGCGCAGCGCGTTCGCGTAGAGACGGCTCCCCGCCTCGCACAGATCGGTCAAGGCATGGGGATGTGTCTCTTTAATGCGATTCGTCACCAAATCTCCACCCCCCAGGGTCCTGAACATGCAGGAACATGATGCACTGAATGTGTGGCCATGACGTGCCCGAATGAGCCATCGTCTTGTTCGACGGGGGAAGAGGGGACTTTCAAGTGAGGACGAAGCCGACTATGCGAAAGAGAATGCTTCGCTCGATACTTGTCGCCGCCTTCTCCGCCGTTGTGGCCTTCGGATCGCTGAGTGGCCTCTCTGGCGCGAAGGGTGACGCGCGAGCGGACACCGTCTGGTCTGTTGTCAAGACCGACTCGGGTCAGGTCGCTACGGATGCCGCTCCAGCCTTCCCGGACGACACGGTCTGGAGCTGACGTGACCACTCCACCGGACGACCGCTCCTTCCGACGTGAAATGGCCACCGCCTACCGCTCGGGCTGGCACTTCATCGACCTGGTCACCGCCATCCCCCACAGCGGTGACTCGCTGATGGTGACCGTGTTCGGAGAGCCGGTCGTCGTCACCCGTGACGAGGAAGAGGACGTACGGGCGTACCGGTGTCTGCGCAAGCCCCGCGGGGCGCCGCAGCCGGTCCGGTGTGCCATCCGGTACGGCATGATCTTTGTGAACCTGGACCAACGCGACCATCGGCTGGCAGAACCGGAGGTCGTGGACTTGAGGACTATTTCGGCCACCCCCCGCAGTGCCTGACGCGATTCCCCCGTCGTAAAAGATCGCTCAGGTACTTCCCCCCGCAGCGGCGTCACCGTGACCTGAACACGGTGACGCCGCTGCAGTTTGTGCCGACATTTCGGGCTATGGGAGCGATCCCAGGTGGCTGAAACCGACCGGTTGACCGCCTCGCCTCAGCCCCTCCCCAGCGCCCGCTCCAACTCGATCTCGATCACCACCCGGGAGGGGTTCTCCCCGGGCTCCCGGTGGTACCGCTCGGCGTACCGCCGCTCCGCCTCGGCCACCCGCTCCGGCTCGGTGTGCACATGCGCCCGGCCCTCCAGCGTGGCCCAGCGCCGGCCGTCCACCTGGCACACGGCGACCCGGGCGCCCTCGGGTCCGGCCGCGAGGACGTGGGACACCTTCGCGCTCGTCTTGTTCGTGATCACCCTGGCCAGCCGCGCCTCGGGGTCGTAGGTCACCCCGACCGGCACCACGTGCGGGCTGCCGTCGGGACGCAGCGTGGTCAGGGTGCACAGGTGCCGTTCCCGCCAGAAGGCGAGATACGGCTCGTCCGGCGTGGCCGGGTCCTGGGAGTAGGTGGGCATGGATCGAAACCTAATTGCAGGAAGCTGCAATCCCCAAGGGAGTCACATCCCGCACCGCATCCCGCACCTTGAGTGGAATAGACTCAACTTTGTGTACGCTGATTAAGTCAGCAGTGGGAGAGTGACAGCGGAGACACGGCCTGCGAGCCGACGCCGAGGAGGAGAACGCGAACGTGGACGCCGAGCTGACCAACAGGAGCCGGGACGCGATCAACGCGGCCAGCAACCGGGCCGTTACCGAGGGGCATGCGGACCTCACGCCTGCCCACCTCCTCCTCGCGCTTCTCGCGGGGCAGGACAACGAGAACATCACCGACCTGCTGGCCGCCGTGGAGGCCGACCAGGTGGCGGTACGCTCCGGGGCCGAGCGGGTGCTCGCCTCGCTGCCCAGCGTGACCGGCTCCACCGTGGCGCCCCCGCAGCCCAATCGTGAGCTGCTCGCGGTCCTCGCGGACGCCGCCGAGCGGGCGAAGGCACTCGGTGACGAGTACCTGTCCACCGAGCACCTGCTGATCGGCATCGCCGCGAAGGGCGGCGCGGCCGGTGAGGTGCTCCAGGGGCAAGGGGCGGACGCAAAGAAGCTGGAAGAGGCCTTTCGGAAGGCCAGGGGGGGACGCCGCGTGACCACCGCCGACCCCGAGGGCCAGTACAAGGCCCTGGAGAAGTTCGGCACCGACTTCACCGCCGCCGCCCGCGAGGGCCGGCTCGACCCGGTCATCGGGCGGGACCAGGAGATCCGCCGGGTCGTGCAGGTGCTGTCGCGTCGTACGAAGAACAACCCCGTCCTCATCGGCGAGCCCGGCGTCGGCAAGACCGCCGTGGTCGAGGGCCTCGCCCAGCGGATCGTGAAGGGGGACGTCCCCGAGTCGCTGAAGGACAAGCAGCTGGTCTCCCTCGACCTCGGCGCGATGGTGGCCGGCGCCAAGTACCGCGGCGAGTTCGAGGAGCGGCTGAAGTCCGTGCTCGCCGAGATCAAGGACTCCGACGGGCAGATCATCACGTTCATCGACGAGCTGCACACCGTCGTGGGCGCCGGCGCCGGCGGGGACTCCGCCATGGACGCGGGCAACATGCTCAAGCCGATGCTGGCCCGCGGCGAGCTGCGCATGGTCGGCGCGACCACCCTCGACGAGTACCGGGAGCGGATCGAGAAGGACGCCGCCCTGGAGCGCCGCTTCCAGCAGGTGCTGGTGGCGGAACCGACCGTCGAGGACACCATCGCCATCCTGCGCGGCCTGAAGGGCCGGTACGAGGCCCATCACAAGGTGCAGATCGCGGACAGCGCGCTGGTGGCCGCTGCCACCCTCTCCGACCGCTACATCACCTCCCGCTTCCTCCCCGACAAGGCCATCGACCTGGTCGACGAGGCGGCCTCCCGCCTGCGCATGGAGATCGACTCGTCCCCCGTCGAGATCGACGAACTCCAGCGCTCCGTCGACCGGTTGAAGATGGAGGAGCTGGCGATCGCCAAGGAGACCGACCCGGCCTCCCGCGAACGCCTGGAGAAGCTGCGCCGCGACCTCGCCGACAAGGAGGAGGAGCTGCGCGGCCTCACCGCCCGCTGGGAGAAGGAGAAGCAGTCCCTCAACCGGGTCGGTGAGCTGAAGGAGCGCCTCGACGACCTGCGCGGCCAGGCCGAACGCGCCCAGCGCGACGGCGACTTCGACACCGCGGCCAAGCTGCTGTACGGCGAGATCCCGCAGCTGGAGAAGGAGCTGGAGGAGGCCTCGGAGGCCGAGGAGGAGGTCGCCAAGGGCACGATGGTCAAGGAGGAGGTCGGCTCCGACGAGATCGCCGACGTCGTCGCCGCCTGGACCGGCATCCCGGCAGGCCGCCTGCTGGAGGGCGAGACGCAGAAGCTGCTGCGCATGGAGGAGGAGATCGGCAAGCGGCTGATCGGGCAGAGCGAGGCCGTCCGCGCGGTCAGCGACGCCGTACGACGCTCCCGCGCCGGCATCGCCGACCCCGACCGGCCCACCGGATCCTTCCTCTTCCTCGGCCCGACCGGCGTCGGCAAGACCGAACTCGCCAAGGCGCTCGCCGACTTCCTCTTCGACGACGAGCGGGCCATGGTCCGCATCGACATGTCGGAGTACAGCGAGAAGCACAGCGTGGCCCGCCTGGTCGGCGCGCCCCCCGGGTACGTCGGCTACGAGGAGGGCGGCCAGCTCACCGAGGCCGTCCGCCGCCGCCCCTACACCGTCGTGCTGCTGGACGAGGTGGAGAAGGCTCACCCCGAGGTCTTCGACATCCTCCTGCAGGTGCTGGACGACGGCCGCCTGACGGACGGTCAGGGCCGCACGGTCGACTTCCGCAACACCATCCTGGTGCTCACCTCCAACCTGGGCAGTCAGTACCTGGTCGACCCGGTGCTCGGCGAGGCGGAGAAGAAGGAGCAGGTCCTGGAGGTCGTACGGACCTCCTTCAAGCCGGAGTTCCTCAACCGGCTCGACGACCTGGTGGTCTTCTCGGCCCTGAACAAGGACGAGCTGGCCCGGATCGCCCGGCTGCAGATCGACCGCCTGGCCAAGCGGCTGGCCGAACGCCGGCTCAGCCTGGACATCACCCCCGAGGCCCTGGCCTGGCTGGCGGACGAGGGCAACGACCCGGCCTACGGCGCCCGCCCGCTGCGCCGTCTCGTCCAGACCGCCATCGGCGACCGCCTCGCCAAGGAGATCCTCTCCGGTGAGGTCAAGGACGGCGACACGGTCCGCGTGGACCGCTTCGGCGAGGGGCTGATCGTGGGACCGGCGACGGGCAAGACGCTGTAGGACGCGTCGGAGTACGGCCCCTTCCTCCGCTCACCTTCCGGTGGCCGGAGGAAGGGGCCGTCGCGTTTCGGCGGTCGGCGGGTGGGCGTCACACGGTAAAAGCCGAGAAGCGCACCCGCGCGGTGTCCGGGCCCTCGTACGTCACGTTCACGGTGACCGCGTTCGCATCGACGCCGGCCGGAGGCTCGTGCTCCTGGGAGTTCAGGTTCAGGCACAGGTCCGCCCCCTCGTCGCAGAGCTCCGTGCCGGGCGCCGGTCCCTTCGGGTAGGTGTGCGTCAGCCAGTCGCGCACCGCCGTCCGTGGCATCCGGAAGGCGGCGTGGTAGGAGGTGTCCTGCCACGCCTGCACGGTGCACTCGGTGTCGTACGCCCCCTTCGGCAGCTTCGCCCCGCCGAAGTGCAGCGCCTCGGCGCACGGCACCTTCTCCGGGCCCCCGCCCAGCGGATAGTCCGAGGTCGCGAACCGCACCACCACCACGACCAGCCACACCACGACCAGGGCGGGAAGCGCCATGATCAGCGCGAAAAGCCCCCATCTGGTCCACCCTCTTGCCGCCACACCGGCCCCCATCGCCCGCCGACCCTCCACCCGACCAGACGGATCATGTCAGCCGAGGGCTGACAGGCCCCGTCGGGGCTTGCCACCCCCCTCCCCGCATGAGGGAGGATGACGGAATCCGCATGAAGGGAAAATCACGGTGAGCATCGACCCGTCCTCGATTCCGAACTTCGGGGGCCAGCCCGAACCCCAGTCCCAGGGACCAGCCGGCCCCGTCGTTCCGGATCAGGACCTCGTGAAGCAGCTCCTGGACCAGATGGAGCTGAAGTACGTCGTCGACGAGGAGGGAGACCTCGCGGCGCCGTGGGAGCTGTTCCGCACGTACTTCATGTTCCGCGGGGAGGCCGAACAGGCGGTCTTCTCGGTGCGGACCTTCTACGACCGCCCGCACAAGATCGACGAGCGGCCGCAGCTGCTGGAGTCCATCGACGACTGGAACCGCCGCACGCTGTGGCCCAAGGTGTACACGCACACCCACGACGACGGCACCGTCCGCCTCATCGGTGAGGCCCAGATGCTGATCGGCACCGGCGTCGACATCAACCACTGGGTCTCGTCCACGGTCAGCTGGGTGCGGGCCGCGATCGAGTTCGACAAGTGGCTGGTCGAGCAGCTGGGCCTGGAGCAGGAGATCGACGACGCGGAGAAGCCCGAGGAAGACGGGGAGTAACCAAGTCGGCCGGATCCGGGGGCGACAGCCCCCGGACAGGGCTCACATGGCCCGAAGCCGCCCCGCCGCCTCCCGCAGGACCTCCTCGCGCTTGCAGAACGCGAACCGCACGAAGGGCGCTCCCGCCTCGCGGTCGTCGTAGAAGACCGCGTTGGGGATGGCCACCACGCCCGCCCGCTCCGGCAGGGCGCGGCAGAAGGCGAAGCCGTCCTTCTCGCCGAGGGGGCGGATGTCGGTCGTGATGAAGTAGGTGCCGGCCGGCTTGAAGACCTCGAAGCCTGCCTCCGTCAGCCCGGCCGCCAGGATGTCCCGTTTGGCCAGCATGCCGGCGCGGAACCCCTCGAAGTACGTGTCCGGCAGAGCCAGGGCCTCCGCCACCGCGTACTGGAAGGGGCCGGAGGAGACGTAGGTCAGGAACTGCTTCGCCGAGCGGACCGCGGTCACCAGCTCCGGCGCCGCCGTCACCCAGCCGACCTTCCAGCCGGTGAAGGAGAAGGTCTTGCCCGCCGAGCCGATCGTCACCGTCCGCTCGCGCATCCCGGGGAACGCGGCCAGCGGCAGGTGCTCGGCGTCGTCGAAGACCAGGTGCTCGTAGACCTCGTCCGTCACCACCAGCAGGTCCCGCTCCACCGCCAGCTCGGCGATCGCGGCCAGCTCCGCGCGCGTGAGGACCGTACCGGTCGGGTTGTGCGGAGTGTTGATCAGCAGCAGCCGGGTGCGGTCCGTGACCGCGGCGCGCAGCTCGTCCAGGTCCAGCCGGAAACGCGCCCCCTCGTCGAAGGCCGGCCGCAGCGTCACCGGCACCCGCCGGCCGCCCGCCATCGCGATGCTCGCAGCGTAGGAGTCGTAGTACGGCTCCAGGGCCACGACCTCGTCGCCCGGCTCCAGCAGCGCCAGCAGCGAGGCCGCGATCGCCTCCGTCGCGCCCGCCGTGACCAGTACCTCGGTGTCGGGGTCGTACGACAGCCCGTAGCGGCGCTGCTGGTGCGCGGCGATCGCGGTGCGCAGCTCGGGGACGCCCGGGCCCGGCGGGTACTGGTTGCCGCGCCCGTCGCGCAGTGCGCGTACGGCGGCCTCCCGGACCTCCTCGGGGCCGTCGGTGTCGGGAAAGCCCTGGCCCAGGTTGATCGACCCGGTCGCCACGGCGAGGGCGGACATCTCCGCGAAGATCGTCGTCCCGAACTCGGCGAGACGGCGGTTGAGGTGCGGGCGCGCGCTGGACGTCATGCCGGCCATCCTGCGCCCAAGCTCTGGACTTCCTCAACTCTGCTTTGAGGCACAAGAGGGTCGGGCATCCCCCCGTCACCGCACTACGGGCGGCAAGGACGAGGCGTCCACGGGGGCCGCTTCGGGGGAACGGAAGGAGGGCGACGCCATGAGTGACACCGCGATCGAACTCACCATGCTGGCGGTGGGCGTGGTTGTGCTGACCCTGGCGAGCAAGATCCGTCGGAAGCGGCATGCCGGGCCGTCGCTCCGCAAGGGACGGGGGCGGAACCGGGCGTACGGCTCGTCGTCGTCCAGCGCGGGGGCCAGTTGGTGGGCCGGTGACGCGGGCGGCGGTTCGTCGTCCGGCGGCCATCACTCGGGTGGCCATCACGGCAGCCACCACTCCTGCGGTGGGGGCTCCTCCTCCTGTGGCGGGGGCTCTTCCTGCGGTGGGGGTTCCTCCTGTGGCGGGGGCGGATGCGGTGGAGGCGGCTGACACGGGGCAGCCGAGCTTCCCCGCCCCCGGGCGCCCGTCGGACGAAGGTATTCCGCGGGCGCCCGACCGTTTTGTCCGCGCGCGGGGCGCACGCCGTAGTTGAACAGTTGAACTGTGGAGCCCTCTGAGGGATGGAAACCCCACGAAGTTGGGTAAAAACGCTGTGGCGGAGCCACTCTTCATGATTCCCTCTAAATCACCAGCGCAGCCCCGCGGACGTCCTGTGGACGTCCTGCAGACCCCCCTCCCCGGCCGGGCAGGCCGGGCTGACCGGGCTGACATGGCCGATCTCCCCCTCTTCTTTGCGCGTTAGCGGAGCCGATCCATGCTCACGACCCTCAACACCTCCTACACCGATACCCGCGCTGCCGATCTCGCCTGGGCCCTGGGGCGCGAGCCGCTGCCCGCCCTGGCCACCCTCGATCTGGAACTGGCGGGAGCAAAGCTGCAGTTGAGACTGCTGGGCGCTTCCCACCAGGTACTCCTGGAGGAGGAGCGGGGCATTTGCTCGGAGACGGTCGCATGCATTCCCGGATCAAGTACCCCGCTGCCGCTGGGCGTCGCCAAGCGGGTCGGCGACTGGGAGTACGAGTTCGCGGCGCGCGTCGAGGTGCTCACACCGGGCTCGTTCGCAGGCCGCGCCCAGGAGTTGCTGGCCCTCGTCTCCGAGCATCCGCACGGCCTCGCCGGTGTCTTCCCCGGCAGCCCGCACGCCTTCACCGCGATGCTGGCCCAGCGCCACCAGGGCCAGGTGCACTGGCGCACCTGGCACGCGTACCCGCAGGACGGGCAGTTGGTGGCGACTCGGACCCGGGTCGGGTCACGGGAGCCGGTGGCCCACTCGAGCTAGATCTCGTCGTACACGCTCTCGGCCGACATAAACCGGCAATGCGTCAACTGCCCCGAGTTCCACACGTGTGGGTGACGAAGCGTACCGAGCATGTGACGTAACGTCGCAACGTGATCGAACCGCACGCCCCCGCGCGCCCGGGTACCTCGCCCTGGCAGCCCGGCCCCGCACGGCTCCCCGTCCGGCCCGGCACCGGGCGGTTCCTGGTCCTCGTGTGCGTCTTCGTCTGCGCGGCCTGCGGACTGGTGTACGAACTCGAACTCGTCGCCTTCGCCTCGTACTTGATCGGCGACACGGTCACCCAGGCGTCCGTCGTGCTGTCCGTGATGGTCTTCGCGATGGGCATCGGCTCCCTCGCCGCCAAGCGGCTGCGCTGGCACGCGGCCGCCGGCTTCGGCGCGATCGAGACCGCCCTCGCCCTGGTCGGCGGCTGCAGCGCGATGGCGTTGTACGCCGTCTTCGCCTGGACCGGCGGCTGGGGCGGGGTGTGGGCCGACGGCCCGCGCTGTCTCCTGGTCGCCTTCTCGCTCGCCATCGGCCTGCTCGTCGGCGCCGAAGTCCCCTTGCTGATGGAGCTGATCCAGCGCATCCGCCGTCAGGACGCGGGCGGCGCGGTGGCCGACCTGTTCGCGGCGGACTACGTCGGCGCACTCGTCGGCGGCCTCGCCTTCCCCTTCCTACTCCTACCCTTCCTGGGCCAGTTGACCGGCGCCCTGCTCACCGGCAGCGTCAACGTCGTCGCGGGCGGCGCCCTGGTCCTCGGCCTGTTCCACCGCGACCTGACCCGCCGCGCCCGCTGGACCCTGCTGCTCGTCGGCCTCGCCGTCCTCGCCGTCCTCGCCTCCGCCGCCGCCCTCGCCGACGAGTTCGAACGCGCCGCCCGGCACGCGGTGTACGGCAAGGACGTCCGGGTCGCCCTGCAGACGAACGTCCAGGAGGTCGTCCTCGCCGGCGGCACCCACGGCCACCCCCTCGACCTCTTCCTGGACGGCCGGCTGCGGGTCGGCGGCCGCGACGAACGCCGCTACCACGAAGCGCTGGTCCACCCCGCGATGAGCGGCCCGCACACGCGCGTGCTGATCCTCGGCGGCGGTGACGGCCTGGCCGCCCGCGAGGTCCTGCGGTACGGCGGCGTGCGCCGCGTCGACGTCGTAGAACTCGACCCCGGCCTGATCGGCCTCGCCCGCAGCGACCCCGCCCTGTCCGCCCTCAACGGCCACGCCTTCGACGACCCCCGCGTCCGTGTCACGACCGCGGACGCGCTCAACTGGCTGCGCGGGGAGCGGCAGCCGGCGTACGACGTCGTGATCGCGGACCTGCCCGACCCCGGCATCACGGCCAGCACCAAGCTGTACTCCCTGGAGTTCTACGACCTGGCCCGCCGCGTCCTGGCCCCCGGCGGCCGCCTGGCGGTGCACGCCGGCCCCGTCACGGCCCGCCCCCGCGTCTTCTGGACGGTGGCGTCGACCCTTGGGGCAGCCGGCTTCGGCATCTCCCCCTACCGCGTCCTGGGCCACGACTCCGGCTTCCCGGCGGGTCCGGACCGCTCGGCGGGGGCGCCGCGGGCACCGCACGACTGGGGGTTCCTGCTGGCGGCGCCGGGCGGCTCGGCTCCTCGGCTGGCCTTGGGCCCGGGGGATCCGAACCCACGGACCCTGTCCCGGGCCGAGCTGACGGCCGATGCGCGGGCGGCGGCCCGCACGCGGATCGAGGGGCTGCCGGCGTCGACGCTGGTGCATCCGCGTTATTGACGAGGCACCTGTTCACACGAGGGTACGTTCCGCTCACTCCTGGGTAGGCTCGTCCGACATGGAGCACCAGGTCTTCGTCCCGGTTCCGGCCGAGCGGCTCAAAGAGGCCCTTGCCGACCCCGCACGGGTGGCGCGGGCGGTCCCCGGACTCCAGCAGGACGCCGGCGCCGAACCCGTGGCAGGACGCCTGAAGTTGCGCGTGGGCGGGCACTCCGTCACCTACCGCGGAGCGCTCCGCGTCACGCCCCGCGAGAACGGCATGTACGCCGTCGAGGGCGACGCCACCGAGGCCCGCGGCACCGGCGCCGTCAAGATCGCCCTCACCCTGCGCCTCACCGGCACCGAGGACGGCACCACCGTCACGGTCGAAGGCACGGCGAACGCGACCGGCCGCATCGCGGAACTGCCGGCGGACGCGGTCGCCTCGGCGGTGACCCGGCTGCTGAACCGTTTCGTGGAGAGCCTGGCGCAGACCCCGGAGGAGAAGGAACCGGAGCCGGAGCCCGAGCCGGAACACACCTCGATCTTCGACACCGAGGTCCCCCCGCCCTCGCTGGACACCGAGGACACCGAGGCCGAGGCATACGAGACCCCGGCCCCCGACGACCGCATCAGCGAGGACTTCGCCGACCTGGGCGAGCCCCCCGCCGAGGCCGCGCACGCGCGCCGCACGATGATCGGCCGCAGCGCGGAGGAGGTCGACCACGCCCCGCCGCGTGGCCGCTACGCCCCCGTACCGGCTCCCCAGACCGTCGCCGGGAACCCGGTCCTGCGCTGGGCGGCCCCCGCGGCGGCCCTGGCCCTGGCCTCGGCGATCGTCCTGGGCCGCGCCCTGCGCAAGCGTCACTAGGCCCTGTCGTCAAACTCCCGTCTGCCCCGCGACGCCATGCACGCACTCACCTGACGCCGCAGGGCCGCCCTCCGCGCGACGACGGGAGTTTGACGGCAGGACCCGGCGCCCGCCGGGCATCAGCTCTCTGATGCCTCGCCCATGCCGAACCAGTCGTGGATCGGCCGTACCTCGACCGCCACGACATGGAAGTCGAGGACACGCTCGGCGATCTCGCGCGCCCGCTCCGGGCTCGCGCACTCGATGACGTAGTAGGCGGTGAGCTGCTCGGTCGTGTCCGTGAGCGGCCCGTCCGCCGCCACCGACCCCTGCCCGGCCCGGCGCAGGGTGGCCGTGTCCCTCGGGTAGCCCAGCCCGGCGCCGTTCAGCATCTCGCCGGTGTCCGCCAGATCCGCGTGGAGCGCTTCGTGCCTGCGGAACACCTCGGCGCGCTGCTCGGCGGTCATGGCCTCGGTCGCCGCCGGGTCGGCGTACATCAGCACCATGTACTTCACGTCCCCACCCTGGCACCGCGCGGACGGCACACGCCCTCTTGATCGCCCCAGTAGGGTCGTCCCGTGAGTAACGAAGACATCACGCTGACCGCGGGCGACGCGGAAGTGGTCGTGCGGCCCGGCAACGGCGGCCGTATCGGTGGGCTCCGGATCGGCGGCGTGGAGCTGCTGCGCCAGGGCGAGCGCTTCGGCTGCTTCCCGATGGTGCCCTGGTGCGGCCGGATCCGCGAGGGCCGCTTCCTGGACGGCGCCACCGTCCGCCAGATGCCCCTGAACTCGCCGCCGCACGCCATCCACGGCACCGCGCGCGACGGCGCCTGGCGCACGGCCCGCGTCGACGCGCACGAGGCCGTCATCACGCACGACCTGGCCGACCCCTGGCCGCACCGCGGCCGTGTCACCCATGTCGTCACGCTGACCGAGGACAGCCTGACGCTGACGATGTCCGTGGAGGCGTACGACGACTCCTTCCCGGCGCAGATCGGCTGGCACCCCTGGTTCCACCGGAGCCTGGGCGGTGAGGACGTCTCGCTGGACTTCACCCCCGCCTGGCAGGAGGAGCGCGGCGCCGACCATCTGCCGACCGGCAGCCGCATCGACCCGAAGCCCGGCCCCTGGGACGACTGCTTCGGCATGCCCGGTGGTGTCGACGTCACCCTCACCTGGCCCGGACAGCTGGAGCTGAAGGTGACCAGCCGCGAGGAGTGGGTCGTCGTCTACGACGAGCAGGCGGAGGCCGTCTGCGTGGAGCCGCAGACCGGTCCGCCCAACGGCCTGAACACGCTGCCCCGCCTGGTCACGCCCTTGGAGCCGCTGGAGGCGACGACCACCTGGAGCTGGCGGCGCCTCTAGGGTCTGTCCGGCGGACCACGCCGACTCCGGCCAACGGCGCCTGGTAATCACCCTGAGCGGGGTCTGGTGCGTGCAGCTGCAAGGCGGAGGAGGGAGTCGACGCGGAGCGTCGGCTAGTGACGACAACGCCGCAGATGCGCGTGCCAGGCCCCGCGACCGCGGTGTGGTCCGCCGGAGAGGCCCTAGGCTGTTCGCCATGACGGACGTACGCGGCGCGCTGCTGCAGCAGATCAAGGACAAGGCCGTGGTGCACGGCAAGGTGACCCTGTCGTCGGGCAAGGAAGCCGACTACTACATCGACCTTCGCCGGATCACGCTGGACGGCGAGGCCGCGCCGCTGGTCGGTCAGGTCATGCTCGACCTGACCGCCGAGCTGGACTTCGAGGCCGTCGGTGGCCTGACCCTGGGCGCCGACCCGGTGGCCACCGCGATGCTGCACGCCTCCGCCGCGCGCGGGAAGGTCCTGGACGCCTTCGTGGTCCGCAAGGCCGGCAAGGCGCACGGCCTGCAGCGCCGTATCGAGGGCGCCGAGGTCAAGGGCCGCCGTGTCCTCGCCGTCGAGGACACCTCCACCACCGGCGGCTCCGTGCTGACCGCCGTGGAGGCGCTGCGCGAGGCCGGCGCGGAGGTCGTCGCCGTCGCCACGATCGTGGACCGGGCGACCGGCGCGGCCGAGGCGATCGCCGAGCAGGCCGGGGTTCCCTACGTCTTCGCCTTCTCGAAGGATGAACTGGGTCTGGACTGACGCGCCGGTTTGACCTGGACTTGACCGGGGCGCCGACCATCACGTCATGTCTGGAAAGATGGGGACGACGATGACGTCGCCCCCAAGGTCTAGGTCAGGGCCGTAGTACGCAGATCGCCAACCCGCACACCCAAGGAGCGGACAGATGCCCATCGCAACCCCCGAGGTCTACAACGAGATGCTCGACCGGGCGAAGGCAGGCAAGTTCGCCTACCCGGCCATCAACGTCACCTCGACCCAGACCCTGCACGCGGCGCTGCGCGGCTTCGCGGAGGCGGAGAGCGACGGCATCGTCCAGATCTCCACGGGCGGCGCCGAGTTCCTGGGCGGCCAGTACAGCAAGGACATGGTGAGCGGCGCGGTCGCGCTCGCCGAGTTCGCGCACATCGTCGCCGAGAAGTACCCGGTCAACATCGCGCTGCACACCGACCACTGCCCGAAGGACAAGCTCGACGGGTACGTACGTCCGCTGCTCGCGCTCTCCGAGGAGCGCGTCAAGACCGGCCGCAACCCGCTGTTCCAGTCCCACATGTGGGACGGCTCCGCCGAGACCCTGGCCGACAACCTGGCCATCGCCCAGGAGCTGCTGGAGCAGGCCCGCCGCGCCAACATCATCCTCGAGGTGGAGATCACCCCGACCGGTGGCGAGGAGGACGGCGTCTCCCACGAGATCAACGACTCCCTGTACACCACGGTGGAGGACGCGATCCGCACCGCCGAGGCCCTGGGCCTGGGCGAGAAGGGCCGCTACCTGCTGGCCGCCTCCTTCGGCAACGTGCACGGCGTGTACAAGCCGGGCAACGTCGTGCTCCGCCCCGAGCTGCTGAAGGAGCTGAACGAGGGCGTCGCCGCCAAGTACGGCAAGCAGTCCCCGTTCGACTTCGTCTTCCACGGCGGCTCCGGCTCCACCGAGCAGGAGATCCTGACCGCGCTGGAGAACGGCGTCGTGAAGATGAACCTGGACACGGACACCCAGTACGCCTTCACCCGTCCGGTCGCCGCTCACATGTTCCAGAACTACGACGGCGTCCTGAAGGTCGACGGCGAGGTCGGCAACAAGAAGGCCTATGACCCGCGCACCTGGGGCAAGCTGGCCGAGGCGTCGATGGCGGCCCGTGTCCTCGAGGCCACGCAGAACCTGCGCTCGGCGGGCAACAAGATCAAGTAAGCGCGTCCGACGACGTCTGCGGCGGACCCGGTGCCTCGGCACCGGGTCCGCTGTATATCTGGAGGCATGCCCGCCGTCCGGATCGCCTCGTCCCAGGGCAAGTGGATCCTGTTCACCACGGTCCTCGGCTCCAGCATGGCCATGCTGGACTCCACCGTCGTCAACGTGGCGCTCCCGACCATCGGCCGCGACCTCGGCGCGAGCCTCGCCGCCCTGCAGTGGACGGTGAACGCGTACATGGTCACGCTGGCCGGCCTGATCCTGCTGGGCGGCTCGCTCGGGGACCGCTACGGCCGCCGGACGATCTTCGTGCTGGGGGTCGTCTGGTTCGCGTCGGCGTCCCTGCTGTGCGGCCTGGCCCCCACGTCCGGGGTCCTCATCGCCGCCCGGGCCCTCCAGGGCGTCGGCGGCGCGCTCCTCACCCCCGGCTCCCTCGCCCTCATCCAGGCCTCCTTCCACCCGGACGACCGGAGCCGGGCGGTCGGCCTGTGGTCCGGCTTCGGCGGCATCGGCGCGGCTGTCGGCCCGTTCCTGGGCGGCTGGCTGGTGGACGGCCCCGGCTGGCGCTGGGTGTTCCTCCTCAACGTGCCGCTGGCCCTCCTGTGCGTCCCGGTCGCCCTGCGCCACGTCCCCGAGTCGAGCGACGCACGCACCCACGGCCGCTTCGACGTCCTCGGCGCGACGCTGGGCGCCCTGGCGCTCGCCCTGATCACGTACGCGCTCATCGAGGCCCCCGGCGGCTCCCCGGGCGTGGTGCTCAGCGCGGTCGCGGGCGTGGCCACGGCCGTCGCCTTCGTCTACGTCGAGAAGCACCGCCCCGACCCCATGCTGCCGCCGGACATCTTCGCCTCGCGCCAGTTCACGGCGGTCAACCTGGTCACGCTGTGCGTGTACGCGGCCTTCGGCGGGTTCTTCTTCCTCACCGCGCTCCAGCTGCAGGTGGTGGCCGGCTACTCCGCCCTGCAGGCCGGTACGGCCCTGCTGCCGACGACGGCCATGATGCTGCTGTTCTCGGCCCGCTCCGGCGCGCTCGCCGACCGCACGGGCCCGCGCCTGCCGCTCACCGTCGGCCCGCTGCTGTGCGCCGCGGCGATGCTGCTGATGCTCCGGGTGGGGCCCGACGCGAACTACCTCACGGACGTCCTGCCGCCCCTCCTCGTGATGGGCACGGGCATGGTCGTCCTGGTCGCCCCGCTGACCGCCACGGTCCTCGCCTCCGTCGACACCGCACGGGCGGGCCTCGCCAGCGGCATCAACAACGCGGCGGCGCGGGCGGCGGGCCTGGTGGCCGTGGCCGGGCTCCCTCTGCTGACGGGCATGGGTCCGGAGGCGTACCGGTCCGCTGCCGCGTTCGACGCGGCGTTCGACCGGGCGATGCCGATCGTCGCGGGCGTGCTGGTCCTGGGCGCGATCCTGGCCTTCACCCTGGTCCGCCGACTCCCTCCGCACTGCCTCCACCCCGAATGCAAACGACACGGCTCCGTCACGTCCCCACCACTGGAGCCGGACCACGAGCCCAGGCTCTAGGGGATTGCAGCACCGTCGGCTGAGCCGTCCCGGTCACGGTGCGCCAGACTGAACACATGACGATTCACGAGAACCTCCTCGGCGGCCCGCCTCCCACCCACCTCCCCGACGACCCGGAGCCCCGCGAACTCCTCGCTCAGGGCACCGCGCCGACGGACGTTGCCGCCAAGTACCCCACCTCCTCCCTCGCCTGGGCCCAGCTGGCCGACGAGGCGTTCGAGCGGGGCGCGGTCGTGGAGTCGTACGCCTACGCCCGTACGGGCTACCACCGCGGCCTGGACGCCCTGCGCCGAGGCGGCTGGAAGGGCCACGGCCCGGTCCCGTGGGAGCACGAGCCGAACCGCGGCTTCCTGCGCGCCCTGCACGCCCTCGCCCGTGCCGCCCAGTCCATCGGCGAGCAGGAGGAGTACGAGCGCTGCTCGCAGTTCCTGAAGGACTCCTCCCCGACGGCCGCCCAGACCCTGGGCTGACCGCAACGGGAGTTCCCGGTGTGGCCCGTCTGGCAGCAGACGGGCCTTGCCGTATCCGGTGGGATTGCGGAGGATGCGGCTTGGGGACCGGGGCCCCCGTGCCGGCATCGGCAGGGGCGGACCGCTACCCGGAGTAACACACAGGAGACAGCGATGTCCCAACCGGCTCGCCCCCTTCGTGAGGCCGCTGAGCCCGAGACCCCGCATCTCGACTTCGCCGGCACGACGCCGTACGAGGACTACGTCAGGGCGGACGTGCTCACCCACCTCCAGCACACCCTCTCCGACGACCCCGGAGAGATGGTCTTCCTGGTCACCACCCAGGTCATGGAGCTGTGGTTCACCGTGATCGTGCACGAGTGGGAGACCGCCGCGAAGGCACTCCGCTCGGACGACGTCCCCACCGCCGTCGCCGCGCTGAAGCGTTCCGTGCGGGAACTGGAGGCCCTGAACGCCTCCTGGAAGCCGCTCGGCCAGCTGACCCCGGCCCAGTTCAACTCGTACCGCTCCGCCCTCGGCGAGGGCTCCGGTTTCCAGTCGGCGATGTACCGCCGCATGGAGTTCCTGCTCGGCGAGAAGTCCGCGTCCATGCTCGTCCCGCACCGCGGCACCGCGCGCGTCCACGCGGAACTGGAGAAGGCGCTGCACGAGCCGAGCCTGTACGACGAGGTCGTACGGCTGCTCGCGCGCCGCGGCCACGCGATCCCCGAGTCCGTCCTGCGCCGGGACGTCGCCCTGCGCTACGAGACCTCCGACGCCGTCGAGGCGGCCTGGACGGAGATCTACTCCGGCGACCAGAACGCCGAACTCGCCCGCCTCGGCGAGGCGCTGTCCGACGTCGCCGAACTGGTCTGGCGCTGGCGCAACGACCACCTGGTCGCCACCCGCCGCGCGATGGGCGCCAAGCCCGGCACGGGCGGCTCCGCGGGCGTGGCCTGGCTGGAGAAGCGTGCCGGCAAGAACGTCTTCCCGGAGCTGTGGACGGCGAGGTCCCATGTCTGAGCCGACTCTGCGCGCGAAGCAGCTGGACGCGGCCGACGAACTGGCCCCGTTGCGCTCCCGTTTCGTCCTCGACACTGCATCCGATCATGCGGCTGACGTCGCGGGCGTCTACCTGGACGGAAACTCCCTAGGCGCCCTGCCGGCGAACGTGCCGGCCCGGGTCGAGGACGTCGTCCGCCGGCAGTGGGGCGAGCTGCGCATCCGCTCCTGGGACGAGAGCGGCTGGTGGACGGCCCCCGAGCGGATCGGTGACCGCATCGCCCCGCTCGTCGGCGCGGCGCCGGGCCAGATCGTGGTGGGCGACTCCACAAGTGTCAACGTTTTCAAGGCACTTGTGGCGGCGGTCCGCATGGTGGACCCGGCCCGCGACGAGATCCTGGTCGACGCGACGACGTTCCCGACGGACGGCTACATCGCCGAGTCGGCGGCCCGCCTGACCGGCCGCACCCTGCGCCCGGTGGCCCCCGCGGAGGTGCCCTCGGCGCTGGGCGACCGTACGGCGGTGGTGCTGCTGAACCACGTCGACTACCGCAGCGGCCGGCTGCACGACCTGCCGTCGCTGACCGCCGCGATCCACGCGTCGGGCGCGCTCGCGGTCTGGGACCTGTGCCACAGCGCGGGCGCACTGCCGGTGGGCCTGGACGAGCACGGGGTCGACCTGGCGGTCGGCTGCACCTACAAGTACCTGAACGGCGGCCCGGGCGCACCCGCGTTCCTCTACGTCCGCCGCGACCTCCAGGACCGCTTCGACTCCCCGCTGCCCGGCTGGAACTCGCACGCCGAGCCGTTCGGCATGAGTCAGTCCTACAACCCGGCACCGGGCGCACTGCGCGGCCGCGTCGGCACCCCGGACATCCTCTCCATGCTGGCCCTGGAGGCGGCTCTGGAGATCTGGGACGAGGTCTCCGTCGCCGCGGTCCGCGCCAAGTCCCTGGCCCTGACGGACTTCTTCCTGGAGTGCGTCGCGGCGTACACCGAGCCGGGCCGGGTCACCTCCGTGACCCCGGACCGCCACGAGGAACGCGGCAGCCAGATCGCCCTGCGCTGCCCCGACGCGGGTGACGTGATGAAGCAGCTCATCGACCGGGGCGTGGTCGGCGACTTCCGCAACCCCGACGTCCTCCGCTTCGGCTTCAGCCCGCTGTACGTGAGCTTCGCCGAGACGGAGCGGGCCGCGCGGGTGCTGGCGGAGGTGCTCGGCTAGGCCAGTCGCGGCAGCTGGGGGCGGGGTGCGATCGCGCCCCGCCCTCACCGTGCGTGACAACCCCATGTCCGCGCACGTCACCGGCCTGATACCGTCCCCGCCAACGGTCGACGAAGAATCGCCGCCTGGTCTTCAAATCTGTTCCGTCGCTGAGAGGTTGGAGCATGCCGGACGACGCCGCCGCAGCCCGCGCCGCCGCCGAAGAGGAGTCCGCCTTCTCGCACCCCGCGGTCGCCCCCGACGTCACCGCCGTATACGGCGACCACCCCGACCAGGTGATCGACTTCTACGCCCCGCGGACCGACACGACCCTCGCCCCCCTGGTCGTCGTCCTGCACGGCGGGGCCTGGCGCGCCCCCTACGACCGCCGCCACATCACCCCCTTCGTGGACTACCTGGCCCGTAAGGGTTTCGCCGTGGCCAACGTGGAGTACCGGCGCGGCGGCGACCCCCAGATCCCCGCACAGAACATGGGACCCGGACCCGGACTTGGCGCCGGAGCCCCGCCCGCGCCCGTGGCGGGCCGCTGGCCCGACACCTTCGACGACGTGGCCGCCGCCATGGACGTCCTCCCCTCCCTGGTCCACGGGGCGCTTCCGCAGGCCGACCCCCGCCGCATGGTCCTCACCGGCCACTCGGCGGGCGGCCACCTCGCCCTGTGGGCAGCGGCCCGCCACGTCCTGCCCGGCGACGCCCCCTGGCGCACGGACGGCCCGGCCCCGCTGCGGGGCGTGGTCGCTCTCGCCCCCATCGCGGACTTCGCGGTGTCGGAGAAGCTGGACGTCTGTGGCAACGCCGCCCTCCAACTCCTCGGCGGCCATGACAAGTTCGCCGAGCGCCAGCCGTATGCCGACCCCGCGCTGCTGCTCCCGACAGGCATCGCGACGACCCTGGTCCAGGGCCGCGCGGACCTCGTCGTACCGCAGGCGGTCGCCGAGTCCTACGCGGACGCGGCGGCGAAGGCGGGCGAGGTGGTGGGCCTGACGCTGCTGGAGGATGTCGGCCACTTCCCGCTGATCGACCCGGTGGCGGACGCCTGCGCGGTGGTGGCGGAGGAGATCGCCCAACTGGCGTGGTGACCCCTGCCCTCTGCCCCCGTCATACCCGTAGTACCTGAGAGCTACCTCGCAGAACAGCTCCCTGGCGGGACGCCGACGACACCCCCTGATTCCTAACTTCCCTCTCGGACAAGCCCGATGGCCGGGCACTCCGAGAGGAACCGAACCATGGGGCAGACACCGCGTCCGAACACGACGCTGCGACCATCACCGGCGCAGCCGCTCCGGACCGACAACGCGCAGCCGCCGACGGCGAATCCGCCCCATGAGGGCCACCCGCACCTGACGACGAAAGCGGTACGGGTGGTGCGGGTGGGAACCCAGACCCGGCCGAAGGCCGGGTGCCCACCCACGCACCCGCACCCGAAATCGCACCGTATCTGGCGGCAAGCCCTCCTCACGGCCACCACAGTCGCAGCCCTCACCGCAGCCGCCCACCCCCAGATCCCGGCCCCCACCCCTCCCCCGCTCCCCGCCCCCACCGCGGCCACCCTCCAGTCGACCTACGAGGCGAACCGCGAGAACGCCACCCGCGCAGCCGACATGGCCGCCAACCACGGCGACCTCCACCGAGCCGCAGCCGACCGAACCTTCGCCACCCGTAACCTCCTCACTTTCGACGGCAGAGGCTCTGGCCAAGCAGTAGAAGTCCTCGGCGACCCGACCCGCGCGGACCACATCGCCGTCCTGGTCCCCGGCTCCGACACCACCCTCGACACCTACGCCCGCTTCCACAGAACAGCAGCGGCCCTCTATCAGGAAGCGCACCGCACCAAACCGCGCACAACAGTCATCGCCTGGCTCGGCTACAAGACCCCCGCCACGATCAGCACCACGGTCACGACGACAACCCGAGCAGACGAAGCGACCCCGGAACTCCGCGCTTTCATAGACCAGTTGCACAGGCTCGCCCCCAACCACACCTACATATCCCTCCTCTGCCACTCCTACGGCTCCGTCGTCTGCGCCCGCTCCGCCCCCGCCCTGCCCGTGGACGACATGGTCCTGCTCGGCAGCCCCGGCACGGCAGCGGACACCGTCGCCGGCCTGCACACCCCCGCCCGAGTCTGGGCGGCCCGTGGCAGCAGGGACTGGGTCGCGCACCTGCCCCATGTCCGTGCCGGCCTCCTCCTCGCCACCGTCGGCTTCGGCACCGACCCCGTCTCCCGCGCCTTCGGTGCCCGGGTCTTCGACGCGGCGGACGCCGACCACAGCGGCTACTTCACCCCGGGCTCGGTCTCCCTCGCCAACCTGGCCCGCATCACCCTCGGCGAGACCTCGGAGGTGACCCGTGCCTGAGCCGATCCTGAGCGCTCCCCGCCGCGCACTGCAGGCGATCCGTCAGGGCGCCCACCGCGTGGACGCCGCCACACCCGTCTCCCGGGACCGAGCGGTGGACGCCCTGCGCGCTTTCGCGATACTCGGTGTCGTCCTCGGCCACTGGCTGGTCACGGCACTGGTCGCGCAGGACGGCGGCCTGCACACGGCGAGTCCGCTGCAGCACATGCCCTGGCTGGCCCCGGTCTCCTGGGTCTTCCAGACCCTGGCGGTGTTCTTCCTGGTGGGCGGCCATGTGGCGACCCGCAGCCTGGCCTCGGCACAGGCGCGCGGCACGTCGTACCGCGACTGGCTGCGCACCCGCCTCACCCGCCTCCTGCGCCCGGTGGCAGCCCTGCTCGCCCTGTGGACGGTGGCCGCACTCGCCCTCCTCCTCACCGGCGCCCAGCTCGCCACCCTCCACACGCTCCTCAAACTCGCCCTGTCCCCCCTCTGGTTCCTCCTGGTCTTCGCGGCTCTGACGGCCGCGACCCCCCTCCTCACCCGCCTCAACCCCCTCTGGCCCCTGGCCGTCGTCCTGCACGTGGACGTCCTGCGCTTCGGCCTGCACACCGGCCCGTCCTGGCTCGGCTGGGTGAACCTGGCGGCGGGCTGGCTGGTCCCGTACACCCTGGGCGCGGCCTGGACCCGAGGCGAACTGGACAGCCGCCGAACAGCCTGGGTCCTGCTCATATCCGGTACGACGGCGACGGCGTCCCTGATCCTCTGGGCGGGCTACCCGGCCTCGATGGTCGGAGTCCCCGGCACCCCGACCTCCAACCTCAACCCCCCGACCCTGGCGGCCGTCACCTTCGGCCTGGCCCAATGCGGCCTGGCCCTGCTCCTCCGAGACCACCTGCACCGGGCAATGACCCGCCCCCTCGCCTGGTCGGCAGTGACTCTGATCAACCTCTCGGCGATGACGATCTTCCTCTGGCACCAGACGGCCCTGATGGCCACCACGGCCACCGCCCTCCTGGCCGGCCGCCTCCCCGGCCTCCACACCCGCCCCGACTCCCTGACCTGGGTGGCGTCCCGCCTCGCCTACCTCCCTCTCTTCGCCCTGACCCTGACCCTCTTCTGGCTGACGTTCCGCCACCACGAACAGGGCCCCCGCCGCCCCCGAAACCGCCGTTCCCGCCTCATCCACCACCACACCCCCCGAGCAAAGACCCCACACAATGCCTAAAGTTGACCAAGTGACACCCGCGGCCGCCGATGGCGCTTCCGCCCCACAGGGGCCACCCGCACCCGACGACGAAAGCGGTACGGGTGGTGCGGGTGGGAACCCAGACCCGGCCGAAGGCCGGGTGCCCCCCAACGCACCCGCACGGGAAAGCGCACCCCCCAAGTCCCGCCTACGCACCTGGCTAGGAGAAACCCCCTCCCCCCACTCACCCCCTTTCTCCAAGTACCGCTGGCTCCGCCTCCTCACCTACCTCCTCACCGCCTACACAGCACTGGGCATCGCCCTCGCCGGCGGAGACGAACTGCACACCTCCTACGGCCTCACCACAGCCGTAGCCCTCCTCACCGCCTCCCTCCAGGCCACCGCCGTCGTCCTGGCCCTGTGGCGCCCCACCCCCGCCTGGGCCCTCTCCCTCACCGCCGCCACCCTCACCGCACTGCTGGCCCGCCCCCACCTGGAGCCGTCCTCCACCCCCGGCCCCAACTGGCCCTGGACCACGCCCACTCTGCTCGCCCACATGGCCGTGCTCCTCCTCCTCGCCCTGCGCGTCCGCATACGCCTCACGCTCGCCGCCCTGGCCGTGACGACCCTGGCGACCTACGTCGTGCAAGGCCTGATCGGCGCCCAGAGCTACTCCTCGACCGGCGTCACAGCGGTCGCACTCTTCGCCGTCTCCGTCCTCATCGGCACCGCCCTGCGCGGCCGCAGCGAGGCCCGCACCCAGCTGATCGAGCAGACGACGATCACCGCGGAGGAACGCGCCCGCCGCACCCTCCTGGAGGAACGCAGCCGTATCGCCCGCGAGCTGCACGACGTGGTCGCCCACCACATGTCGGTGATCTCCATCCAGGCCCAGGTGGCCCCCCACCTCGTGGAGAACCCCTCGGAGGAGCTGAAGGAGAACCTCGCCGGGATCCGCAACAACGCCCTGGAGGCCCTCACCGAGCTGCGCCGCGTCCTCGGCGTCCTGCGCTCCGAGTCCCCCGACGACCCCGAGGCGACCGAGGACCCGTACCGGCTGACGGCACCCGGCACCGGTCCGGCCCCCGACGCCCCGCAGCCGAACCTCGCCCGTCTGGGCGCCCTGATCGAGAACACCAGGGCGGCCGGCCTGGACGTCGTCATCGACTACCGCGGCACGTCCCGCGCCTATCCACAGGGTGTGGAACTGTCGGCGTACAGGATCGTCCAGGAGGCGCTCAGCAACGCCCTGCGGCACGCCCCGGGTTCGCGGGTCCGGGTGGAGGTCGACCACCAGTCCGACGGCATCTTCCTGTGCGTGACCAACTCCCGCCCCCGCCGCCCGGTCCAGCCCTCCCCGGGCTCCGGGCACGGCCTGCTGGGCATGCGGGAGCGCGCGGCGATGCTCGGCGGGCACCTCACCGCGACCCCGAACCTGCACGGCGGCTTCATGGTGACGGCGTTCCTCCCCAAGACGGGCACCCGCCGTCCGCCCCGGCCGCTGCGCCCGGACTTCCCCCGCCCCGAGATCTACTTCCCGCCCCTGTCCGACGACGACCCGCACCACCCCCAGCCCCCGACAGGAGAACCGACCCCATGACGAGCGGCGCCGGCACCATCCGCGTACTCATCGCCGACGACCAGCAGATGGTCCGCCAGGGCTTCACCGTGCTGCTCAACACCAAGCCCGACATCGAGGTGATCGGACAGGCGGTGCACGGGCGCGACGCGATCGCCAAGGTCGCCGAACTGACCCCGGACGTGGTCCTGATGGACATCCGGATGCCCGAACTCGGCGGCATCGAGGCGACCGACCGCATCACGGCCGACCACCCGGGCGTCAAGGTCCTGGTCCTCACCACCTTCGACCTGGACGAGTACGTGTACGACGCGCTGCGCGCCGGGGCCTCCGGGTTCCTGCTCAAGGACGCCTCCGCCGACCAGCTCGCCGAGGCGGTGCGCGTGGTGGCGGCCGGGGACGCGCTGCTCGCCCCGGGCATCACCCGCCGCCTGATCGCCGAGTTCGCCCGCCTGGACGGCTCGCCCCGGGGCCCGCTCAAGCAGCGCGTGGGCGACCTGACGGAGCGCGAGACGGAGGTGCTCGCACTGATCGCGCAGGGCCTGTCGAACGCCGAGATCGCCGAGCATCTGGTCGTCGCCGAGCAGACCGTGAAGACCCACGTGGGCCGCATCCTGGTGAAGCTGGGCCTGCGCGACCGCACCCAGGCGGCGATCTTCGCCTACGAGTCCGGTCTGGTCCGCCCCGGCGGCCGCTGACCCCGTCCGCCCGGCACCCCTGGGTACCGTCCCGCCCTCTACCTGTAGTACCTGAGAAGGATCCCCGAGGACCCCTCTCCGAGGGGACGACCGCGACCCCGCCCGGGCTCTACCGTTTTCCACGTGACCGAGACGACGCACACCCAGCCGACACCGCCGGGCGGAGCCGCGAGGCCGCGCAGCCCGGAGTTCCGGCTCGCCGCGGACGCCCTGCGCGGGCTGCGGCAGGACCTGTTCCACGACGCCTTCGCCTACCGCCCGCTGCCCCGCAGGGTCGCCGACGGCCGGCTCGCCCGCCGCGGCGGCCGGATGAGGGAGTACGCGGCCTGGTCACGGCACACGGTCGTGGTCGTCCTCGGCACGCTGGCGGGGTTCCTCGCCGTGGCGAGCACGGACGACTCCGGACTGCTGCCGCTGCTGTGCGGGCTGCTGGCCCTGGGGCCGGTCCTGCTGACCCTGGCGCGTCCGGTGGGAGCGTTCTGGTTCTCGCTCGCCGCGACCACGGCCACCGCCGCCCTGACAGGCGGCGGCTGGAGCGACTGGCCGTGGATGCCGGGCAGCTTCCTGTCCCACCTGCTGGTGCTCACGGTCGTGGCGCTGCGCACCCGCCCGCGCACGGCGGCCTGGATGTGGGCGCTGACCGCGGCCTACGGCTTCGTCGCCGAGAGCGCCTTCGGCTGGAACCACTACGACACCAACGTCGGCCCGATGCTGATCCTCTCCGCGCTGATCCTGCTGGTCGTCACCGTCCGTCAGATACGCAGGGAGGCCCAGCAGGAGGTGACCGCCCAGCAGACGGTGACCGCCGTGGAGCGTTCGCGGCGCACGCTGCTGGAGGAGCGCACGACCATCGCCCGCGAGCTGCACGACGTGGTCGCCCACCACATGTCGGTGGTCGCCATCCAGGCGGAGGCGGCGCCCTACCGGGTGGAGAACCCGCCGCCGGAGCTGGAGAAGGCGTTCGCCACCATCCGGGAGAACGCGGTGGCGGCCCTGACCGAGTTGCGCCGGGTCCTGGGCGTGGTCCGCGCGGAGGACTACGAGGCGCCGGACGCCCCGCAGCCCACCCTCGCCGACCTGGACGGGTTGCTCGCCAATGTGCGGGAGGCCGGGCTGGAGGTGGAGAAGGCGGTGACCGGCGCGGTGCGCGAACTGCCGCAGGGCGTCGAGCTGTCGGCGTACCGGATCGTGCAGGAGGCGCTGAGCAACACGCTGCGGCACGCTCCGGGTGCGGGGGCACGGGTCGAGATCGGGTACGTGCTCGGTGGCCTGGGCCTGCGCATAGTCAACGGCCCGCCGCCCGCTTCGGCCCAGCTGAGGCCCTCGCCGGGCGCCGGGCACGGCATCACGGGGATGCGGGAGCGCGTCTCGATGCTGAACGGGGAGATGACGACGGGCCCGACGGCCGACGGAGGATATGAGGTGACCGTGTTCCTGCCGGTGCCGGCGGCGGACACCGCGAGCGAGGGTGAGGCATGACGATCCGCGTACTGATCGCGGACGACCAGATGATGGTGCGCGAGGGCTTCTCGGTCCTGCTGAACGCGATGCCGGACATCGAGGTCGTCGGCGAGGCCGTCAACGGCCGCCAGGCGGTCGAGCGGGTGCGGGAACTCGCGCCGGACGTGGTGCTGATGGACATCCGCATGCCGGAGCTGAACGGCATCGAGGCGACCCGGGAGATCGTCGCGGCGGACGACACGGCGAAGGTGCTGGTACTGACCACGTTCGACCTGGACGAGTACGTGTACCAGGCGCTGCGTGCGGGAGCCTCCGGGTTCCTCCTGAAGGACGCCTCGGCCCGCCAGCTCGCCGACGGCGTACGGGTGGTGGCCTCCGGCGAGGCACTGCTCGCCCCCTCGGTGACCAGGCGGCTGATAACCGAGTTCTCCCGGCTGTCGGAGACACCGCGCATGATGCCGTCGGCGCAGGCGGCGTACGGAGAGCTGACGGAGCGGGAGACGGAGGTGCTGGTCCTGATCGCACAGGGCCTGTCGAACGCGGAGATCGCCGAGCGGCTGGTGGTGGCGGAGTCGACGATCAAGACCCATGTGAGCCGGATCCTGGTGAAGCTGGGCCTGCGCGACCGCACCCAGGCGGCGGTGTTCGCGTACGAGGCGCGGCTGGTGACACCGGGCTGACGGACCTGGGAGGGGACCCGGCTGCACCGAACACCGACCAGCAAGGAGTACACATGGAGATCGAGATCCGGCCGCACGTCGGCGTGGGGCCTTTCCGGCTCGGCATGTCGGTCGAGGAAGCACGTGGCACCGTCCAGGAGCGGGGGCTTTTCCGAACCGTCGCGAGTGACGCGGACCCGGGACAGATCACGCTCACGCACGACGCGTCCCGGCTGAGCGTCGTGCTCGGGTTCACCAAGGGCGCGCTGAGCGATGTGGAGCTGTTCCGGTTCCAGAACGAGGACGCCGACGTGCGGGTGCTGCTCGACGGGCTCGACGTCTTCCGCACCCCGAGCGAGGACCTCTTCGAACAGCTCGCGGAACGGGGCCACACCATCGAGGAGAACGACCTGGGCTTCGACGCCCTGCCGGAGCTCAAGGTGATCCTCGCGAACGAGAGCAGCTACGAGTACCCGGTGGACGAAGAGGGCGACCCGATCCACTACGACTACGTCCTGGTCGCCGAACAGATCTGAGTGGCGAGCATGCCCGATGGGGCGGACACCCCTGTTCAGACGCCGGTCCGACGCGTTAGCGTCCCCGCATGGCAGGCCCTGACGACCTCGTGTTCGACCCCTGGGACCCCGCGTTCCTCGCCGACCCGTACCCGGCCTACGCCGAGCTGCGTGCCCGCGGCCGGGTGATGCGGTACGAGCCGACCGACCAGTGGCTGGTCCCGCACCACGCCGACGTCTCGGCGCTGTTGCGGGACCGGCGCCTCGGCCGGACGTACCAGCACAGGTTCACGCACGAGGACTTCGGGCGCACGGCACCTTCGCCGGAGCACGAACCGTTCCACACGCTCAACGACCACGGCATGCTCGACCTCGAACCGCCGGACCACACCCGCATCCGGCGGCTGGTGTCGAAGGCGTTCACCCCGCGCACGGTCGAGCAGTTGAAGCCGTACGTGGCGAACCTCGCCGGCGAGCTGGTGGACCGGCTGGTCGAGGCGGGCGGCGGGGATCTGCTCACGGACGTCGCCGAGCCGCTCCCCGTGGCCGTCATCGCCGAGATGCTGGGCATCCCGGAGTCCGACCGGGCCCCGCTGCGCCCCTGGTCGGCGGACATCTGCGGGATGTACGAGCTGAACCCGTCCGAGGAGACGGCAGCGCGGGCCGTCCGGGCATCGACCGAGTTCTCGGACTACCTCCGCGAGCTGATCGCCGAGCGCCGCAAGGAGCCGGGCGACGACCTGATCTCCGGGCTCATCGCCGCGCACGACGAGGGCGACCGGCTGACCGAGCAGGAGATGATCTCGACGGCCGTCCTGCTCCTCAACGCGGGGCACGAGGCGACCGTCAACGCCACGGTCAACGGTTGGTACGCCTTGTTCCGTAACCCGGACCAGCTGGCCGGCCTCCGCGCCGACCACTCCCTGATCCCCTCGGCGATCGAGGAGCTGATGCGCTACGACACCCCGCTCCAGCTCTTCGAACGCTGGGTCCTGGACGACATCGAGATCGACGGCACGACGATCCCGAGGGGCGCTGAGATCGCCATGCTCTTCGGCTCCGCCAACCACGACCCCGAGGTCTTCCAGAACCCCGAGAACCTCGACCTCACCCGCAGGGACAACCCTCACATCTCCTTCAGCGCAGGCATCCACTACTGCATCGGCGCCCCCCTGGCCCGCATCGAGCTGGCGGCATCGATGACCGCCCTGCTGCAGAAGGCCCCGACCCTGACCCTGGCGGCAGAACCGGAGCGCAAGCCGAACTTCGTGATCCGGGGGTTGGAGGGGCTGAGCGTCGAGGTGGGGTGATCACCCGTTCGGATGATCGCAGGGTGATCCGGATCGCTGGGCACACGCGGCTCGGCAAGCTGGTGCGTGCCTGCGAAGGGGGGCACCATGACGGTTATGGCGCAGCACACGTCTCAGATGTCCGTAGAGGAGTTCGAGGAGCTTGCTGCACACGTGGCCAAGAGGTTCGACGCCGTCAGGTTGGAGTTCATCAACGGACGGGTCGGGATCAAGGGCATGACGGACGGCAATCACAGCGAGGTCATCCGGTGGCTGCAGGAGTGCTTTCTGTTGGCCGGCTCCGGGCTGTGGCTGTACGGACGCGGTGAGTTGGGGCTGCGGATCGAGAAGTACCGCAAAGGCCGGGCGCTCCCGGACGCCGTGCTTGCGCCTCGGGGAACGTTCACTGGGAAAGGGGACTGGGCCGACACGCAGGGGGTGATCATGACGGTGGAGGTCACTTCCTACGACGCGGACACCCACCGGCGGGATCGCGAGGAGAAGCCCGCTGGGTACGCAGATGCCGGGATTCCTTACTATCTGCTGATCGACCGCGACGACTGCTCGGTCACGCTCTACAGCGATCCGGCCCCGAACGTGGGGTATCGCAGCGCTGTGAAGAAGGCGTTCGGAGCCAAGCTCTCGCTGCCCGAGCCGCTCGGCCTTGAACTCGACACCGAGGAACTCAAGCAGTACGTCGACTGACGCCCCGCCCTCAGGTAGTCAGGTCCCGCCGCCTCAACCCCGCAAGCCCCGCTCCCACGAGCGCCACCGTCAGCCCCGTCAGGGCCAGTACCGGCCCCCACTCCATCCCCCCACCCGGCAGCTTCGGCAGGTGGCCGAACGGGGACAGGTCCAGCACGATCTGGGGGGCGTTCAGGGCCGGGCCCACCCAGCCGATCAGGAGGATGGCCACGGCGATGCCCCAGGCGGCCGGGGCCAGGCGGGGGGCCAGGCCGTAGAGCAGGAGGGTCAGCGCGCCGATCAGCCAGACCGCCGGGAGCTGGACCAGGCAGGCGCCCAGGATCGGGGCGATCTCCTTGCCGTAGCCCACCGCGAAGCCCAGGCCTGCCAGGAGCATGATCAGGGCCGAGCCGGCGAAGGCGATCGTCAGGTGGCTCGCGGCCCAGCGGAGGCGGCCGACCGCGCAGGCCAGTACCGGTTCGGCGCGGCCGGAGGTCTCCTCGCCGTGCAGGCGCAGGACCGATC
The DNA here is from genome assembly GCF_042895235.1 of Streptomyces sp. NPDC001410. NCBI lineage: Bacteria > Bacillati > Actinomycetota > Actinomycetes > Kitasatosporales > Streptomycetaceae > Streptomyces > Streptomyces sp. NPDC001410. Next base: position 391,100 of record NZ_JBIAWE010000007.1, read on the forward strand.
CGACCACGTAGAGCGCCGCGATCAGGCCGAGCATGCCGACCATCGCCGCCAGGAACGCGTCCGTGAGACCGCTCTGGCCGCCCATCCGCTCGACGATCTGCCGGGCCTGCTCGTTGTCGCCGACCAGGTCGGCCGCGCCGTCCGTGAGACCGCCGTAGACGACCCCGGCGAGGAAGAAGCCGAGGGACCAGCCGAGGACGCTGCCGCGTTGCAGGCGCCAGGCCAGGGCGGCGGCTGTGCCGAGGCGGCCGAAGGGGGGTCCGGGGCGCGTGGGCAGGAAGCTCATGCCGACGTCGCGGCGGCCCGCCAGCTCGTAGGCGATCAGGGCCTGCACGGCCACTGCCGCCGCGAACAGCAGCAGCACCCACCAGCGTTCGGCGGCGAAGGAGCGCTGGTTCTCCAGCCAGCCCAGGGGGGACAGCCAGGTCAGGAGGGACGAGCCGTCGTTCGTCGTCGAATCGCCCGCCGCGCGCAGGACGAAGGCCGCGCCGAGGACCGCCGCCGTCAGGCCGCGGGCGAGGCGCGCGCTCTCCGTCAGCTGGGCGACGATCGCCGCCATCGTGGCGAAGACCATGCCGACCCCGGCGAGACCGAGCCCGAAGGACAGTGCGCCCGTGGCGCCCTGCCCGGCGAGACCCGCCGTGATCAGCAGGGCCAGTGCGGCGTTGGCCGTTGCCGCCGCCAGCAGGGCCGCCGTGAGGGAGGCCCGGCGGCCCACCATCCCGGACGCCACCAGCTCCTGGCGGCCGCTCTCCTCCTCGTCCCGGGTGTGCCGTACGACGATCAGCAGGCTCATCGCGGCCGCGAGCGCGGCGGCGTACACCCCCACGCGCCAGGCCGTCAGCGCGCCGATCGAGGTGTCGAAGACCGGGCCGATCAGGGCGCGGAAGGAGGCGTTGGTCTGCAACTGGCCCACCAGGTCGGCACGTTCGGCCGCGGTGCCGTACAGGGTCTTCAGGGTGTTCGGCATGGAGAGGACCATCAGCGCGTTCACCGCGATCCACACCGGGATCAGCAGTCGGTCGCGGCGCAGCGAGAAACGCAGCAGCACTCCCGTGCCCGTGAAGGTCGTCATCGCGTGGCCGCCTCGTCGAGATCCTGGTAGTGGCGCAGGAACAGCTCCTCCAGCGTCGGCGGGGTCGAGGTCAGGGACCGCACGCCCGACTCGCTCAACTGGCGCAGGACCGAGTCCAGTTGGTCGGTGTCCACCTGGAGGCGGACCCGGTGGCCCTGGACGTCCAGGTCATGGACGCCGGGCAGGTGTGCCAACCCGTTGGGCGGGCCCGCGAGTTCGGCGCTCACGCTCGTCCTCGTCAGGTGGCGCAGGTCGGCCAGGGAGCCGGTCTCCACGGTCCGGCCCTTGCGGATGATGCTGACGCGGTCGCACAGCTCCTCGACCTCGCTGAGGATGTGGGAGGACAGCAGGATCGTCCGGCCGCGGTCCCGCTCCTCCTCCACGCAGCGCTGGAAGACCTCCTCCATCAGCGGGTCCAGACCCGAGGTCGGCTCGTCCAGGATCAGCAGGTCCACGTCCGAGGCGAAGGCGGCGACCAGGGCGACCTTCTGCCGGTTGCCCTTGGAGTAGGTGCGGCCCTTCTTGGTGGGGTCCAGCTCGAAGCGGTCGATCAGATCCGCGCGGCGCCGCGCGTCCAGCCCCCCGCGCAGCCTGCCGTACAGGTCGATGACCTCGCCGCCGGAGAGGTTGCGCCACAGGGTCACGTCGCCGGGGACGTAGGCGATCCGGCGGTGCACCTCCACGGCGTCCTTCCACGGGTCGCGGCCCAGTACCTGCGCCGCGCCCGCGTCCGCGCGCAGCAGGCCGAGCAGGACCCGGATGGTGGTCGACTTGCCGGAGCCGTTGGGGCCGAGGAAGCCGTGGACCTCACCGGTGTCGACGTCGAGGTCGAGGCCGTCCAGCGCGTGGGTACGGCCGAAGGACTTGTGGAGTCCAGAGACCGTGATTGCCTTGGTCATGCCTCCGAACGTACGCTTTCTTCAGAAATTTGTGAAGTTAAGGAAGCGTATGAACCCCGGATAGGGTGAGGGGCATGACGGAGCCGAGTACTGAGCGGGACCCGGAGTCGGTCTCGAGGTTCGTGGAGCACTTCGCGGCTCAACTGGTCGAGGCGGGGATGCCGCGCATGCCCTCCCGGGTCTTCGCCGCGCTGCTCGCCTCCGACACCGGCACCCTGACCTCGGCCGAGCTGGGCGAACAGCTGAGGATCAGCCCCGCGGCCGTCTCCGGTGCCGTGCGCTACCTCGCCCAGGTCCACATGGTGTCCCGCGAGCGGGAGCCCGGCTCGCGCCGGGAGCGGTACCGGGTGCACAGCGACCAGTGGTACGAGGCGCTCACCAACCGCGAGGCGATCATCAAGCGCTGGGAGGACGCCCTCAGGGACGGCGTGGCCGGCCTGGGCCCGGACACGCCGGCCGGGCGCAGGCTGGCCGAGACGCTCGCCTTCTTCGAGTTCATCGAGCAGGACGTCGCCGAGATGATGGAACGCTGGCGCGCGTACCGGGAGGAGAGGTTCGGCAGCTGACCCGCCCTCCGGGGTCCGCAGGTCAGGTCAGCGCTCCTTCGTCTCCTCCAGCACCGTCCGCCCCAGCAGCGCGTACCGCTCCGGCGAGCGCCGCTTGAGGTACTGCGCGTAGCCGATCCCCGCCGCCGCGATCAGCGCGACCAGCCACGGCGTCGCCTTCAGGACCAGTGAGCCGGACTCCGGGCCGGCCGCCGCGCCCATGTTGGACACCAGCAGCGCGACCACCGCGAGCATCGCGATCCCGCCGATCAGCGGGGCGGCGGTGGTCCGGAACCAGTGCCGGCTCTCCGGGTGGTGGCCGCGGAAGTAGACCAGCACCGCGAACGAGCACACGGCCTGGACGACGAGGATCGCCATGGTGCCGAGGATGGCGAGCAGGACGTACGTGCCGCTGTACGGGTCCTTGCCCGCGGCCCAGAACGCGCCCACCAGCAGCCCGCTCACCACCGTCTGCACCAGGCCCGCGATGTGCGGGGAGCCGTGCCGGGCGTGGGTGCGGCCGACGGTGTTCTTCAGGGACGGCAGGACGCCCTCGCGGCCCAGCGCGTACATGTAGCGGGCGGCGCAGTTGTGGAAGGCCATGCCACAGGCCAGCGAACCGGTGATCATCAGCCACTGCATGACGTCGACCGCCCAGTGGCCGACGTAGCGCTCGGTGGGGTTGAAGAAGAGGCCCATCGGATCCTTGGTCGCCACCTCCACGGCGCTTGACGCGCCGGTGCCCGAGATGGCCATCCAGGAGACGAAGACGTAGAAGACGCCGACGCCCAGGACGCTGATCATCGTCGCCTTGGGGATGATCTTCTTCGGGTCGCGGGACTCCTCGCCGTACATCGCCGTCGACTCGAAGCCGACCCAGGACCAGAAGGCGAAGAAGAGCCCGAGCCCGGCGGACGTGCCCTTGAAGGCGTTGACCGGGTTGACCGGCGCGAAGGTGAAGCCGTGCGGTCCGCCGCCGTGGAAGGCGACCGAGACGGCCATCGCGGCCAGCACGGTCACCTCGGTCGCCAGCAGCACCACCAGCAGCTTCTCGGCCACGCTCACCCCGAACCAGGTGCCGGTGGCGTTGATCGCCAGCATCAGGATCGCGAAGGCCCACCACGGGACGTCCAGCCCCGACTGGTCCTTGAGGGTGGTCGTGGCGAAGGTGGAGAAGATCCCGATCAGCGCGGGCTCGAAGACGACGTACGCGAAGGTCGCGAGCAGTCCCGAGGCGAGGCCGACGGTGCGGCCGAGGCCGTAGGAGATGAAGCCGTAGAAGGCGCCCGTGGACGTGATGTGCTTCGCCATGGACGTGAAACCCACGGAAAAGATTGCCAGGACGACCATTGCGACGAGATAGCTTGCGGGCGCCCCGATGCCGTTCCCGGCGGACACCATGAAGGGCACGTTGCCGGTCATCGCGGTGATCGGCGCGGCCGTGGCGACGGCCATGAACACCACGCCGAGCAGGCCGACAGCGTTGGGTTTCAGCCGATGAACCACTCCGTCGCCGTCCGTCTTCGCCGCCGCGGCGACGCCCTCGTCCACTGCCATCGGGTGGCCCCTCTCCTGATCGCCACGCGCGGACGCACCACGCCTTGATGGAGCAGGATGGTGGAGGGAGAACCGGTCCCTCAAGGGGTCGGCACGGTTAAATATTTGTCACCAGACCTTTAGAGCTGGTCCGGGGGGCCGCAGGACGTCAGTGATGGGCGGGCAGCGTCAGCGCCCAGGCCGCCTCGCGCACGGTCCACGTCCGCCGTCGTACGGGCCCCGAGACCTGCGCGTCGGCCCGGTAGCGGAAGTCCGACCCGATCACCGTCACCGCGCGGCCACGGGCCCGCAGCGGGGTCGCCTCGGCGCCCACCGACAGCGGCCGGACCTCCACCTCGGCCATCCCGCAGGAGCCCGGCGTCACCGACACCGCCTCCACGGGCTGGTCCAGGTCCACGAGCGTCTCGCCGTCCAGCTCGACCCGGAGCCGGGAGGGGCCCGGGGCCGGTACGGCCGGCAGCCGGGGCGGGCGCGGGGCCAGGGTGCGCACCAGGGAGCGGTACGTCGTGCGCAGCCAGGGACGCCCGGAGGGGACGCCCACCGGCTCGTTGGCGCCCGAGGCCGCCCGCACCGGCGCCGGCGGGATGCCCAGCGCGCCCAGGACGACCCCGTCGCTGTCGTCCACGAGCAGGTCCAGGCGCCGCTCCGCGCCGTCCAGCACGGCCCGCGCGGCCGCGACCGCACCGGCGGGCACGCCGAGGGACTCCGCCAGGGCCGCACCCCCGACCGGGACCACCGACAGTGCACATCCGGCCAGCTCGCGATGGCGGTGCAGCAGGGTCACCGCGCGGACCAGTGCCCGGTCGTCGCCGACCACGACCGGGCGCCGGGACCCTCGCCGGCCGAGCGCCCGGGCGAATTCCTCGGGGCCGTCCGGCAGGCACACCTTGGTGGTCGCACCCGCGCTGAGCACGTCTTTCGCGATCCGTACGGACTCTCCGTCGGTTTGCCGTGCCGCCGGATCGATGATCACCAGCAGCTGTTCGGACATCGCGAAAGTCGCCACCTCGGTCCTGCCTCGCTTCCTCGGGTAGCATCTTTGTGCAAGAGCCCCTTGCGCTATTGCGCCAGGGGCTTCGTCTATTCCGGGGCATCCGGTCCGACGGTTGTGCGACCAAAGGCGGTCGCGGTGGTACGCGGCGGTGAACCTTACGCCCCTGCCCCCGACCTTGGACATGCCCCGCCCGGAAGGGGTGTACGCGCGTGCCCGCACTTGTGCTGCTCGGTGCTCAGTGGGGTGACGAAGGCAAGGGGAAGGCCACCGACCTGCTCGGTGGCTCGGTGGACTATGTAGTGCGTTACCAGGGCGGCAACAACGCCGGCCACACGGTGGTCGTCGGCGACCAGAAGTATGCACTCCACCTCCTCCCTTCCGGAATCCTCTCTCCCGGTTGTACGCCGGTCATCGGTAACGGTGTCGTCGTCGACCCGTCGGTCCTGCTCTCCGAGCTGAGCGGTCTGAACGAGCGTGGCGTCGACACGTCCAAGCTCCTGATCAGCGGTAACGCGCACATCATCACGCCGTACAACGTGACCGTCGACAAGGTGACGGAACGCTTCCTCGGCAAGCGCAAGATCGGTACGACCGGCCGCGGCATCGGCCCGACCTACGCCGACAAGATCAACCGCGTCGGCATCCGGGTCCAGGACCTGTACGACGAGTCGATCCTGCAGCAGAAGGTCGAGGCGGCCCTCGACGTCAAGAACCAGCTGCTCACCAAGCTGTACAACCGGCGCGCCATCTCCGCCGACCAGGTGGTCGAGGAGCTGCTGGGCTACGCCGAGCAGATCAAGCCGTACGTCACCGACACCGTGCTGGTCATCAACCAGGCGCTGGAGGAGGACAAGGTCGTCCTGTTCGAGGGCGGTCAGGGCACCCTGCTCGACATCGACCACGGCACGTACCCCTTCGTCACCTCCTCGAACCCGACCGCGGGCGGCGCCTGCACCGGCGCGGGCGTGGGCCCGACGAAGATCAGCCGCGTGATCGGCATCCTCAAGGCCTACACGACCCGCGTCGGCGCGGGCCCCTTCCCCACCGAACTCTTCGACGAGGACGGCGAGGCGCTGCGCCGCATCGGCGGCGAGCGGGGCGTGACGACCGGCCGTGACCGCCGCTGCGGCTGGTTCGACGCGGTCATCGCCCGCTACGCGACCCGTGTGAACGGCCTGACCGACTTCTTCCTCACCAAGCTGGACGTCCTGACCGGCTGGGAGGAGATCCCGGTCTGCGTGGCGTACGAGATCGACGGCAAGCGCGTCGAGGAGCTGCCGTACTCGCAGACCGACTTCCACCACGCGAAGCCGGTCTACGAGACCCTGCCCGGCTGGTCCGAGGACATCACCAAGGCGAAGTCCTTCTCCGACCTCCCGAAGAACGCCCAGAACTACGTCAAGGCGCTGGAGGAGATGTCCGGCGCCCCGATCTCCGCGATCGGCGTGGGTCCGGGCCGGGACGAGACGATCGAGATCAACTCGTTCCTGTAGGGCGCGGGAGGGCTCCCGCCGGGTGCCTGGACCGCCCGCCGCTCCGCCTTCGGGCGTGATCGGCGGGCGGTCTTTCGTCGTGCCCGGTGGACGTATGAGCGTCCACCGGAGCGCGCAGTGCCGGGGACCGTACGGTCGTGAGGGTCATCAGGCCGACGGCACGGACTGCTCCGATCCGGCCGTCTTCGAGGTCGCCCGGTACGACAGGGATCCGCTCCTGGTGTGCCCCGTGCGCCTCGGGCCGTCGCTGCTGATGGCGAGCGAGGCGCTGTGGCCGCCATCCACGGCATGGTGGAAGTGAGCAGGCAGGGCGAGCGTGTGCCGGTCCGCCTCGGCGGGCCGGGGCGACGTCATGTGCAATGAACTCAGAAGCGGGTAAGGGGAGTTGAGAGATACGGAGGCGTGACTGCGGTCGCGAAGAGACGGGGGAGGGGCAGGGGTGCGTGTCACACTGGCCGTGGAGACGGCGACGGGCGATCACGCGAGCGCCACGGACGACTTGTACGACTGGCTGCGCCAGGATCCCGAACTGCGCGGGCTCGTCCGGCGCGAGGCCCCGGGCGGCGTCCCGACCGGGGCGATGGGCGCGTGGAGTGAGCTGCTGACGCTGCTCCTGGCGCCCGGCGGCCCGACGGCAGCCGTGGGCGCGGCCGTCGTCGTATGGCTGCAGAACCGCCGCGGCAACGTGACCGTCACCGTCAGCCAGCCGGACGGCACGCAGGTAGTCGTCTTCTCGGAGAAAGTGCGCGGGCTGACCGCCGAGGCAACCAGCGAGCTCGCCCAGCGCGTGGCGCGGGCACTTGACCACGAGCCCGCCGGTGAGGGGACGGGCGCGGTGACGGAGCGGGAAGGTGAGTCCGGGGGCTCGCGGGAGGCGCGTTGATGGAGCCGTTACGGGGGAGGCTGGATCTGACGGGCCCCGGCTGCCACGCGGTGGTGGTCGGCACGGGAAGTCACCCGGGCGACCTGCTGCACGGCCTTCCGGCCGCCGTTTCGTCGGCACGGGCGCTGGCCGATGCCCTGCGCACCGAGTGTGGGATGGGAGACCGGGTCCGGTTCCTGCCGGATCCGCAGTCGCCGAGCGAGGTGCTCGAGGCGTTGGCGGAGGCCGCGGACCAGGCCGCTCCTCGCGAGGACCGGGCCGTGGACGGGATCGTCGTCTTCTGCTTCGTCGGTCACGGTCTGCGGGGGCCGGGAGGGCGGCTGTATCTGGCAACGGCCGCGACGAGATCCCTGACGGACACCGCGCATTCCGTGCCCTACTCGGAGGTCGAACGCTATCTGAGCGATGCGGCGGCGGACCCGGTTGTGATCCTCGACTGCTGTTTCTCCGGAAACGCCACGGAGCCCAGCCGCGCGCCTGTCTCGGACCCGTTCGGGGGCGCCCGGCCCCAGGGCAGCTACCTGCTCGGGTCGGCCCTGCGCAACACCCTGGCCTACGCCCCTGAGGGAGCCGAGCGCACCCTGTTCACCGGTCACCTGCTGGACCTGCTGCGCGAGGGCGACGCGGGCGGGCCCAGATGGCTGACCCTGAACACGGTCTACCGGCTTCTCGATCAGCGGCTCCAGAACGAAAGGCAACGTGCCGCCCGGCCGTACGGAGGCGGCACCGCACGCATGTCGGAGCTGGTCCTCACGGCCAACCACCGCTACGCGTCACGCCCAGCCACCGAAGCCGTACCGCCCACGGACGACGACTCGGACGCGGTGTGCCCGTACCCGGGCATCGTCCCGTTCCTGCCCGAGCAGCACCACCTCTTCTTCGGCCGGGAACAGGTGACCCGAGCCCTGCTCCGGCGTGTCGAGGAGACCCGGCCCGGCAAGCCGCTGCTCGTGATCGGGACATCGGGTGTCGGCAAGTCCTCGCTGCTGCGGGCCGGCCTGAGCGTGGCGGCGGAGCAGGAGGGGCTGGGGCGGGTACGGATCATGTCCGGCCCGGGTGCGCAGCCGTTCCGGGAGCTGGCCGAGACCTGGGCCGCGGCGGTGGACCGGCCGCTTGCCGACGTCGTACGCGACCTGGATCAAGGCCGCTTCAGCCGTCCTGTGGCCGGACAGCCGCCGCGGGTGCTGGTCATCGACCAGCTGGAGCAGTGCTTCACGCCCGGCGCCGACGCGACCGAACGGGAGCGGTTCGCCGCCGCCCTCACCGCAGCGGACGGCCCCCGCATCGTGCTGGTCCTGCGCGCGGACTACCACGACGACGCCCTCACGGATCCTCACCTCGCCCCTGTGGTGGAGCGGGACCACTTCACCGTGCCGGCTCTGAACGATGCCGAGATCGAACAGGCCGTCGTCGGCCCGGCGCGGCAGGTCGGCCTGGAGTGGGAGGAAGGCGTACCACGGATCCTGCGGCGCGAGGTGAACGAGGAGCGGTGGGGCGGCGGCACGGGTGACGCCGCCGGGCTGCCGTATCTGGCGTACGCCCTCCGGGAGATCTGGCTGCGGCGGCACGGCAACACGCTCACCTACGCGGCGTATCAGGACGCCGGAGGCATCCGGGACGCGGTGGCCAGAGCGGCGGACCAGATCTACGGCGGCCTCGACGACGAGGGCCGCAGGCGCCTGCGGCAGATGATGCTCGCCATGGTCCACGTGGCCGACGGGGAGGGCCGGCTGGTACGCCGCCGGGTGCCCCCGGAGGAGCAGGACGGCACCCAGGACCTGCTGCGCCGGTTCGCGGACGCCCGGCTGGTCGTCGTGGACGAGGACGGCTGGGCCCAGCTCGGCCACGATTCGCTGCTGTACGCGTGGGGCAGGCTGAGCGGCTGGATCACGGAGGTACGGGACGACCTGCTGCGCCTGCGGCGGTTGACGGAGGCGGCGGAGGGATGGGCCGCGGCGGGGCGCACGTCGAGCGGGCTGTGGACGGACGCACACCTGGCGGACGCGAAGAAACTCACCGGCGCCGATGCGGGGGAGGACGGAGAACCGGCGATTCCGCGCGTGCTGGTGCGGCAGGTGGTGCGGGACTTCGTCGGCGCGAGTGAGCGGGCGCAGCAGCGCGCCCGTCAGGCGGCGGAACGCAGAAGGCGCCGAGCACGCGCCGTGTTCGCCCTGGTCACAGCCATGGGGCTGATCGCCGGCTCGCTGGCCGCCTGGGCCTTCTACGAGAACGGACAGGCGGCGAGCCGGGAGAGGAGCCTGATCGCCAGGGAGTTGGCCACCCGGGCCGACGACATACGGGAGCGTGACCCGCTCACCGCGCTGCGGCTCAGCCTGGCCGCATACCGCACGGCGAAGACCCCGGAGACCCGCTCGAGCCTGTACACGGCGGCGACGACGGCGGCACCCGTCCAGCTCCTTCCCGCCGACGCACACCGGGAGGAGCCGGTGCTCAACCTCGCGTACAGCGCCGACGGCAAGGTGCTGGCCGCCAGTCACCGACGGGGCCGAGTGCGGCTGTGGAGCCTGTCCGGACCGCGACCCGTGGAGGCAGGCCGGTTCAAGTTCAAGGGCAGCGCGGCCATCGCGTTCCATCCGCGCACGCGCTTGCTGGCGGCGCAGTCGGAGAAGGAACTGACGCTGTGGGACACCTCGGACCCGCGCCGTCCCCGGCGGCTGTCGCGTCTCCCCCTGGAACAGAAGGGCATGACGTACTCCGTGGCGTTCAGCGGCGACGGGGAGACGCTGGCGGCGGGCAGCGCGGCGGGCCGGCTGAGGCTGTGGAACGTGAGCGATCCGGCGCATCCCGCACTGCGGATGCAGCGGACGGTCGCGGAGGCGGCCGTCATCTCGCTGGGTTTCACCCGCGACGGCGACCATCTGATCACGGGCAACGGGGTCGGCGAGGGAGCCAGTAAGGCGCCCGCACAAGTACGGCTGTGGGACCTCGCCGATCCCGATCACCCCGTGCTGCGGGACACGGAGCGAGCCGACTCGGTGATGGCCGTCGCGGCCCACCCACGGCGCGACCTGGTCGTCGCGACCGGCGGCGGAGGCAAGAGCGCCTGGTGGCGGGTGGAGGGCGGACGGCAGCTGCGGCGGGTGGCAGCGAGCTCCTTCGCGGGCTGGGGCAACGCACTCGGCATTCCGTCGCTCGCCTTCAGCAGGGACGGCAAGTTCCTCGCGGGCGCGGACCGGGGCCAGGGGATCAGCCGGGTGGACGCCACGCGCAAGGTGTCCGACCTGGCGGACTACCCACCGGAGCTCGCCAAGCTGCCGACGGGGGAGCCGGCCCAGTCGGTCGCCTACAGCCCCGACGGCCGGCTGCTGGCAGCCGGTGAGGTGGGCGGGACGATACGGCTGTGGTCTTCCGAGCACGCCTGGGCTCCGGCACTTCCGGGAAGCCTGCCCGCGGTGACCGAGGCGGGGACCAGCCCGTTCAGTGCCGACGGCGAACTGGTCATCACCAAGAGGGAGGAACCGGACTACACGACGACCACGCAGGTGTGGGACGTGGGTGATCCCGGCGGGCCGCGGCTCCGGTACACGTTCCCGAAGGGATGGGAGGCGAACTACTTCCTGACCCGTCGGCATGGCAAGCCCATGGTCCTGGCCCACTACTGGACCAAGGGGCTTCACAATTCCTTCCAGCTTTGGGAGTTCGACGGGAACGGACCTCCGAAGAAGGGCGGCAGCATCCCGCTCACCGCAAACGTCCCGTCCGCCGTCGTGAGCCCCGACGGCCTCCTCCTGGCGACGGGATCGCGGGAGGAGAGCGGCATCGCGCTGTGGGACCTCCGGGATCCGGCGAAGCCCGTGCGTCGGTCCACGATCGGCGCTCAGGTCAAGGGTGGCCTCTTCAGCACGGGAGACCTGTGGTTCGCCGGACCGCGCTCACTGGTCACCATAGAGGACGGAGAGGACCTCAGATTCTGGGACGTCTCGAACGCCGCCCACCCCCGCAAGGGAGGCAGTATCTCGGAGGGCGCGCTGGCGAAGAGCGCGATGTACGACGCGGTGTCCCAGTTGCTCGTGACGGAGGAGGCGGGGGACAACATCCGGCTCTGGGACCTCTCCCGGCCCACGCATCCCGACAAGGGCGGCTCGATACCGTCGGCGCCGGGTGACTTCTTCCCCACGGGCGCGGGGGAGTTGGCCACCACACTCCGAGACGGAACCGTCGAGTTCTGGGACGTCACCAATTACAAGCGACCCCACAGGAAGCAGCATGACGTACGGCTCGACCGGGAGGTCCAGTCGCTGACCGTGACCTCCGACGGCCGCTACGCGGTGACCGGCGACCCGTATCGCATCTGGTCCATCGGTGAGGACGGGCGCTGGCGCACTCCGGAGCTGGTCCGGCTGGACGACGTCAAGGCCGTGCGTCTCCCCCCGTCGAGCTCACCTACGGGTCTGAGGTGGCTGGCCGTCACCAAGGAGAGCCCACTGGGCGGTGACTACGACGAAGAGGTCACCTACGTGCTCGACTTCGACACCGACCGCCTCTACGAGGACATGTGCGCAGGCAACCCCGAAAGCGTCCCCGAAGACCAGTGGAAGGCGCTCCTCCCACACCTGGAGTACCGAAGGTCCTGCGACTGAGACGGCGCGAGAACCACCCCGGCCGGTCATGGACATCCTTGACCGGCACATGGGGTGCTCCTGGTTCCGCACGGAGCTGGAGGACGGAGACCATCTACGCGGGTAGTGCGTCCCTCCTTCGTCTCCAGTTCCAGGAGCCCCCTTATGCCCCTCAGCCCCATGAACCGCCGGGAGTTCGTGAAGAAGTCGGCCGTCACCGGTGCGGCGGTCGCCGCCACCGGGACCGTCGCCGCGGCGCCCGCCCAGGCGGCCGGGCTGCAGCCCGAAAAGGCGCCCCGCACCTGGTCGTTCTCCATCCTGGGCACCACCGACCTGCACAGCCACGTCTTCGACTGGGACTACTACAAGGACGCCGCCTACACCGACAAGGCGGGCAACTCCGTGGGTGTGGCCCGGGTGGCCACCCTGATCAAGCAGCAGCGGGAGGCGAAGGGCGAGCACCGTGTGCTGCTCGTCGACGCCGGCGACATCATCCAGGGCACCTCGCTGGCCTACTACTTCGCGCGCGTCGACCCGATCACCGGCACCGACGGCAAGCGCGGCCCCAAGCACCCGATGGCCGTCGCCATGAACCACATGCGCTACGACGCCGCCGCCCTCGGCAACCACGAGTTCAACTACGGCATCGACACGCTGCGCAAGTTCGAGAGCCAGTGTCGCTTCCCGCTGCTCGGCGCCAACGCGCTGGACGCGAAGACGCTGCGCCCCGCCTTCCAGCCGTACACCGTGAAGCGGATCTGCGTGCCGGGTGCCCCGGACATCAAGGTCGGCATCCTGGGCCTCACCAACCCCGGCATCGCGCTGTGGGACAAGGACAACGTCAGCGGCAAGATGGTGTTCCCGGGCCTGGTCGAGCAGGCGAAGAAGTACGTGCCACGGATGCGCGCGCTCGGCTGTGACGTGGTGTTCCTGACGGACCACTCGGGCCTGGACGGCTCCTCGTCCTGGGGCGACTCGCTCCCGTACGTCGAGAACGCCTCGAACCTGGTGGCCGAGCAGGTGCCGGGCATCGACGCGATCCTGGTGGGCCACACGCACGTCGAGGTGCCCTCGTACACGGTGAAGAACGCGGAGACCGGAGAGGAGGTCCTCCTCTCCGAGCCGTACTGCTGGGGCTACCGCCTGAGCGTCTTCGACTTCGAACTCGAACTCCACCACGGCCAGTGGAAGGTGACGAGCAAGACGGCGCAGACCCTCAACCCCAAGGACGTGGACGAGGACCCGGAGATCAAGAAGCTCCTGGAGGCCGACCACGAGCTGGTCGTGAAGTACGTGAACACGGCGGTCGGCACCTGCACGCAGGACCTCTCCGCGGCGGAGTCCTGCTGGAAGGACGTGCCGATCATGGACTTCATCCACAAGGTCCAGATGGAGACGGTGAAGGCCGGACTCTCGGCCTCGGACGCGGCGCTCCCGCTGATCTCGGTCGCCGCGCCCTTCAGCCGCACGGCCGACATTCCCCAGGGCAACGTCACCATCAAGGACATCGCCGGGCTCTACATCTACGACAACACCCTGTACGGCAAGAAGCTGACGGGTGCCCAGCTCAAGAACTACCTGGAGTTCGGGGCGAAGTACTACTACCAGGTCCCGGCCGGCACGAAGGTCGACACCGCGACCCTCACCAACGCCAACAAGTTCTGGGACTACATGTACGACACGGCGGCGGGCGTCGACTACGAGATCGACATCGCGCAGCCCGAGGGCTCCCGGATCAAGAACCTCACCTACAACGGTGCCCCGGTCGCCGACGACCAGGTCTTCGTCGTAGCGGTCAACAACTACCGGGCGAACGGCGGTTCGGGCTACCCGCACATCGCCTCGGCGCCGATCGCCTACAGCTCCACCAACGAGATCCGCCAGCTGATGATCGACTACGTGACGGCGAAGAAGGCGCTCGACCCGGCGGACTTCGCGGACGTGAACTGGAAGCTGACGCAGGACGGGACACCGGTGTTCTGAGCAGGCCGTCAGCCGTGGATCTGTCTCACGTCGCCGCTGGGACAGATCCACCCGTTGCAGCATGCCGGGGTGGGGAGGCTGGGCCGAGCGGTGGGCTGTCGCGTGTCGGTCGGGCGGGATGCGGGGCGGTTGTGCTCACAGTGGCGTTCGGGGTGGGGATCTGCCTGTCCTCGGGTCCTTGAGGGAGCGTCATGCGGGTGCGTCTGATCAAGTCGCTGGTCGCGGCTGCCGTGGTGCTGGCGAGTGTGGTCGCCGGGTCTCCGGCTGCTCAGCCGCGGACCTCGGCCCAGCCTGTCTGCGCGGACCCGCACGACCCTGATCGGGCGTTCTGCCAGTCGATGGTCCGTACCGACGTGAGCGCGACGGGAGTCCTTCAGCCGCGCCAGCGGCCCGCCGGCTACGGACCGCAGGAGATTCAGAGCGCCTACGGGCTGCCCTCTGCCGCCCCGGGAGGGACGGTGGCCATCACCATCGCCTATCACGATCCGAACCTGGAGAGTGATCTGGCCGTCTACCGCAGCCAGTTCGGCCTGGCGCCGTGCACGAAGGCCAACGGGTGCCTGCGCGTGATCAACCAGTACGGCAAGCCCACGCCGCTCCCGGCCACCACGGACCCCGGCTGGGCAATGGAAGAGTCCCTGGACGTGGACGCGGTCAGCGCGGCCTGTCCACAGTGCAAGATTCTGGTCGTCGAGGCCGCCGACAACCTCACCGGCAGCATGCTCTCGGCGGTCGACCAGGCCGCAGCGCAGGGCGCGAAGTTCGTGGCCAACAGCTGGGCTGCCAGTGAGTACTCGGGCGAGGGCTCACTCGACTTCCACTTCCGGAACCGCCCAGGCGTCGCCTTCGCCTTCGCCTCGGGCGACACCGGAGGCCAAACCCTCTACCCTTCCGCCTCGCCCTACGTCACCTCGGTGGGCGGCACCACGCTGAGCAGGACCTCTACCGGGCGCTTCTCCGAAAGCGCCTGGAGCGGCGGCGGCAACGGCTGCTCTGTGTTCGAACCCAAGCCGTCCTTCCAGCATGACAGGTTCTGCCCCAGCAAGCGCACCACCGTCGATGTCTCCGCAGACGCGAATCCCGCTACCGGCTTGGCGGTGTACGACACGGTCCCCCTCTCCGGCCGCTCCGGCTGGATGATCGTCGGAGGCACCAGTCTCGCCGCGCCGCTGATCGCCGGCATGTACGCCCTGGCCGGCACGCCCGCCGCCGGCACTTACCCCAACTCCTACCCCTACGCGCACCCCCAGAACTTCTACGACATCGTCACCGGCTGCGCCGGCACGTTCTGCGCGGGTACGGGATACGACCCGCCCACGGGCATCGGCGCGCCCCGCGGCGTCGGCGGCCTGCGCTAAGAAGGCCCTCCAGAGCTGTCCGAAGGTCACCGTGGACGGGGTGGTGGGTTCCGGCGTCGACGGCCAGAGGGGTCCCGACACCACCCGGCACCTCCAGCAGGCGCTCAACGCGGACACCTTCTGATCCGGGCAGCCGGGTTCAGCTGAACACGATCATCGACCCCTGCGCCAGGGACCGCGTCGCCGCCGCGTGCAGACCGAGCCACACGTGGCGCTCGCGGGCGAAGGGGCTGGGGTCGTAGGGCGCCGGTACCGCGGGCTCCTCCAGTTCGGTGGGGGCCGCCGGCGGTGCCGGTGCCGCCGGCGGGTTGGCCGGGTCGATGCCGATCGTCGGGGCGACGAGTTCGAGTTCCCTGAGCAGGGACTGGGAGGAGCCCAAGGGGCCGCCGCCGGCGAGGAGTTCGTCGCTGGACAGTGGGTGCGGGAAGTCGACCGGGACGTAGGCGCCCGCGTGGTCGTAGTGCCACACCAGGTGGGACTGCTGGGCCGTCGACTCGAACATCTCCAGCAGCTGCTCGTAGTCACCGCCCAGCTCGCCCACCGGGGTCACCGGCAGCCCGCACACCTGGAGCAGGTAGGCCCGGCGCAGGAAGTGCAGCGCGTCGTAGTCGAAGCCGGCCACCGGGGCGACGTCGCCGGACAGGCCCGGCATGTACTGGTACACCGGCACCGGTGGGAGACCGGCCGCGGCCAGCGCGTTGTTGTAGTGCGCGAGTTCCTCGGCGAACGGGTTGTCCGGGGTGTGGCACAACACGTCGACGAGCGGGACCAGCCACAGGTCACAGGCCAAAGGACAGCTCCTAGTGTGGGTCGATCAGAGGCCGCACTCCGCGGGGCAGGGCGTTCAGGAAGCGTAATCGCTGAGGGCCATGTCGAGGCCCCCTGGTGCGACTTCTACCCTCTGTCCGGCTTGTTCGCACGGCACGTGACGTAGCCGATCAGGGCTGCTCGGCCAGGCTCTCGATGAGCGCGAGGGAGTGGGTGTTGGCCGCGGCCACGATGGCCCTGGCCGCCTCGGCGTCGCGGCGGGCCAGGGCGTCGACCAGTTCGGTGTGGTCGGCCCACAGGTGGTGGCGCACGTCGGGGAGGCGGCGCAGGTGCTGGACCGCGCAGACCCAGGACTGGACCCGCAGGCGGTGCAGGAAGTCGGCCAGGTAGGGGTTGCCGAACAGGCCGCTCAGTTCGCGCCAGAAGCGCAGGTCGTAGCCGATCAGCACGGTCAGGTCACCGGCCGCCGCGGCCCGCTGGGCCTCCTCGCCGCGCCGGCGGACCGTCGCCAGGGCCGCCGCCGTCCGCGGGTCCTCCGCGGCGGTGAAGGCCGGGTGGTGGGTGGTGAGAGCCTGGAACATGCCGTCGGTGACCAGGCTGCGGGCCTCGATCATGCCCCGGTAGTCGGCCGGCGAGTACTCGGGGACGCGGAAGCCGCGGTGCTGGTCGGCCTCCAGGATGCCCTGCGCGGACAGGTCGACCAGCGCCTCGCGGACCGGGGTCGCCGAGACGCCGTACTGGTCGGCGATCTCCTTGACCGTGACCGCCCGGCCCGGCTGCAGCCGCCCCGCCAGCACCTCGTCACGCAGCGCGTCCGCGATCTGCTGGCGCAGGGTGTTGCGCGTCACGGCGCCGTTGCCGGGCATCGTCCGGGCCTCTCCTCACACGTATGGGTGACGCACTCGTAGGTGCTCGTCATCTCTTACGAGCACGTCACCTTACGCGTTCGGGTCGCCCCGGCGGCAGCTGCCGTTCGGTTACGCGGTGTACTCGTCGGCGACGCCCAGCGCCGCGTCCAGGGCCGCCAGGCCCTCCTTCAGCTCGGCCTCGGAGACGTTGCAGGGCGGGACGATGTGGGTTCGGTTCATGTTGATGAAGGGCCACAGTCCGTGCTGCTTGGCGGCGGCACCGAACGCGGCCATGGGGGCGTTCGCCTCGCCGGCCGCGTTGTAGGGCACCAGCGGCTCCCGGGTCTCCCGGTTCTTCACCAGGTCCAGCGCCCAGAACATGCCGACGCCACGGACCTCGCCGACGCTCGGGTGCCGCTCGGCCAGCTCGGCCAGGGCGGGACCGACGACGCTCTCGCCGAGCCGCTTGGCGTTCTCGACGACGCCCTCCTGCGCCATCACGTTGATCGTGGCGACGGCGGCGGCGCAGGCCAGCGGGTGCCCGGAGTAGGTGAGCCCGCCCGGGTAGGCCCGCTTGCCGAAGGTCTCGGCGATCTTCTCGGAGATGGCCACACCGCCGAGGGGCACGTAACCCGAGTTCACACCCTTGGCGAAGGTCATCAGGTCCGGCACGACACCGAACAGGTCCGCCGCGAACCACTCACCGGTCCGCCCGAACCCGGCCATGACCTCGTCCAGGATGAACACGATCCCGTACTTGTCGCAGATCTCCCGGACGCCGGCCAGATAGCCCGGCGGCGGGACCATGATCCCGGCGGTGCCGGGCACGGTCTCCAGGATGATCGCGGCGACCGTCCCCGGCCCCTCGAAGGCGATCGTCGTCTCCAGGTGCTCCAGCGCCCGCGCGGTCTCCTGCTCCTCGGTCTCGGAGTAGAAGCGGGAGCGGTAGAGGTAGGGCGCCCAGAAGTGGAGGACACCGGCGCTGCCGGTGTCGGAGGGCCAGCGGCGCGGGTCACCGGTGATGTTCACGGCCTGCTGGGTGCCGCCGTGGTACGAGCGGTACGCCGAGAGCACCTTCGGGCGACCCGTGTGCAGCCGGGCCATGCGCACCGCGTGCTCGACGGCGTCGGCGCCGCCGTTGGTGAAGAAGATCTTGTCCAGGTCGCCGGGGGTCCGCTCGGCGATCAGCCGGGCCGCCTCCGAGCGCGCCTCGACGGCGAACGCGGGCGCGAACGTCGTCATCTTCGCCGCCTGCTCCTGGATCGCGGCGACGACCTTGGGGTGCTGGTAGCCGATGTTGGTGAAGACGAGTCCGCTGGTGAAGTCCAGGTAACGCCTGCCGTCGTAGTCCCAGAAGTACGACCCCTCGGCGCCGGCGACGGCGAGCGGGTCGATGAGGTCCTGGGCGGACCAGGAGTGGAAGACATGCGCACGGTCCGCGGCCTTCACCGCGGCGCCGGCTTCGGGGCTGAGCTGAGGGGTCATGCGGGCGAGCGTAAATGTCCGGGATGCGGACGCGACATCGGCGTCTTGTTCCGTGGGCGGGGCTTTTCCGCGACAGGTTGTCGACGTGGTCTACGTGGGCGACGTGCGACGGCACCGCCGTTACTGAACCGTAGACCCAGGTCCGCGCGGCTCCCCGTGCGATCGCACTATTCTCGGTCCGTTGCAGACCTATGGGGGGAAGGCGGCGCGGGGATGGACAAGCTGGGTCCGGGGGATCCGCAGCGGATCGGGGCGTACCGGCTGCTCGCGCGGCTCGGCGCGGGCGGTATGGGGCATGTGTACCTGGCCCGGTCGGACCGGGGCCGTACGGTCGCCGTGAAGCTGGTCCGCGAGGAGCTGGCCGAGCAGGAGGAGTTCCGGGCGCGGTTCCGGCAGGAGGTGACGGCCGCGCGGCGGGTCGGCGGGCACTGGACCGCGCCCGTGCTGGACGCGGACACCGAGGCCGCGGTGCCCTGGGTGGCCACCGGCTATGTCGCCGGGCCCAGCCTGCAGCAGGTCGTCTCACACGATCACGGGGCGCTGCCCGAGCGGTCGGTACGGATCCTCGCGGCGGGGCTTGCGCACGCGCTCAAGGACATCCATGCGGCGGGGATCGTGCACCGGGATCTGAAGCCGTCCAACGTGCTCGTCACCATCGACGGGCCGCGGGTGATCGACTTCGGGATCGCGCGGGCGATGGAGACCATGGCGGGGGACGGGCTGACCCGTACCGGGTCGCTGGTGGGGTCGCCCGGGTTCATGGCGCCCGAGCAGGTGCGGGGGGATCGGATCACGCCCGCGTGCGATGTCTTCTGCCTGGGGTCCGTGCTCGCCTATGCCTCCACCGGGGTGCTGCCCTTCGGCGGTGCCAACAGTGGGGTGCATGCCCTGATGTTCCGGATCGCTCAGGAGGAGCCGGATCTGGAGGGGGTGCCGGAGGGGATCGCGGATCTGGTGCGGGACTGCTTGAAGAAGGATCCCGCTGCTCGGCCTTCGCTGGACCGGATTCTGGAGCGGACGGGGGCGGAGGACACGGTGTCCGGGGGGCGGTCCCGGGATCCCTGGCTGCCGGGGGCGTTGGTGGCGCAGTTGGGGCGGCATGCGGTGCAGCTGCTGGATGCGGAGGATCCTTCGCCGAGCACCCGGCCTTCGGCCGGGTCTGGGTTCCCACCCGCACCACCCGTGCAGCAATCGTCGTCGGGTGCGGGTGGCCCCGGTGGGGCGGATTCGCCGTCGGCGGGTGCGGGTGCGGATGCGGGTGCGCCAGGGGGTCCGGGTGCGGCTGCGGGTGCGCCGGGGGGTGCGGGGGTGCCGGGGGTGGCTGCTCCTGCTTGGGTGCGTCAGCAGGGGGGTGGTGGGTCGCCTGAGCATGCTTCTGCTGCTGATGATGGTTCTGCGGCGCCGCCCTCGCCCTCGATGCCGGGTGGTGGGGCCGTCAATCATCTTCCGACCCTGGTGTCCGGGCAGACCCCGCCGCCCGGTCCGCCTCCCGCCGCCCCGGGGTACGGTGCGGCGGCCGGGCCGTATGCCTCGCCGGGGCAGTACGGGTATCCGCAGCAGCCCCAGCAGCATCCTCAGCCCCATGCCGCCGCCTACGGCTACCCGCAGCAGCCGTACAACCCCTACGGCGGGGGTGGGCTCGGTTCCACCCCGCCCTACGGGCCGCCGCCGGTCGGGGTTCCGCAGGAGCCCGAGCGGCGGAACGGGCGGTCCACCGCGTTGCTCGTCGTGATCGCGTTGGTGGTTGCGCTTGGTGCGGGTGGGTCGGTGTATGCGCTCATGAATCGTGGTGCGGATGACGGCAAGGCCGGGGGGACTGTCAGTCCTGCGCCTACGGTCACCACCACCGCGCCGGGCGGTACCTCGCCGGCGCCCACTCCCACGACCTCGGCGCCGTCCTCCTCCGCGCCCGCGGACGGGGTGATCCCGGCCGGGTACCTCGGCACCTGGGAGACCACGATCGACAACTCCAGCGGGACCAACACCCGGCAACTGACCATCCAGCAGGGGAAGGTGGGCGACACCGTCCTCACGCTCGTCGCGGACGGGCCCACCGAGGGCGGTGGCACGTACCACTGCGTGTTCGAGGCGGAACTCACCGAACAGCCGGGCAACAACGGGCCGTTGGAGATCGGGCCGTCGAGCGTCAGCTCCGGCGAGCCGCTGTCCTCCTGCTCGCCGGGTGAGGCCACCGAGGTCACGCTGCTGTCGGACGGGCGGCTGAAGCGGGTGAAGAGGAGCGGCGGGGAGAGCCTGACGTACACCAAGCAGTGAGGTGAACCCGCCTTCCTGTCACGGCTGTTGAACGTTGGGCGAACTTCGGCCCACGCGTCCGGTTCGTCCCCTTCTTCGCGCGTACCGTGACCCCACCATCCGACTCCGGGGAGTGGCGGGGGCACCCACATGGAGTGGCTGAGCGCGGAGAACGTCGTCGCCATCGGCACGGCGGTGCTGGGCATCGTCGCGTCCGCGGGCATGGTCTGGTACGAGCGCCGGGTGCCGCGCCGCAAGCGCGTGGGCTACCGCGTGCAGATGGACAACCCCATCGGCGACGACGTCCGCTCGGGCCGGGCCAACCGCCGGCTCGGCCTCTTTCTCTTCGACGGGGCGCCGGACATGAGCGACGCCACCCTCGTGCTGCTCCGCATCGAGAACGACGGCTCGCAGGGCATCGACCGCGACGACTACACCAGCCCCGAGCGCCATGGGCTGACCGCGGTGTTCACGGACCGTACGGTGCGCGGTGTGTCGGTCACCCAGCCGACCGACACCGACCATCTGATGGACCACTTCACCGCCGAGCGCGGCTTCGGGTACGAGGGCAACACCCTGCGCATCCCGCGTGTCCCGCTGAACCGGGGCGACCACTTCAAGCTGCTCGTGCTGCTGTCCGGCGGGGACGTCGGCCGGGAGATCCGGATCGTCGGCGGGATCAGGGACGGCGAGGTCCATCCCAACCGCAGCGCCACGCCCGACGACAAGCCGCCGCTGTTCAGCCGGGCGTCCCGGATGATCACCCTCATGCTCACGGTGTGCGTGGTGACCCTGGCGGCGATCGTCGTGGCCCGCGACGACACGCCACCGCCGATCGGCTGCGAGAAGGGCACGCTGACCCTCACGGGGTCGACCGCGTTCGAGCCGGTGATGCGGGAGGTGGCGAAGAAGTACGAGGAGGACTGCGCGGGGGCGACCGTCACGGTGGATCCGCATGGATCGACCGTGGGGATAAGGGAGTTGGTCATCGCCGGCACCCGGGCCAAGGGGCACGGCTCACCGCCGTTGATCGCCCTGTCCGACGGGCCCGAACCCGCCGACATGCCGGAGCTGCGCGATAACCGCGTCGCTCTGTCGGTCTTCGCACTGGTGGTGAACGACGACGTGGGTCTGACGAACCTCTCCACGGCGGACGTACGGCGCCTCTACCAGGGCGAGATCACCAACTGGCGGCAGCTGGGCGGGCGTTCGCTGCCCGTGCACCTGGTCAGCCGGGACGCCAACTCCGGTACCCGGCAGGTCTTCCAGCGGCGTGTGCTGGGGCGGGGCGAGATGGCGAACTCCTCCGTCGACTGCGTCAACAAGGACTACCCGACGGCCCCGGTGACCCGGTGCGAACTCGACTCCACGGACCAGGTGCTGACCCAGGTGGCCAGACTTCCCGGTGCGATCGGCTACAGCGAACTCAACCTGGCCGGCCGGGCGAAGGGTCTCCACGCCCTCTCCCTGGACGGCAACGCCCCCTCGGTGGACGCCATCGAACACGGCCACAGCCCCTACCCGTACCGAGAGATCGAGTACGCCTACACCTACGGCCGGCCGCCCGCGGACTCGCTGGCGTCGAGCTTCCTGACGTACCTGTCCAGAGGGGACGGCCAGAACATCGTCCGCACGCACGGCCACGTCCCGTGCTGGACTCCAGAGGGCATGAAACTGTGCGCGTAGCCGGTCGAAGCGTCGGGTGTCTATCGAGGCTCGGGCGGTCGCTGGCGGGGCATGTTCGGGCGGGTGCCGTTCGCCGGTGGCAGCGGAAACCGTCCCACTGGGCTGCCCGAATCCACTCGCGCCCCGGACGCCACCGCCGCCTGGATGCCCAGCGGTGCCGAACCCGTGCGGAACTCCACCATCCAGTCGGCCGTCTCCGTGCGCACCAGCTCCATCACGTCCTCGGAGAACCGCCGCAGCACCCCCAGGCACCGCTCGGCCGCCTCGCCGGCCGTCCCCTCCGCCGGTCCCAGAACCTCCCGCACGCTCTCCGACGCCCAGTCGAACTGCAACGCCTGCAACCGCCGCTGCACAGCCTGCGCGGTCGCCACGTCCCTTATCCAGCCGGACGTGACCCCGAAGAACCGGTCGACCGCGACGCACGCCACCGCGAGCATCAGCGCCAGATACCCCCAGGGCGCCACCCCGCCGACCACCCCGGTCAGGTCCAGCAACGGCAGCGCGGCCCCGCACACCGCCCCCGCCGCCGCCCCGGCCCGCAGCGCCCGCGCCCCGCGCCGCTTCCACACCCGGTCCGCGAGATACCAGGACGCCGTCTGCAGTGCCCCCCGCTCCACCCACCGGTACAGCTCGTCGAGCCGCTCGGCGGGCTCCCCCCAGTCCCCGAGCGGGAACGACCGCCCGGTCAGATCGCCCGGCCGCAGCCCGGCCGCACCCTCGCCCCACCCGTCCTGAGGCGGACCCTCGGGCTGCATCTCCGGCTGAGCCACCCGGCACTCCCTACTGAACACGACACTGAACACGGCCCGTCACACTGCGTGACATTGCATGCCGACGCGCGCCACCCTTCCTACCGCCCAATGGGTGGCGGGGACGTAGCTTTCCCCTCTTTTCCGCCCGGAAGAGGGCCTTGATCAGGTATGCGCCTGCCGCTGCTATCACTCGAAAGAGTGGCGGGGCGATGGTCGCGTAGACCACGTAGGCTCGTGCACAACGGAGAATCGACAGAATCGACGCCGCAGGCGAAGACGAGGAACCAGGAGCTGATCGTGATCCCCGGTGGTGGCCAGCCCAACATGCAGCAGTTGCTCCAGCAGGCCCAGAAGATGCAGCAGGACCTGCAGCGGGCGCAGGAGGAACTGGCGAACACGGAGGTCGACGGGCAGGCGGGCGGCGGACTGGTACGGGCCACCGTCACCGGTTCCGGCGAGCTGCGCGGCCTGAAGATCGACCCGAAGGCGGTGGACCCGGAGGACACCGAGACCCTCGCCGACCTCATCGTCGCGGCCGTCCAGGCGGCCAACGAGAACGCGCAGACGCTCCAGCAGCAGAAGCTGGGCCCCCTGGCGCAGGGCCTGGGCGGCGGCAGCGGCATCCCCGGCCTGCCTTTCTAAGACGGGCCGTGGCCAACTACCGTACGTACTGAAAGACTCCAGGAAGGGCAGTCCGTTGTACGAAGGCGTGGTTCAGGACCTCATCGACGAGCTGGGGCGGCTGCCCGGCGTCGGTCCCAAGAGCGCGCAGCGGATCGCCTTCCACATCCTGCAGGCGGAGCCGACGGACGTCCGCCGGCTCGCCCAGGCCCTCCTCGAGGTGAAGGCGAAGGTCCGCTTCTGCGCGACCTGCGGCAACGTGGCACAGGAGGAGCTGTGCAACATCTGCCGCGATCCTCGCCGCGACGCCTCGGTCATCTGTGTCGTGGAGGAGCCCAAGGACGTCGTCGCCATCGAGCGCACCCGCGAGTTCCGCGGCCGTTACCACGTGCTCGGCGGCGCGATCAGCCCGATCGAGGGCGTCGGCCCCGACGACCTGCGTATACGAGAACTTCTTGCGCGGTTGGCCGACGGGACGGTCACGGAGTTGATCCTGGCCACGGACCCGAATCTGGAAGGCGAGGCCACGGCCACGTACCTCGCCCGCATGATCAAGCCCATGGGCCTCAAGGTCACCCGCCTGGCCAGCGGCCTCCCGGTGGGTGGCGACCTGGAATACGCGGACGAGGTCACCCTCGGCCGCGCCTTCGAGGGGAGACGACTCCTAGATGTCTGACGCCACGCTGCACGCGACCGGGCACAACCCGGACGACTTCGCGGTCCAGATCGCGGACCAGGTCGAGAGCTTCCTGGTGGCCGTCACGGAGGTGGCGAAGGGCGACGAACCCGACTCGGCCGTCCCCTTCCTGCTTCTGGAGGTCTCCCAGCTCCTCCTGGCCGGCGGCCGTCTCGGCGCGCACGAGGACATCGTCCCCGACGAGCGCTACGAGCCCGACCTCGGCCCCGAGGCGGACGTGGACGCGCTCCGCGAGAACCTGGCCCGGCTCCTCGACCCCATCGACGTCTACTCCGAGGTCTTCGACCCCTACGAGCCCCGGACGGCCCCCGTCCCGGCCCGTATCTCCGACGACCTCGCCGACGTCGTCACCGACCTCCGCCACGGCATGGCCCACTACCGCGCGGGCCGCACCACGGAGGCCCTGTGGTGGTGGCAGTTCTCCTATTTCTCCAACTGGGGCGGCACCGCCTCCGCCACCCTCCGCGCCCTCCAGTCCCTGGTGGCGCACGTCCGCCTCAATCAGCCCCTGGACGAACTGGACGGCCTCGACACCGACCAGGCCACCATGGGCGACGAGACCCTGGAGTTCGAGGCGGGCCGGGTCATGGCGGAGGAGATCGGCGGACCGCTGGGGATGCGCCCGGGGAAGTGATCCCGATCAGCGCCTCCGTGTCGACGTACGGCGCGGTCGGCGTCGGCTCGCTGTACCAGCGCAGCGGCCAGGTGTCGCCGTCCAGCGCCGGGATCCCGATGTAGGTCACGCTACGGTCCGCCCGTCGGCCGAAGTGCTGCACGCCGAGCGGCCAGTCGTAGCGGTGTGCGACCCCGGGCCGCAGCAGGAAGTACACCCACCGATTCCTGCCGCCGCCCTCGCACACGATCGGCCCTGCGTCCCCGTCGGCCCGCTCGATCAGCCACTCCGCCACGGTCTCGCCCCCGCGCCCCTCGATCCGCACGGCGTCGAAGTGGACGCCGGCCACGCGCAGTCGGTGCCCACGGGTGGGGACCCAGGCGGGCCGGTGAATTGCGTTCGTCATGGTCACACGGTGGCGTCCGCGCGGCTACCCTCGGTAGTGACCCAGGTGCTACACGCCGAGGTGTACCGGTCGGAGGTGCGAGCTGTGTCCCAGTCGCCGCCCATGTGGCGCTTCAGCGGCAACCAGATGAAACGCTGGTGCACCAAAGCCAACGTCTCGCGCGAGCAGTTGGCCGCCGCCTCCAACTGCTCCCCGGACACCATCAAGGCGATGGAGCAAGGGGTACGGATGCCGACGCCCCGAGTCCTCGACGCGGCCGACGACTTGTGCCGGGCGGACGGGATGCTGAGCGCGGCGAAGGAATACCTCAGCAGGGAGAAGTTCCCGCCCAGGGCGCAGGAGTTCATGGAGCGGGAGAAGGAGGCGATCACCATGTGGTGGTACGAGACCACCTTGGTGCCGGGCCTCCTGCAGACAGAGGAGTACGCGCGCAGGCTGATCGAGAACCGGTACCCGCCGCTGGACGACGAGACGATCGCGACACGGGTCGAGGGGCGCATGGAGCGGCAGGCGACCATGGCTTCACGTAAACCGCCGGTCGGCCTGTGTTTTGTCTTCTACGAGGCGGTCCTGCGCAGCCCGTTCGTGAACGCCGAGCAGTTGGACCGACTGCTCGTGGAATCACGCCAGCCGAACGTCCACATCCAGGTGCTTCCGTTCGAACGGGCCACGTTCCCCGCGGCGTTGATGGGCCCCATGGTGCTACTGGAGACCCGGGACCACGAGCGCTTCGCCTTCACGGAGGGACAGTTCGCGAGTGAACTCTCCGCCGACCCGGCGACCATCAGTAACGTGACCGAGCGGATGAGCATGATCCGCGCGCTGGCACTCAGCCCTGCTGAGTCCGCCGGTTTCATAGAGGAGATGGTGAAGCACCGATGAGCGAGCCGCAGCAGTGGTTCAAGTCCAGCTATAGCGATGATGAGGGCGGCGCCTGCGTCGAAGTAGCGTTCGCCACCGGCATCCACATCCGCGACTCCAAGAACCCCGCCGGCCCGGAGATCCACCTCCCCGCCCCCGCCTGGTCGGCCTTCGTCTCCGCACTTCAGCCGGGAGCTTGAGCCTCGGGCTTCGAGCCCTTCTCTGGGTCTTTGGGCTGGGTGAAAACCTCCCAACCAACCAGGCCTGTAGGTGAGTTAAGGCCGCCTACCTCGAATGAGTGACATTCCGTGATCGGCTTGCGTCGGAACGTAAAGCCGCTCTAGGTTCGCGGCAAATAGATCGGCCCCGGTCGGTGCTCCAACACCGGCTCCGGGGCCTGGACCTACGTATCGAGGGACCTCGACACCTACGCAACCGAGGAGCCTCGCTCGTGGCTTACGCCCAGCCTAGCCCCGCCCTGCCGTCCCCGTCTCACCCGATGGCCAAAACGGGTTACGGCAAACGCTCTACCGGTGACGAAGACCCGCACGCCGACGCGGACTTCGCACACCTGAGTGGGCGTGAACGCGACCTCGCCATCTTCATGGACCGCCTTGAGAACGGCCATGCGGCGGGTTACAAGGCGATCGCCGCGGTGCACCCGCTCTACGGCCAGCAAGCGGTGCGCGCTGCGCAGGGGCGTCTCAGCCGTGCCGGGCACCTGTATCGGATCCGGGAGCACATCACCCTTGAGGACAACTCGATGCGGTGGGTCACCCGGACGTACTGGTCGCGTACTCCCAGGTCGGTGGAGTGGTGGCAGGAATTCGCGCGGTCGCGCAACGGCAGGATCGTGACCGACCACCACCACGACGGACTGGCCCGCGTCGAGAAGGCCGAGCGGACGCCGCCGGAGGCCGATGCCGGCCAGGCGCCGGACGACGAGCCGCAGCCCACGGTGGCGTACCGGACCCTTGCGGAACTGCGCGAAACGGACCGCCGTATGCCGCTGTCCGAATCCGACTGCCGGTCTCTCGAATCCCTCGCCGCGGAGTGGCTGTCGCGGGGCTCGACCGCTGAGGACATCACCCGCGCGCTCACCGCCGGACTTCCGAACCCCGTGACCAACCCGGGCGGACTCGCCCGTGATCGACTGGAGAAAAGGATGCCGCCGAAGAAGGCCAAGGTGAGTCAGAAGAAGACCCGGCTCCGTGGGCGTGTCGATCGGGTGCTGCTCGCCTGCGTCACGTGCGACGCGGACGAGCGGACCGTGGAGATCGTCGGCGGCGTGTGCCAGGAGTGCCGGGTGGAGCTCGGTCTGGACACGCCCGGCGGGGAGCCGATCGCGCCAGTGCCGGAGACGTTTCTTGCCGGGCCGGTCCCCAGTGCCGAGGAGGTGCACCGCTGGGCAGCCCAGGTGCGGGCGGCGGGTGGGCTCCGCTCGTCCGGGGGCAAGGCGCTGTGGGAGGGCGTATGAGCGTGCAGGACGTGCCGGTCAGGGCACCATGGAGCCGAGGAGGCGACGCCATGACCCCCAGGACCGAGCACCGGCCGCAGATGTCCGTCGAGGAGTTCGAGGAGCTGGAACGCCACGCCCCGGAGAACGTACGGCTGGAGTTCATCAGGGGAAAGGTCCAGGTCAAGCCCGTGACCGATGGCAACCACGACCAGATCATCGCCTGGTTGCAGAGGCTGTGCATGCAGCATCGTCCCGAGCTGTGGCTGTATGGCGACCGTGGCATGAAGGTCGAGCGTTACCGCAACGGACGGGCTCGCCCGGACGGCGTTCTCGCGCCGTTTGGATTCCCTGTGGGGCATGCGGACTGGTCCGAGGCTGAAGGCGTCCTCATGGCCGTAGAGGTCACCTCGCACGACTCCGCCACGCACCAGCGCGATCGAGTGGAGAAACCCGAGGGCTACGCAGCCGCCGGTATCCCCGTCTACCTCCTCATCGACCGTGACGCCTGCTCTGTCATCGTGTTCAGCCAGCCCGAGGAGGGCCGCTACCGCCGAGAGGAAAAGCTGCCTTTCGGAGCGACTGTCAAGCTCCCCGACCCGGTGGACATCACCTTGGACACCGAGCCGCTGAAGGAGTACGTCGACTGATGCGCGGTGCCGAGGAGATCAACGCCGAGACATGGCACTCCTACGGGATCCATCACATCCGGCGCGGTACGCCCCTGCCCGACGTGGACCGGATTGCCTGGGGCCCCGGGGGAACCGGGCCGGGAGACGAGGCGCTCGGGGAGCTGACGGGGCGGCGTGTGCTGGACCTCGGCTGCGGGACGGCTCGGCATGCCGCACATCTCGTGCGCACCTACGGGGCGGTGCTGGACGCGGTCGACGCCTCGTCCAGCCAGGTCGAGCGAGCCCGCACCCGCTACCCGGATCTGCCCGGACTCCGGCTGGTCCACGCGGACGCCGTCGAGCACCTGCGCACGGCGGCGTCGTACGACGTCATCTACTCCCTCAGCGCGCTCCACTTCCTCGACCCCCACCGGCTGCTGCCCGCCCTGGCCCCGGCCCTCAAGCCGGCCGGCCGGCTGTGCTTCACCGTGCTGCACACCAACTCCCAAGGAGACGGCCCTGATTCGGCCGTCACTCCCCGCCCCGAGATCCTGCGGCTGGCCGGCGGCGGAGAGCTGACCGGCCAGATGTGGGTGCTCACCCCGGAACTCTGGGAAGACCTGCTCGTGCAGCATGGGCTGCGCGTGGAGGACGTCACCGTCCTCGACGCTCCGGAAGAGGGCAACCACGCTTCCTACCGGCTCTTCCAGGTCCGTCGGCCCGCCCGTGTCACCTCCCGCCCGCGTACCGTCAAGCCGCCCGTCGCACATGCGGCGGTCGGTGTCGGCGCCGTGCTGCTCGGACCCCGTGGTGTGCTGCTGGGCCGGCACCGGCGCGGGACGTTCGAGCTGCCCGGCGGGACCGTGGAGCCGGGCGAGTCACTGCAGGAGACGGTGGTTCGCGAACTCGCCGAGGAGACCGGTCTGCACGCCGACCCGGCGGACGTCCGCCTTCTGGGAACGCTCGTCGACCAGGTCGGCGGGGTCGTCCGGATCACCGTCGGCGCGATCGTCACCGCTTGGCGCGGCGAACCGGCCGACCAACCGAACGAGAGCGTCGGCGACTGGCGCTGGTGGCCCCTGGACGCGCTGCCGCCAGGCCTCTTCGAATGCAGCGCCCAGATCCTCACCGCCTGGCGCCCCGACCTCCCGATCGACCACCCTCCGGCCCACTTCACCGGCTTTGCTTGAAACTTAATTCACAGTGGCCACTGTGACCCGGGGCACGTTTCGCGTGGTGTGCCGTGTGCTGGGCAGGTTCCGGTCGCGAGCGTGTCGGCCTTCCGCCTCCCGACGTCTCACCATGCGGGAGCAGGATGGTGGATTTCGGACGCTCGTTAGACTGAGCCGACACAAACGAACCGAGCGAGGAGCGCACGTGGGCCTTGTCGTGCAGAAGTACGGAGGCTCCTCCGTAGCCGATGCCGAAGGCATCAAGCGCGTCGCCAAGCGGATCGTGGAAGCGAAGAAGAACGGCAACCAGGTGGTTGTCGTCGTTTCCGCGATGGGCGACACGACGGACGAGCTGATCGATCTCGCCGGGCAGGTTTCTCCGATGCCTGCCGGGCGCGAATTCGACATGCTGCTGACCGCCGGAGAGCGGATCTCCATGGCTCTGCTGGCGATGGCGATCAAAAACCTGGGCCACGAGGCCCAGTCGTTCACCGGCAGCCAGGCAGGCGTCATCACCGACTCGGTCCACAACAAAGCCCGGATCATCGACGTCACGCCCGGCCGTATCCGGGACTCCCTGAACAAGGGCAACATCGCGATCGTCGCCGGGTTCCAGGGCGTCAGCCAGGACAAGAAGGACATCACCACGCTGGGCCGCGGTGGGTCCGACACCACGGCCGTGGCGCTGGCCGCCGCGCTCGACGCCGAGGTCTGCGAGATCTACACCGACGTCGACGGCGTGTTCACCGCCGACCCGCGTGTGGTGAAGAAGGCGAAGAAGATCGACTGGATCTCCTTCGAGGACATGCTGGAGCTCGCCGCCTCCGGCTCCAAGGTGCTGCTCCACCGCTGTGTGGAGTACGCCCGCCGATACAACATCCCGATCCATGTCCGGTCCAGCTTCAGCGGGCTGCAGGGCACGTGGGTCAGCAGTGAGCCGATTGGGGACAAGAAGGTGGAGCAGGCCATCATCTCCGGTGTCGCGCACGACACCTCCGAGGCCAAGATCACGGTCGTCGGCGTGCCGGACAAGCCGGGTGAGGCTGCCGCGATCTTCCGGACCATCGCCGATGCCGAGATCAACATCGACATGGTCGTGCAGAACGTGTCGGCGGCCTCCACGGGCCTGACCGACATCTCCTTCACGCTGCCGAAGACCGAGGGCCGCAAGGCCATCGACGCGCTGGAGAAGAACCGCGCGGGCATCGGCTTCGACTCGCTGCGCTACGACGACCAGATCGGCAAGATCTCCCTCGTCGGCGCCGGTATGAAGACCAACCCGGGCGTCACGGCCTCCTTCTTCGAGGCGCTGAGCAACGCGGGCGTGAACATCGAGCTGATCTCGACGTCGGAGATCCGCATCTCGGTCGTCACCCGTGCCGACGACGTGCAGGAGGCCGTGTGCGCCGTGCACACCGCCTTCGGCCTCGACTCCGACACCGACGAGGCCGTCGTCTACGGAGGCACGGGCCGGTAATGGCGCCGACCGGGAAGCCGACGCTCGCGGTCGTGGGTGCGACCGGAGCCGTCGGCGCGGTCATGCTCCAGATCCTGTCCCAGCGCGCGGACGTCTGGGGCGAGATCCGTCTGATCGCCTCCCGGCGCTCGGCCGGCCGCAAGCTGGCCGTGCGCGGGGAGGAGGTCGAGGTGGTGGCCCTCACGGAGGACGCCTTCGACGGGGTCGACATCGCCATGTTCGACGTGCCCGACGAGGTCTCCGCCGAGTGGGCGCCGATCGCCGCCGCGCGCGGTGCGGTCGTCGTCGACAACTCGGGCGCCTTCCGGATGGACCCGGACGTGCCCCTCGTCGTCCCGGAGGTCAATCCGCACGCGGTGCGAAACAGGCCGCGCGGGATCGTCGCCAACCCCAACTGCACGACCCTGTCGATGATCGTCGCCCTGGGCGCGCTGCACGCCGAGTTCGGGCTGCGCGAGCTGGTGGTGTCGTCGTACCAGGCGGTGAGCGGGGCGGGCCGGGCCGGGGTCGAGACGCTGCGGGCCCAGCTGTCCCTGGTCGCCGGGACCGAGCTGGGGACCAAGCCCGGCGACGTACGGCGGGCCGTCGGGGACGACACCGGGCCCTTCCCGGAGCCGGTCGCGCTGAACGTCGTCCCGTGGGCCGGATCGCTCAGGGAGGACGGCTGGTCGTCGGAGGAGATGAAGGTGCGGGACGAGTCCCGCAAGATCCTCGGACTGCCGCAGCTGCCGGTCGCCGTGACCTGTGTCCGGGTGCCGGTGATCACCACGCACTCGCTCACCGTCCACGCCCGCTTCCAGGGCGAGGTGACCGTCGACGGCGCCCGCGAGATCCTCGCCACCGCGCCCGGTGT
This sequence comes from Streptomyces sp. NPDC001410, assembly GCF_042895235.1. Lineage (NCBI taxonomy): Bacteria > Bacillati > Actinomycetota > Actinomycetes > Kitasatosporales > Streptomycetaceae > Streptomyces > Streptomyces sp. NPDC001410. Next base: position 423,026 of record NZ_JBIAWE010000007.1, read on the forward strand.
CGTGCTCTACGACGACCCCGCCGCCGGTGAGTTCCCCACCCCCGCCGACGTGGTGGGCACCGACCCGACCTGGGTCGGGCGGGTGCGCCGGGCCCTCGACGACCCGACCGCGCTCGAACTCTTCGTCTGCGGCGACAACCTGCGCAAGGGCGCCGCGCTCAACACCGCGCAGATCGCCGAGCTGGTCGCCGCGGAATTCCGGGGAGAGGCATCCACCCGCGGATAAGACGTTTGTAGGATCCAGTTAAGAAATGTGGCCGGGAGCATGGTCAAAAAAGCTTGAACCGCGCTCCCCGGCGACAGAGGATTCTCCTCCCCGCTCCTCGCAACCATGCGAAGGGCGGGGAGCGTCTTTGCGGTCACCTTTGCGGGGCGTGGGACGTGAGGATCCTGGCGTGGGGACGCCGTGATCGGGGCGTGGGGACGCCCGTTCAAATGGGATATAGGGGAAGAGCGGGACGCATGACGGCACTTGGGACACCATCGGTTGTCGGACATGTGACGCCCGGCACGTACAACCCTGGCGGGGGGAGACGTGTCCAACTGGCGTGGCAGAGGTACTCGAACTCAGTGCGGCCCGCGGCACCGCCGCGCTCCGGCCGCCCCGCGCGGCGCTCCGGCCGCGCATTCCCGGCGGCATGCCGGTGATCGCGCCCATGCCCGCAGCGCGGCCCGCCCGCATACCCAGTCAGCGTGACGGCTCCGACGACACGGCGGCCGCCACCGCCACCGCGGACACCGCGGTCGCCGGCACGACCGTCGACCACCTCACCGAGACCTACCGGGCGCACTACCGCTCCCTGCTGGGCCTCGCCGCGCTCCTCCTCGACGACACCGCCTCCTGCGAGGACGTCGTGCAGGAGGCCTTCATCCGCGTCCACTCGGCCCGCAAGCGCGTCCGCGACCCCGAGAAGACCCTGGCCTACCTGCGGCAGACGGTCGTCAACCTGTCCCGCTCCGCCCTGCGCCGGCGCATCCTCGGCCTGAAGCTCCTCTCCAAGCCGATGCCGGACATGGCGAGCGCGGAGGAGGGCGCCTACGACTCGCTGGAGCGGCGCGACCTCATCAAGGCGATGAAGGGCCTGCAGCGCCGCCAGCGCGAGGTCCTCGTCCTGCGCTACTTCGCGGACATGACGGAGGCCCAGGTCGCCGAGACGCTCGGCATCTCGCTGGGCTCGGTGAAGGCGTACGGCTCGCGGGGCATCGCCGCGCTGCGGGTAGCCATGGAGGCACCGGCATGAGCGAGCACGCCGAAGGGGGCGATTCCCATGAAGGCCCTTCCAGTGAAGGCCACTCCGAGGGACGCCATGAGCCCTACGCTCGGCACGAGCCGACGAAGCAGCACGAACAAGAGCACACGCAATCGCACGCTGGGAACGGAACTGTGAACCACGGCCCCGATGAAAAGGGCCCCGAGGGGCTAGGCCCGGGCCCGGACGGGCTCGGCTCGGACGAGCTGGACCTGCGCCGACTGCTGCACTCCGCGGTCGACGACCTGGAACCGCGCACCGGCACGCTGGACCATCTGCGCAAGGCGGTGCCCGCCCGACGGGCCCGCAAGCGCCAGGCCGCCGTCGGCATGGCGGCCGCCGCCCTGTTCGTGGGCACAGCGGTCCCCGCGCTGATCCACGTCTCGAACTCCGCCGGCACCGACCCCAACACCGCCATGGCCGGGCAGAGTTCCCAGGCCCAGGGCGGCGCCACCCAGGGCAAGGGCCCGGACGGCGGCTCCAGCAGCGTCGGCGGCTCCCCCGGCAAGACCCCCGGGCACGGCAAGGACGGCACCAAGGGCGGTGAGCCGAGCAAGACCGGCGGCAACGGCACCGGCTCGTCCACCGGCGCCAACCCGTCGGCCACCCTCGCCGCGGGCACCCCGGTGTGCACGGCGGCCCAGCTCGGCTCCGCCACCCAGACCGTCGACGCCCCCGACTCCGCGGGTGTCGTCTACGGCACCTTCCGCGTCACCAACATCTCCACCGCCGGCTGCACCGTCGGCGGCCCGGGCACGATCGGCGCCTCGGCGCAGGGGGCCGCGGATCCCGCCAAGGTCCTCAGCGCCCGGCATGTGGCCGGGGACGCGGCGGCCTCCCTGCCCGACCCCTCCCTGGAGGTCGCGGGTCTTGTCCTGCAGCCGGGTGCGGCCTACGAGGAGAAGTTCGCCTTCGTGCCCTCCGAGGCCTGCCCCGCCACCGGTGGCACCCCCACCACCGGCGGCTCGGACACCGGCGGTCCCTCGCCCGACCCGACGCCCTCCCAGGACGCCGGCGCCACCGGGAGCACGGACACCGGCACCACGTCCTCCGGCACCACCACCCAGCTCGTCACCGAGGACGGCGCGACGGCCGACGGCAGCGTCCTGGTCACCCACACCGCGCAGGTGGGCTCGCCCACCATCTCGGCGACCGTGCCGAACGCGTGCGCCGGGACGGTGTACTACACCGAGGTGCTCGCGGGGGCGTAGTCAGGAACCGCGTGGTCAGGAGCCGCGTGGTCCGAGGCCGTGGCCGGGGGCCGTGGTCAGACCGTGGCGGCCGGGGCGGAGGTGTCCTCCTGCCCTTCCTGCCCGTCCTGCTCCTCCTGTTCCTGCGGCACCAGGCCGAGCGCCGCGTCCCGCTGGAACTCCACCTCGCGGCGCAGCAGCCGGAACCACATGAAGACCACGAAGCCCGCGAAGACGAACCACTCCCCGGTGTAGCCGAGGTTCTGGAACGCCTTCAGGTCGAGACCGGTGCCGGCCGGCGCGGTCGCGGGCACGGCCTTCATCCCCGCGTCGGCCTTGTCGAGCGTGACCCAGGCGTCGTAGAGCTTGTCCGGCACCAGGTTCACCAGCGAGGCCGCGCTGATCGCCGCCGTCTGCCCGGCGGGCAGCCCGCCCTGGGCACCGACTCCGTTGTCCCCCGGGGTCTCGGAGGCCTGCAGCGCGCCGGTGACGCTGACCTCACCGGCCGGCGCGGCGGGGGCCTTCGCCGGATCCGCCTTGCCGGGCAGCCAGCCCCGTACCACGGGCAGCGCCCTGCCGGAGTCGGTGCGCAGCAGCGTCAGGACGTAGAAGCCCTGCTTGCCGTCCAGCTCCCGGCCCGGCACGAGCAGCTGCCTGCCGTACCGGCCGCTCGCGGTGGCCCGGCGTCCCGAGGTGCTCTTGTCGACGGGCAGCATCTCGGCCAGCGGACGGGCCGCCTCGTGTCTGCCGGAGGCGGCCTGCTCGGTCGCGGCGCGGTGGTCCTGCACCCGCCCCTCGAACCGGCTCAGCTGCCACGACCCCATGAAGACGCAGAACGGGATGGCGAGCAGCACGAAGACGTTGATGCCCCACCAGCGGGGTGTCAGCAGAAACCGGTACACGCCCTCAACGGTACGGCGCCGTTCCGGGTGCTCGGGCGGGGGGTTCGGCTCAGACGTGTGTGCGCAGTGGGTGGGCGCGAGGTGCGGAGGCGGTGGGCGCGGTCGGGAAGTTATCCACAGGCTGGGTACACCGGCCAGCGCATTGTGGGTGGGGCCAGGCAATATGGGCGCATGACTGGGGCCATGAGTGAGAGCAGGACGCCGGACACACCGGACATGCCGGACTGGGAGAAGCGCTTCAGGGCGCCGCGGGTCTCGCTGCCCGACTGGGCGGAGGACGCGCCGGACCGCTCCCTGTTCGTGTCGAACGCGACGGGCACGTACGAGCTGTACGCCTGGGACCGGGCGACGGGCGAGCAGCGGCAGGCGACGGACCGGCCGAACGGCACGACGGACGGCGTGCTCTCCCCGGACGGCACGTGGATCTGGTGGTTCGACGACAAGGACGGCGACGAGTTCGGCATCTGGCGCCGCCAGCCCTTCGCGGGCGGGGCGGACGAGACCGCCGTGCCCGGCCTGGAGCCCTCCTACCCGGCCGGCCTGGGCCTCGCCCGTGACGGGCGCACGGCGGTGGTCGGCCGCTCGACGGACGAGGACGGCACGACCATCCACCTCGCGCGCGAGGGCGAGGACCCGGTCGAGATCTACCGGCACCGCGAGTCGGCGGGCGTCGGCGACCTCTCCTACGACGGCTCCCTGATCGCGATCGAGCACACCGAGCACGGCGACGCCATGCACGCGGCCCTCCGTGTGCTGCGCCCGGACGGCACGACGGTCGCCGAGCTGGACGACACCAAGGGCGGCAGCGAGGAGCTGGGCCTGGAGATCCTCGGCTTCGCACCCGTGGACGGCGACACCCGCCTCCTCATCGGCCACCAGCGCCGGGGCCGCTGGGAACCGCTGGTGTGGAACGTGGCGACGGGCGAGGAGAGCGACCTCGCCCTCGACCTGCCCGGCGACGTCGCCGCCGAGTGGTACCCGGACGGCAGCGCCCTGCTCATCGCCCACAGCTTCGAGGCCCGCAGCGAGCTGTTCCGCTACGACCCGGCGGCGCGCGAGCTGACCCGCATCCCCACCCCGCCCGGCACCGTCTCCGGGGCGACCGCCCGCCCCGACGGCAGCGTGGAGTACCTGTGGTCGTCGGCCGCCGAGCCGCCCGCGGTCCGCTCCACCACCGGCGAGGTCGTCCTGGACCCGCCCGGCATGACGTGCCCGCCGTCCGTGCCGGTCGAGGACGCGTGGGTGGAGGGCCCCGGCGGCCGCATCCACGCCCTGATCCAGAAGCCCGCAGGCACAACCGGCCCCCTCCCCACGATCGTCGACCTGCACGGCGGCCCGACCTGGCACGACAGCGACTCCTTCGCCGCCGGCCCGGCCGCCTGGGTGGACCGGGGCTACGCGGTGATCCGCATCAACTACCGCGGCTCCACGGGATACGGCCGCGCCTGGACGGACGCCCTGAAGCACCGGGTCGGCCTGATCGAGCTGGAGGACGTGGCCGCCGTTCGCGAGTGGGCGATCGGCTCCGGCCTCGCCGACCCCGAGCGCATGGTCCTCACCGGCGGCTCCTGGGGCGGCTACCTCACCCTCCTCGGCGTCGGCACCCAGCCGGAGGCGTGGGCGGTGGGCATCGCGGTCGTGCCGGTCGCGGACTACGTCACCGCGTACCACGACGAGATGGAGTCCCTGAAGGCCATGGACCGCACCCTGCTGGGCGGCACCCCCGAGGAGGTCCCGGAGCGCTTCGAGGCGTCCTCCCCGCTGACCTACGTCGACCAGGTCAAGGCCCCGGTCTACATCTCCGCGGGCGTCAACGACCCCCGCTGCCCGATCCGCCAGATCGACAACTACGTCAAGCGCCTGGAGGCCCGCGGCGCGGTCCACGAGGTGTACCGCTACGACGCCGGGCACGGCTCACTGGTGGTGGACGAGCGGATCAAGCAGCTGAGACTGGAGATGGAGTTCGCGGGGAGGCACTTGGGTGGGATGTGAGCCGACCTTTTGACCGGCCGAGCCGCGCTTTCCCACCCGCCCCGAGCCGGGGCGGGTCGGGGCGCTTTCCAGCCGACCGAGACGGGTGGGCGGGTAGGAAGCGGGGGTCCAGGGGGCGGAGCCCCCTGGGTGGGTCAGCCCAGCTCGGCCAGCCCCCGGCGAGTAGCGGCAACGACGACCCGGTCCCCCTTGCGGAGCACGTAGTCGCCGGGAACGTCGGCGCGGCCCTCCAGCGCCAGCACCCGGAACGCCCCCGCCCGGAACGCCTCGGCCATGCTGTGCCCCTCCAGCTCCGGATGCCCGGCCACCTCGACCGCGGCGAGCAGCAGCACCCGCCGCTCCACCGGAATCGCCCCCAGCACCTGCCGCCCCAGCATCGCCCCGGCGAACGCGGGGGCGGCCAGATGCGACACGCTCCGGCTGCGCGTGGACGCCTGCGGATGCGCGGCCCGCAGGGTCCGGTACACCGCGGTCGCGAAGTCGTCGTCGTACAGCCGCAGCACCACCCGCAGATCCGGCCGCACCGACCGCGCGTACAGCACGGCCTCCAGATTCGTCGTGTCCGCGCTGGTCACCGAGAGCAGTGCGTGCGCCCGGTGGATCTTCGCGGCCTCCAGCACCCCCTCCTGGGTGACATCGCCCAGCACCACCGGCACCCGCAGCCGCCGCGCGGTCGCGAGCCCCCGCGCCTCCGGGTCGGACTCCACGCACACCACGGGAATGTGCAGCTCCCGCAGCCGGGTCAGCACCCGTGTACCGATCTTCCCGAGGCCCAGCAGCACCACATGCCCGCCGAGCCCGCGGGGCGGCTTGCGCAGCGCGGACGCCGTCCGGAAGGTGCCCAGCGCCTCGAGCACCGCCGCCAGCAGCACCGGCAGCAACAGCAACCCGACCAGCCCGGAGAGGAGTTGGAGGATCTGCCGCCCGAGGGACGCCCCGAGCGCCGGATCGTCGATCGCGAACAGGTCCAGCAGCGTCAGGTAGAAGGCCCCCAGCGGATGGATCCCGGTGACCACCCACAGCGCGACGGCGAGCGCGACCACACACCCCACGAGCCCCGCCAGCGACCACCGCAGCCGCCGCGAGAAGAGGGAGGCGAGCGGCGGTACGACCCCCATCCCGCGCCCCGCCGCGGCCGCCTCGGGACCGCCGAAGGAGGACACCTGCTCCAGCACCACGGCGGCCCGCCCGGCGGCCTGCCGCACCTCCTCGTCGTCCGGCAGCAGCACGGGTTCCTGCTCCCTGCCGCCGTCGGACCCGTCCGCCCCGGCCGGATCCCTGCCGGGCGCCGAGAGCAGGGCCAGGGTGCACAGCCCCGGAGCGGCGATCTGCCCGTCCCCGGACGGCGCCCGCTCCACGGCCCGCAGCAGCAGACTCTCGGTCTGTACGACCTTGGTCGTGCCGGCGACGGCGGCCGCGGCCAGCGCGGGCGCGGCGGTGTCGGCGTCGGACAGCACGGTCGTGGACGCCTCCGCACCATCGGCCGCCGTCGCGCCGGACGCCAACGCGGCCGCCTGGTCGAGGAGTTCCTCGATGTGCTGGCCCAGCCGACGGTTGTACAGCCGCAGGACGAGCCGCAGGCGCGGGTTGAGCCGACGGGCGGTCAGCGCGGCCCGGATGTTGGTCTCGTCGTCGTCATGGACGAGCGCCAGCGCGGCGGCCCGTTCCACACCGGCCTCGGCGAGCACCGCCTCCGTCAGCTCGAAGGCCTCCAACACCCGCTCGCCGTCGGCCCGGTGGGCACTGCCGCCGTTACCGCCGTTGCCACCGCTCCCCGTCGTCCCGTTGCCGCCGTTGCCACCGCCCAGTCCGACGGCGGCGCTGACCACCCGGTCGAGCAACGCGGCCGAGGCGGCCCGGGCCCGCCCCACCACCGGGGGCCGTGCCGTGCGCTCGCTCGGCGGCACCACGAGGGTGACCTGCTCGCCGTGGACTCCGCGCAACTCGGCCGCCAGCCGGTGCGCGAGCCCGTCGTCACCGCAGACCACCATGTGCGCCGCCGGGGCGCCGGACCCACCTTGATACGGAACGCTCGCCACGAGGGAAAAGACTGCTCCAAGGAGACAGGTGGTTCCAGCAACCAAGTGAACACCCGTGCCCGCCCTCGCGTATTGATGGGGAGGGAGAGGCAGCGCACAGCCGGAGGTACTCGCCCGTGGCCATCACCGAAGACGCCCCGCCCGGCGCCGCCGAACGCGACCCGGCGCGCCCGTCCGACGACGGACCGGGCGAACGGCCGGGACAAGCAGGCCGGGAGGGCCACGCAGGTCAGGACGGACAGGAGAGCCGGCGCCTCAGCTCCCCGCTGATCCTCACCATGACCCTGCTGCTGGCGGTGCTCGCCCAGTCCCCGATCCGCGGGGTCCTCGGCACCCCGCTGATGCAGAGCTGGATGACGGTGTTCGTGGCCGTGACGGTCCAGGCGCTGCCCTTCCTCGTCCTCGGGGTTCTCCTCTCGGCGGCGATCGCGGTCTTCGTGCCCCCGTCCTTCTTCGCCCGCGCCCTGCCGAGCCGGCCCGCCCTGGCCGTACCGGTCGCCGGGATGGCGGGCGCGGTGCTGCCGGGCTGCGAGTGCGCCTCGGTGCCGGTGGCGGGCGCGCTGGTCCGCCGGGGCGTGACCCCCGCGGCGGCCCTGGCCTTCCTCCTCTCGGCCCCCGCGATCAACCCGATCGTCCTGACCGCCACGGCCGTAGCCTTCCCGCGCAACCCGGAGATGGTCCTGGCCCGGTTCCTCGCCAGCCTCCTGGTGGCCTGCGCGATGGGCTGGCTGTGGCAGCGGCTGGGCCGCACGGACTGGCTGCGCCCGCCGGCCCACGGCGCGCACGAGGGCGCGACCAGGGGCGAGACGTTCTGGAACTCCGTCCGGCACGACACCGTGCACGCGGGCGGCTTCCTGGTCCTGGGCGCGATGGCCGCGGCCACGCTGAAGGCGGCGACCCCGGCGACCTGGCTGCGCACGGCGGCCGACAACCCCCTGGTCTCCGTCCTCGCCCTCGCCGTACTGGCCGTACTGCTGTCGATCTGCTCGGAGGCGGACGCGTTCGTCGCGGCCTCCCTCACCCAGTTCTCCCTGACGGCCAAGCTGGTGTTCCTGGTGGTGGGCCCGATGATCGACCTCAAGCTCTTCGCGATGCAGGCGGGCACCTTCGGCCGCGCCTTCGCACTGCGCTTCGCCCCCGCCACGTTCGCACTGGCGGTCGCGGGCGCCGTGGTGACCGGGACGGTGCTCCTGTGAACCGCCAGGCCCAGGCCGCAGTGATGTTCCTGCTGGGCGCCGCCCTTCTGCACGCGGGCGCCACCGACCTCTACCTGCGCTACGTCAAGGCGGGCCTGCAACCGATGCTGCTCGCCTCCGGCGTGGTCCTGATCGCGGCGGCCCTGGCGACGGCGTGGTACGAGCGCAAGCGGAACAAGGCGGCGAAGGCCACCGCCCACGCCGGCCATGCGCACCCGGAGCCCCGTATCTCCTGGCTCCTCGTGCTCCCCCTGCTCTCCCTCATCCTCGTCGCACCGCCGGCCCTGGGCTCCTACAGCGCCCTGCGCACCGGCACCGCACTGCAACAGCCGTACGGCTACGGCAAGTTGCCCGCCGGTGATCCGGTCCCGCTCAGCGTGGTCGACTACGCGTCCCGCGCCGCCTACGGCCACGGCCGCTCCCTGCACGGCCGCCCGGTCCGCGTCACCGGCTTCCTGGCCCTGGACCACAGCGGTGCGCCCTACCTCGTCCGCATGGCCCTCAACTGCTGCGCGGCGGACGCCCAGCCGGTGAAGATCGCCCTCACCGGAAAGCTGCCCCCGGTCCTGCAACCGGACGCCTGGCTGGAGGTCACGGGCACCTACACCGCCAAGCTGACCCACGACCCCGTCAACAACGGCCCGATCCCGTACCTGTCGGTCACCTCGGCGAAGCCGGTGCCGACGCCGCAGGATCCGTACGACGAGACCTGGAACAACTGACGGACCGGGCGGTCAGCCCAGGCACACCACGAGCAGGCAGAGCTGGGACGGGGAGGTCGCGGCCGGGGAGGGGCTCGTTTGGGACGTGCCCGAGTCCGTGCCGCTGCTGGTCGAGGGCGCGGGAGCGGGGGTGGACGGCTGCTGGGCAACCGTGCCGGTGCCGGTGCTGCTGCCGTCGGAGGCCGGGGCGGTGGTCTGCCGGTGTGCGGCCGGCGTCTGCGCCGGGACCGGAGCGGCGGCGGCGTCCGGGTGGGTGTTCACCACGGTGGTCCGGGGTGCGGTGGCGGCGGTCTGCCGGTGCGGGGCGGCGGCCGCGGGCTGCTGGGTGTGGGCCGGGGTCGTGGTGCGCGGGGACCGGTGGTGGCCGGGGGGTGCCGACACCGGAGGCGTGCCGGCGTCGGTCTCCCCGTCGGTGGCGCCCATGGGCCGGTTGTCCGGGGCCGAGGCCGCCTGGGCCCGGTCGGGGGACTGGCGGTCCATCGAGGCCAGGGTGAGCCCGCCGCCGACGAGCGCGACGGCCGACGCGACCGCGGCCCGGCGCTTGTTCTTCTTCCACCGGGCCAGCTGGCGGCGCCGGGCGGCCCGTCCCTGCGAGGCGGCGGGCGCGTCCTCCACGTCGTCGGACGCGGCCTCGTCCCTCGCGGACGGCGTGGGCTGGACAGCGAGATCGTCGTCGTACCAGGCGGCGGAGGGGGTGGCGGACGGGGCGGCCGCTCGCGCCGCGGGGACGGCCGGCGGCGTGTGCGGGGCTATGTCCGGGGCGTACGCGCCGCAGCCGGGACACACCAGGGCGCCGTTCAGATGCCGACGGCACGAGGAGCAGTAGTCCATGTGAGGTCTTTCCGATTCGACGCGTTCGCACGTGGGATCGAGCGGCAACGCTAACGAGGCTTTCGGAAGACCGTGTGCGGCCCTTGTGGCACTCCTGCACACATTTACCTGGTCTCTTGTGAGGAGGCTCTCACGCCGGGGAGGAATCGCATCCCGTGACATCGGCGCGGAGCGTCGCGGCATCCGGCTTCCCGGGCGCGGAGTGCCGCTGCGGCTTGCTAGGCGGAGCCGGGTGAAGGCGAACGCGTTTGTCTGTGTTCGCCGATTGGGGTGACCCGTTTCGCGGGCCCGCACTGACGTGGTGGTTGTGCATGCTGCCGTACCGGCTGCGGATGTGAGGCGGGGCGGACGGTGGTGGTCCGTTCGCCCCGGTGCTGGGCTCGTTCAGCTCTGGCCGGCTTTGGAGCCGTGGTTGGCCTTCTTCTTGCGGGCGCGCTTCGACACGTACGTCAACACCTGCTTCTGGAAGGGTTCTTCAAGCGGTGCGGCCGACCAGCAGGTCCGCCAGTTTGCCGAGGCGCCTGACGGTGCGGTCCTCGGTCGCGGCCGGGGCGGGGTCGACGCGCTCGTCGCGGTCGTAGTAGGCGCCGTTGACGATCTCGACGGCCGGGTCGCACAGCCGGACCACGTGCGTGGCGCCCTCGGTGGGGGAGACGCCCTCGTGGGCGTAGAGGGGGAGCAGGGCGGTGTCGCAGACGCCCGGGTGGACGGACACGGCGGTGACGCGCGGGTCGGCCGCGAAGACCGTGAGGGCGAGCTGGGACTGGGCGTACGCGGCGAGGCGGGAGTAGCGGCGGGCGCGGTTGGGGTCGGCCCACTGGATGGAGGCCGTGCGGTGCAGGGAGGAGGAGACGTTCACGACCCGGCCGCCCGGGCCTTCCCCAAGCTCTCGACTTCGCTCGAGCAGGGGATACCCCAACGTCAGGGTCGGCTCCAGCAGGCACGTGAGCAGGTAGTGGGCGAGGAAGTTGACCTGGAAGGCGATCTCGTTGCCGTCGGCGGTGACGGTGTGCCGCTCGGGTGCCGCCATGCCCGCGTTGTTGACCAGGACGTCCAGGTGCGGGTGGGCGGAGACGATTGTGCCGGCGAGGGTCTCCACCTCTTCGAGGTGGGTGAAGTCGGCGCCGTACGCGTGCAGTTGGGTTGCGTGGACTCCTGCCGTGGCGATGAGACGGTTGGCCGCAGCCCGCGCCTCCTCGGCGGTGCGGCCGTGCAGCAGCACGGTGGCGCCGCGCTCGGCGAGGCGGCGGGCGGTTGCGTAGCCGATGCCGGAGGTGGCGCCGGTGACCAGGACGGTGTGAGAGGAAAGGGCGGAGTCGGACATGTCCCATCCGGGGTTGCGGGCACGCCGGCACGGCCCGGTGAGGGGTGGTGGGCGTGCGGTGGAGAAGGAGGAGCGAGGGGCGCCGGAGCCGATCACGGCGCCCCTCGGGTCACGGAAAGCGGCGTCGGCGGACGCGCGTCGGCGGGACGCGGGCGCTTCCGTTCAGCGCGGCTGACGACGCGACGGCCGAGCGGGACTCGGCGGCCGGTCGACGAGAAGCCAGGCGCTGTTCACAGGCTTCATGGAAGCCGTCCTGCATCCGCCGGGCAAGACGGAACGCCCTTCTCTGACGGGGCTCTGACGTGCGCATACGCGTCCTTGACGGGGCGCCTGACGGGCTTCAGCCAAGGCCGGGCACCCCCGACACGAGCAGGTCGATCAGCTTGATGCCCACGAAGGGCAGCACGAGTCCGCCGAGCCCCTACACGAGCAGGTTGCGGCGCAGCAGGCAGGCTCATGACGTTCAGGTACTCCAGGCCGGGGTACGAGCCCGCGAACATCGCCGGGATGGTCGCGAAGTACTTCGCGACGTCGTTCGTGATGGAGAACGTCGTCAACACGTCTCGGGTGATGAGGAGTTGCTTGCCGATCCCGGAGCCGCCGTCAAAGTGCCGTCAAACCGGGCTGAGTAGCCATCAGGAACGCGTCAACGTCAGCCATCCATGGCCGGATCCGGTCGCAGACTGATCGGCAACGGGGGACGGGCGACCGTCCGTGGCGTGATGTTGGAGGGACCGTGACTCTCACGGCCGAAACAGCGCAAGGTCCTCGGACCGAGGGGGGCACTCCGTCAGGACGGGACCCGTCAGGGGGCAGCCCCGGACCGCGGAGACGAGGGGGTTCACGGACGGGCGATCCGGGTCGGGGGCCGCGCCCCCAGCAGCAGGTCGTGGCCGCGCGGGCCGCTCTGCGCCGCCGTTTTTGGGCCACCGTGCCCGCACGGCTGCGTCTTCTGCGCGCGGCCACGCTCCTGCTCGCCGCCGCCGTGGCCGTACTGCTGACCGTCGCCGGGCTGGCCGCGAACGGCACCTGGGACAGCGTGGCCGGACGCGACGCGCCGCGCACCACCAGCGCCGCCGACCTCAACCTCGCCCTCAACGACATGGACGCCCAGGCCGCCAACATGCTGCTGTCCAGCGGCGACGCGGGCAAGGGCCGCCTGCGGACGCCGTACGAGAAGGCGGTCGGCTTCTACGGCGACGCCCGGCGCGAGATCGGGCACGACCTGCGGACACTCGCCGTCGCGGCACAGGGGGACCGGTCCGACGAGAAGACCGTGGAGAACCTGACCGACGACTTCGCCGAGTACCAGGAGCTGATCGGCCGCGCCCTGGAGAACGACGGGCACGCCGGCGGCAAGGCGTCCGCCCTGGTGGACTACCGCCGGGCGACGGACCTGCTGCAGAGCAGGCTGCTCCCCGAGTCCCGCACGCTGGTCTCCTCCAACGACCGTGCCTTCGACGGCGAGTACGGCGCCGCCCGCTCCGCCCTCGCCGGCCGGCTCGCCGCCGTCGTCGTGCTCGGCGTCCTCCTCCTCGCCGTGCTCGGCCTCCTGCAGTGGTACCTGGCCCGCCGCTTCCACCGGATCCTGAACCCCGGCGTCCTCGCCGCCACCGTGTGCGCCCTGCTCGCGGTCGTCCTCGGCGCGCAGCTGCTCGCCTCGTCGTCCGCGAACCTGCGCGCCGCCCGCCGCGACGCCTTCGACTCCGTCGTCGCGCTCTCCCGGGCCCGGGCCGTCGCCTACGACGCCAACGCCGACGAGAGCCGCTACCTGCTCGACCCACAGCGCCGGGACCAGTACGAGCGGGCGTTCCTCGCCAAGTCCCAGAAGCTGTACGGCATCCGGGGCGCCACCCTCGCCACCTACGACGGCGAGCTGGCCAACACCTGGCAGGCCTACGAGACCGACCACCACGACCTGCGCTTCACCGGCGAGTTCCGGCGCGAGCTGGACAACATCACCTTTCCCGGGGAACGCGCCGCGGCGGAGCGGACCGTGCGGGCGTACGTCGTCTACGAGCACGACGACCGCAAGATCCGCTCTCTGGTGGCGACCGGGCAGGAGCGGGCGGCCACCGAGTTCTGCATGGGCTGGGAGCCCGGCACGTCCAACGCCCACTTCGGCGCCTGGATGGCTGCGCTGGACAGGCTGACGGACATCAACCGGGCCCACTTCGACTCGTCGGTGCGCGACGGCCGTTCGACGGTGGACACGCTCCTGCCGTGGGCGGCCGGTCTGCTGCTCGCGTCGATGGCGCTCACGGCGCTCGGACTGCGGCCGAGGCTGGCGGAGTTCCGCTGACCCGCCACGACCCTCACGCGTCGGACAGCCGCGCCTCCTCCAGGTCCAGTGAGCGCTGGAGCCGGCGGCGCGTGGTGTCGCTGATGCGGTGGCCGTCGTAGAGGCGCTGGAGTTCCTCCGTCTCCACGGTGATCAGGTCGCGGCGGAGCTGGCGGTAGACCAGGTCGGCGGATTCGGTGGCCGTCGCGGTGCCCTTGCTCTCGGCGAGGCGGTCGCGGGCATCCTCCAGGCGGGCGTTGAGGCCGCGGCGCAGGCGGTCGAGGACCACGTCGGGTACGGCCTCCAGCTCGGCCAGTTCCTCCAGCCGGGCGAGTCCGGCGTGGGCGAGGCGGGAGCGTGCCTCGACCTCCTCGCGTTCGGTGTGGGCGGGCTCCAGGGCGATGCCGGAGCGCCGGACGACCGGGGCCAGGGTGAAGCCCTGGACGACGAGGGTGACCACCACGACCGAGGTGGTCAGGACGAGGACCAGGGGGCGGTCCGTGAGTGGGGAGCCGCTCTTCGTCATCTCGGGGATGGACAGGGCCGCCGCCAGCGGCATCACGCCCCGGGTGCCCGCCCAGGTCAGGACCACCGGCACCCGCCAGTTCAGGCGGCCGATGCCGCCCTTGCGCTGGACCACCGCCGACAGCGGCGCGAGCCACACCAGGCGTACGGCGATCAGCGTGGCGGCGACGGCGAGGGCGTACAGCGGCCAGGCCCGGTCGCCGTCGGCCAGCGCCCGCACCTGCGCGGGCAGCGCCAGCCCTATCAGCGAGAAGACCACGCTCTCCAGCAGGAACACGACCGTGCCGTACACGGCGTGCAGCTGGAGCCTGATGCGCGCGTTGGTGAGCCGGTCGCCGCGGCCGCCCAGGACCACCCCGGCCACCACGCACGACGTCACCCCGGAGGTGTGCGCGGCCTCCGCCAGGAGATACGCGGCGTACGGGGTGACCAGGGCTATCACGGTCTCCAGGACCGGTTCCTCGGTGCGCCGCCGGATCAGGGTCACCACCCCGGCCACCGCGGCGCCGATCACCGTGCCGCCGCCGGCCAGCAGCAGGAACTTGCCGCCCGCCTCGCCCCAGTTCGCCGCCGCCGACGCGACCGCGATGCCCGCGGCCACCCGGACCAGCACCAGGGAGGTCGCGTCGTTGAACAGGCTCTCCGCCTGGACGAGGACCTGCACCCTCGGCGGCAGGGCGAGCCTGCGGCCGAGCGCGGTCACCGCCACCGGGTCGGTACTGGCCAGCACCGCGCCCAGCACCAGCGCCATCTGCCAGGACAGCGGCGTCAGCGTGGCGGCCACCGCGCCCACGGCCGCGGCGGAGGCGAGGACCAGGCCGATGGCGAGGATCCCGACCGGCTTCCACACCGCCCGCAGCTCCCGCCACGGCATCTCCTCGGCGCTCGCGTACAGCAGCGGCGGCAGCACGACGAGCCCGATGATCTCGGGGCTGATCTCGATCTGCGGAGTGCCCGGCAGCAGAGCCACTGCGAGGCCGGCGACGACGAGCAGGGAGGGCGCGGGGATGCGCCAACGGCGCGCGAAGGTCGCTACGACGGTGGCCAGTACCACCAGTGCGAGAACCGTCCCGACGCTGCGCATGCCGTCCCCCTGGGCCTTCACAGGAGCCACCCTGGCTCCCGGCCGACCAGACTTCCCGGCACACCGCCTTCACCCTATCCGGCCACGGCATGTCAAGACAGTGTCAAGGTCCCCGGGACCGGTGCCAAGGAACCGCTAACACGGGCACCCGCCGGAGCCCTGAAGCGCTTCCTTAGGAGCAGTGATCCGCCCTCCCGAGGGAGTTGAGCCAGTGAGCGGAGTGCGTCGGCGGCGATGAGTGACGTACGGCCCGGACGACTGAAGGTCTACCTCGGGGCGGCCCCGGGGGTCGGCAAGACCTACCGGATGCTCGACGAGGGGCGGCGCCGTGCCGCCCGCGGGGCGGACGTGGTGGTGGGGTTCGCCGAGTGCCACGGGCGGCCGAGCACGGAAGCCATGCTGGACGGCCTGGAGGTCGTCCCGCGGGCCCGGTGCGGCTACCGGGGCGGTGAGTTCGAGGAGATGGACCTGGTCGCGGTGCTCGCCCGGCGCCCGCAGGTCGCGATCGTGGACGAGTTCGCCCACAGCAACGTCCCGGGCGGCGGCCGCAACCCCAAGCGGTGGCAGGACATCCAGGAACTCCTCGCGGCCGGCATCGACGTGATCACCGCGCTGAACATCCAGCACCTGGAGTCACTGAACGACGTGGTCGAGAAGATCACGCACGTGCCCCAGCGCGAGACGGTCCCCGACGACGTCGTCCGCCGGGCCCAGCAGGTGGAACTGGTCGACATGCCCCCGGAGGGGCTGCGCCGCCGCATGGCGCACGGCAACATCTACGCGCCCGAGAAGATCGACGCGGCCCTCGCCAACTACTTCCGGCCCGGCAACCTGACCGCGCTGCGCCAGCTGGCGCTGCTGTGGGTGGCCGACCGGGTCGACGCGGCGCTGCAGGAGTACCGCACCGAGCACGGCATAGGCCGGGTGTGGGAGACCCGCGAGCGGGTGGTCGTCGCGCTCACCGGCGGGCCCGAGGGGGACACGCTGATCCGGCGGGCCGCGCGGATCGCCGCCCTCCCCCAAGCTCTCAACTTCGTTCGAGCAGGGGGGACCCCCATCGCCGGAGGCAACCTGCTCGCCGTGCACGTGGCCCGCAGCGACGGCCTGGCCGCCGGCGTCTCGCACGCCTCGCTGGCCCGGCAGCGCCGGCTCGTGGAGGACCTGGGCGGCAGCTACCACTCGGTGGTCGGCGACGACATCGCGACGACGCTGGTGGAGTTCGCCCGCGCCGAGAACGCCACCCAGCTGGTCCTCGGCACCAGCCGCCGGGGACGGCTGGAACGGTTCGTCACCGGACCCGGCACCGGCGAGACCGTCACCGAGCTGTCCGGCGACATCGACGTCCACCGCGTCACCCACGAGCGCGCCGGACGCGGCACCCTGCTGCCCTCCCGGCGGCGCACCCTGTCCACCGCGCGGCTGATCGCCGGACCGGTGGCCGGGCTCGTGCTCCCGGTGCTGCTGACGATCGGCCTCGCCCAGGTGCGCGGGACGCTGAACCTGACGAGCGAGGCGCTGCTGTTCCTGCTCGCCGTGGTGGGCGTGGCCTGCATAGGCGGGGTCACCTCGGCGGTGATCGCGTCGATCACGGCGTCCCTGCTGCTCAACTACTGGTTCATCCCGCCCATAGGACAGTTCACGCTGAACGACCCGAACGCGCTGCTCGCCCTCGCGGTGTTCATGGTCGTCGCGGCCACGATGGCCGGAGTCGTCGACCGCTCCCTCAGGCTGTCCCGCCGCTCGGCGCGGGCCACCGCCGAGGCCGAGACCATGTCGTCCCTGGCCGGCACCATCGTGCGCGGCGGCGCGACCATCCCGGCGCTGCTGGAGCGCACCCGGGAGACCTTCGGCATGGAGTCGGCGGAGCTGGTGGACGAGCCGCCCGACGCCGGGGATGTGACGGCCGTACCGGCCGGTCCCGGGGAGCATCTGGTGCTGCGCGGGCGGACCCTGTCCTCCTCCGAGCGGCGGGTGCTGGCCGCGTTCGCCGCGCACGTCGGCTCCGCGGTCGAGCGGGCCCGGCTGGCCGAGGCGGCGGCCGAGGTCGAGCCCGTCAAGGCCGCCGACCGGATGCGTACGGCGCTGCTGCGGGCCGTCGGCCACGACCTGCGCACCCCGCTCGCCGCGGGCTGGGCCGCCGTCACCTCCCTGCGCAGCAGCGAGGTCGAGTTCTCCGCCGCCGACCGCGAGGAACTCCTCGCCACCGCCGACGAGTCCATGGCCAAGCTCAACCGCCTGGTGGAGAACCTCCTCGACCTCAGCCGCCTGGACGCGGGCGCCCTCACCCTGAACCTGCGCGCGACCTCCCTGGAGGAGGTACTGCCCACGGCACTGGCGGACGTCCCCGGCGTCGAGGTGGCGGACACCGAGGCGATCCCGGCGGTGCTGGCCGACCCGCCGCTGCTGGAGCGCGTGATCGCCAACCTCGCCGGCAACGCCGCCCGGCACACCCCGCCCGGCCGGAAGGTGCTGGTCACCGCCAGCGCGCTGGCGGGCCGGGTGGAGCTGCGGGTCGTCGACCGGGGGCCCGGGCTTCCCCAGGCCGGACGGGAGCGCCTCTTCGAGCCGTTCCAGCGGCTCGGCGACACCGACAACACCACCGGCCTCGGCCTCGGGCTGGCCCTCGCCCGCGGCCTGACCGAGGCCATGAGCGGCACCCTCACCCCCGAGGACACCCCGGGCGGCGGCCTGACCATGGTCGTTTCGCTGCCCTTCGCACAACAGCACGCACACCCTCAGAGTGCGCAGAGCGCAGGAGGTGCCTGATGAGCACCGAGACCAGCACATTCCGACTGCACCGCACCGGCCGGGCACGCCCGGGGCCGGCCGCGTGGCCACTGCGGGACCGGCTCGCCCTCGCGGCGGGCGTGGTGGCCCCGCTCGTGGTGGCGGCCGCTCTGGTGCCGCTGCGCGCGGACCTGTCGCGGACGAACGCCGCGCTGGTCCTCGTGGTCGTGGTCGTCGCGGTGGCCGCGCTGGGCAGCCGTGCGGCGGGTGTCGTGGCGGCGGTGTCGGCGGCGGCTTGGTTCGCCCGCGGCGCAGCCGCAATCGGACACAGCTTCTTGACCCGGCCGTACGAGACGTTCGACATCACCGCGTCCGGGGACGTGGAGACGGCGGTCCTGCTGCTCGTCGTCGGTCTGATCGTCTCCCAGCTCGCCGCCCGTGCCCGCCGCCTGGAGGTCGTCGCCGTGACCGACGCGGCCCATCTGGACCGGATCCACCGCACGGCCGCCCTCACCCAGTCCGCCAACTCCGCGGACGTCGTGGTCGGCCACGTGCGCCAGGAGCTGACCGAGCTGCTGGGCCTGTGCGCCTGCCGCTTCGAGTACGGCACCCTCATCGGGCGCCCGCCGCGGCTGGAGAAGGACGGCACCGTGACGGTGGGCCGGCGCAGCTGGGACGTGGACGGCGCCGGCTGGCCCGAGGGCGAGACCGAGCTGCGGGCGTACGGCAACGGGCACTACCTCGGCCGGTTCATGCTCACCCCCGGCCCGGGGCCCGTACCGCCGCTCCAGGCGCGGCTGGTCGCGGTGACCCTGGCCGACCAGACCGGGGCCGCGCTGGACACCTCGGGGCCGGTCACCTGAGTCAGCCGGGTGACTCAGTCGAGCCCGGAGGCCTTGAACACAGCCTGGGCCGTCTCGGAGTCGATGCGCCGAGCCAGGCTCCGCAGGGCGGTCGCCCCGCACAGCAGCAGGCCTTCGTCGGCCGCCCTGCGCGTGCCCTCGTCCAGGCGGCGCCACAACTCCGGGTTGTTCACGAGGACTTCGGGATCGATCTCCACCCGGCCGCCGAGCGCGTCCTTCAGCACGAGGCGCTGGGCGACGCCGTCCAGGAAGCGGACGGACACCAGCAGGTCCGTGCGGACCCGGCGTTCGCGCAGCAGCCGCCGCGAGGCCAGCCAGTCCTGGCCGGCCGAGACCCGGGCGGGGTACAGCACGAGGAACAGCAGCAGGGCGAGGGCGCACCACAGCGCGAAACGCCAGGGCGCCAACCGGCCCGAGCCCAAGTCGACGAGCACGAGCAGGGCGAGCAGGACCCCGGCGCAACGGACGGAATCCCGCACGTCCTTGGGCCGGCGGCGGTCGTGTGCTGCCTGTTCCATGGTGGTGACGGTAGGGAGCCGAGCGGCCGGACAGAACCGTTTTGATGCGATCTTGACAGATATCGGGTAATTCCCGATGTCACCCGCCAAGATCCCGTCAAAGTCGGACGGTTGGGCGCGAAGAAGCCGCAAGGAGCAGTCGGACCCGGCCGCGAACGGACACAACCTGGGTGCACCCGCGCACCGTTCGGACCTGGTGCGCGGCTGAACGGAGAAGGAGCACGCACCCATGTCCGTCCTGACCCTCCAGCCGGGCGCCGCCCCCGCCGACGAAGAACCGCCTGATACCGGGGAACGACACCGCCTCACCGCCGTCACCGGCCTCGCCGCGCTGTCGCTGGACGCCATGGCGTCGGTGGCGTACGGCCCGGAGGCGATCGTGCTGGTGCTGGCCGCCGCGGGCGCGCACGGCCTCGGCTTCACCCTGCCGGTCACCCTGGCCATCGCCGGACTCCTCGTGGTGCTGGTGGCGTCGTACCGGCAGGTCATCGTGGCCTTCCCGGACGGCGGCGGCTCCTACGCGGTGGCCAGGACGCACCTGGGCGCGCGGACCAGCCTGGTGGCGGCGGCCTCGCTGATCCTGGACTACGTCCTCAACGTCGCCGTCGCGGTCACCGCGGGCGTGGCCGCCCTGACCTCCGCCTTCCCGGGCCTCTACGACGACCGGCTGTGGCTGTGCCTGGCGGTGCTGGTGCTGATCACGGGCGTCAACCTGCGGGGCATCGTGGAGTCGGCGAAGGCGTTCATCGTGCCGACCGTCGTGTTCGTCGGCTCGATCTTCGTCCTCATCGTGGTCGGCCTCTTCCGCTCCCACCCCGTGAGCACGGTCACCGCGGCCGGGCACGCCTCGGTCGTCTCGGACAACGCCACCACCGTGGGCACCCTGCTCCTGCTCAAGGCGTTCGCCTCCGGGTGCAGTGCCCTGACCGGTGTCGAGGCCATCGCCAACGCCGTTCCCTCCTTCCGCGTCCCGCGGGCCCGGCGGGCCCAGCGCGCGGAGGTCGCGCTCGGCGCGGTGCTCGGCCTGATGCTGATCGGCCTGTCGGTGCTGATCTCCCGCTTCCACCTCCAGCCGGTCGAGGGCGTCACCGTCCTCGCCCAGCTCGCGGATGCCTCGCTCGGCCACAACTGGGCCTTCTACGTCATCCAGTTCGCCACGATGATCCTGCTGGCGCTGTCCGCGAACACCTCCTTCGGCGGTCTGCCGGTCCTGCTGAAGCTGCTCGCCCGCGACAATTACCTGCCGCACGTCTTCGCCCTGAAGGCCGACCGCCAGGTCCACCGGCACGGTGTGCTCGCCCTCGCCCTGGTCTCCGCGGCCCTGCTGGTCTTCTCGGGCGGCGACACCAACACCCTGGTGCCGCTGTTCGCCATCGGGGTGTTCGTCGGCTTCACCATCGCCCAGGTGGGCATGGTCCGGCACTGGCGCCTGGAGCGCGGCAAGGGCTGGCGGGGCAAGGTGCTGCTGAACGGCTTCGGCGCACTGCTCACCGGCGTCGCGACCGTCGTCGTCACCGCGAGCAAGTTCACCGAGGGCGCCTGGCTGATCGTGGTCGCGCTGCCCCTGCTCGTCGCCGCCTTCGTCGCCGTGCACCGCGCCTACGGCCGGATCGGCGAGCGACTCGGACTCGGCCGCATACCCGAGGTCCCGCACCGCGACCGCTCGCTGGTGATCGTCCCCGTGTCGACCCTGTCCCAGCTCACCTCCGAGGCCCTGACGGCCGCCGCCTCCCTGGGCGACGAGGTCCGCGCGGTCACCGTCTGCTACCCGGACCCGGAGGACCGCACCCAGCTGCACACCCTGGAGCGTGCCTGGGCCGAGTGGGACCCGGGAGTGCCGCTGGTGCGGCTGTCCTGCGAGCGGCGCAGCCTGGGTCGCCCCATCGCCGCGTACGTCCGCGAAGTGGCCGCCGCCGAGCCGGCCACTCGGGTCACCGTCCTGATCCCGGAGACGGAGCCCGAGCGGCTGTGGCAGTGGCTGCTGCAGAACCAGCGGGGCGCCGTCGTCGCGCACGCCGTGCGGCGGGAGACGGACGCGGTGATCTGCCGACTGCGCTTCCGGCTGATGTGACCCAGGTCACCGACAGTCACGGCCGCTTACCGACCGGTACGGATCAGGGTCCGTAAGAGACCCGTCAAAGCCGTGAGGGAGGCCGTAAGAGGGTCGTCAACGGGTGGCCATATTCGGCCACGGAGGCGCTTTCCTCGAACCGTCCGTTTCACCGAACCTCACTCCAGGAGTTCGCGATGGCCGATCTGGCCTTCGTCGTCACCGTGATCGCGGGTTTCGCGCTGGTGGCTCTTGTCGCCAAGGGGGTGACCAAGCTGTGACCGTCGAGAACATCGTCGGCCTGGTCGTCGCCGTCGCCCTGCTGGGCTATCTCGTCCTCGCCCTGATCTTCCCGGAGAGGTTCTGAGAGCTGACATGGGTCCCGTACTGGCCGGCGTGCTCCAGCTCCTCGCACTCATAGGCGCGCTGGCGCTCGTCTACGTCCCCGTTGGCAACTACATGGCCCGGGTCTACTCCTCGACCAAGCACCTGCGTGTCGAGAAGTGGATCTACAAGGCCATCGGCGCCAACCCCGACGCCGAGATGACCTGGCCCGCGTATCTGCGCGGTGTCCTCGCCTTCTCGGCCGTAAGCGTCCTGTTCCTCTACCTGCTGCAGCGGCTGCAGGGTGTTCTGCCCGGCTCGATGGGCTTCGACTCGGTGAACCCGGCGCAGTCGTTCAACACGGCCGTCTCGTTCGTGACGAACACGAACTGGCAGTCGTACTACGGCGAGCAGACCATGGGTCACGTCGTGCAGACCGCCGGTCTGGCCGTGCAGAACTTCCTGTCCGCGGCCGTCGGCATCGCCGTCGCCGTGGCTCTGGTGCGCGGCTTCGCCCGCTCGCGCACCGGTGAGCTGGGCAACTTCTGGTCCGACCTGGTGCGCGGCACCCTGCGGATCCTGGTGCCGGGTGCGGCCATCGCCGCCGTCGTGCTGGTCGCGTGCGGTGCGATCCAGAACTTCTCCGGGATCCATGAGGTCGGCCAGTTCATGGGCGGCTCGCAGCAGTGGAACGGCGGCGCGGTCGCCTCCCAGGAGGCCATCAAGGAGCTGGGCACCAACGGCGGCGGCTACTTCAACGCCAACAGCGCCCACCCCTTCGAGAACCCGACGCCCTTCACCAACCTCTTCGAGATCTTCCTGATCCTGGTGATCCCGTTCTCGCTGACCCGCACCTTCGGCGTGATGGTCGGCTCGGTGAAGCAGGGCTACGCGATCCTCGCGACCATGGGTGTCATCTGGGTCGGTTTCGTCGCCCTGATGATGGCGACGGAGTTCGCGCATCACGGCCCGGCGCTGCAGGCCGCGGGCGGGGCGATGGAGGGCAAGGAGGTCCGCTTCGGCGTCGGCTCCTCGTCGATCTTCGCGACCTCGACCACGCTGACGTCGACCGGTGCGGTGGACTCCTTCCACTCCTCCTTCACCGGGCTCGGCGGCGGTATCGCCATGCTGGGCATGATGCTGGGCGAGATCGCGCCCGGTGGTACCGGCTCCGGCCTCTACGGCATGCTGATCATGGCGGTCATCGCGGTGTTCATCGCCGGTCTGATGGTCGGCCGTACGCCCGAGTACCTCGGCAAGAAGATCGGCGCCCGCGAGATGAAGCTGGCGGCCGCGTACATCCTGATCACCCCGGCGCTGGTGCTGGTCTTCTCCGCGGCGTCCATGGCGCTGCCGACCCCGCCGAACTCGATGCTCAACTCGGGCGCGCACGGCTTCTCCGAGGTGCTGTACGCCTTCACGTCGGCGTCGAACAACAACGGCTCGGCCTTCGCGGGCCTGAACGCGAACACCGACTGGTTCAACACCATGACCGGACTCGCGATGCTGCTGGGCCGCTTCCTGCCCATGATCTTCGTTCTGGCGCTGGCCGGCTCGCTCGCCGAGCAGAAGCCCGTCCCGGTGACCGCGGGCACCCTGCGCACCGAGAAGCCGCTGTTCACCGGCCTGCTGGTGGGCGCGATCCTGATCATCACCGGTCTCACGTACTTCCCGGCCCTCGCCCTGGGTCCGCTCGCGGAAGGACTGGCGTGATGACCACCCGTATAGAGAAGACAGAGAACCCAGAGGACTCCATGTCCACAGCCACACCCACCAGGGCGCCGCACAGCGACGTCCCCACCGGGCACAAGCCCGCCGAGGGCCGTGTCGGAGCGGGCCTGTTCGAACCCAAGGCACTGATCAAGTCGCTGCCGGACGCGTTCCGCAAGCTCGACCCGCGGGTGATGGTCAAGTCCCCCGTGATGTTCGTGGTGTGGATCGGCTCCGTGCTGACCACGGTGTTCTCCTTCAAGGACCCGAGCGACTGGTTCGGCTGGACCATCAGCGCCTGGCTGTGGCTGACCGTGCTCTTCGCCAACCTCGCGGAGGCCGTCGCCGAGGGCCGCGGCAAGGCGCAGGCCGACACCCTGCGCAAGGCCAAGACCGACACGGTCGCGCGCCGGCTGCTGGGGGACGGTTCCGAGGAGCAGGTGCCGGGCACGGCGCTGACCATCGGCGACCTGGTGGTCTGCGAGGCGGGCGACATCATCCCCGGTGACGGTGACGTCATCGAGGGCGTCGCGTCCGTGGACGAGTCCGCGATCACCGGTGAGTCCGCTCCGGTCATCCGTGAGTCCGGCGGCGACCGTTCGGCGGTCACCGGCGGTACGAAGGTCCTCTCCGACCGGATCGTCATCAAGATCACGACGAAGCCGGGCGAGACCTTCATCGACCGGATGATCAACCTGGTCGAGGGCGCCGCGCGCCAGAAGACGCCCAACGAGATCGCGCTGAACATCCTGCTCGCCTCGCTGACGATCGTCTTCCTGCTCGCGGTGGCCACGCTGCCGCCGTTCGCGAACTACGCGGGCACGCACCTGACCATGGTCGTGCTGGTCGCCCTGTTGGTCTGTCTGATTCCGACCACCATCGGTGCCCTGCTCTCCGCGATCGGCATCGCGGGCATGGACCGCCTGGTGCAGCGCAACGTGCTGGCGATGTCGGGCCGTGCGGTCGAGGCCGCCGGTGACGTCTCCACGCTGCTGCTCGACAAGACCGGCACCATCACGCTGGGCAACCGCCAGGCCGCCGAGTTCGTGCCGGTGCGCGGGACGACGGAGGCCGAGGTCGCGGACGCGGCCCAGCTGTCGTCGCTGGCCGACGAGACGCCGGAGGGCCGTTCCATCGTCGTCCTGGCGAAGGAGAAGTACGGGCTGCGCGAACGCCACCAGGGCGAGCTGGCGCACGCCGAGTGGATCGCCTTCACCGCCCAGACCCGTATGTCCGGCGTGGACGTCGACGGCCGCAAGGTCCGCAAGGGCGCCACCGCCTCGGTCATCGCCTGGGTGGAGGAGCAGGGCGGTGAAGTGGCCGAGGACGCTCAGGCGTTGACCGACCGGATCTCCGAGGCCGGCGGCACCCCGCTGCTGGTCGCCGTCGAGGACGAGCAGGGCGCCCGCGTCCTGGGCGTCATCCACCTCAAGGACGTCGTCAAGGAGGGCATGCGGGAGCGGTTCGAGGAGCTGCGCCGCATGGGCATCAAGACGGTCATGATCACGGGTGACAACCCGCTGACCGCCAAGGCGATCGCCGAGGAGGCGGGCGTCGACGACTTCCTCGCGGAGGCCACTCCCGAGGACAAGATGGCTCTCATCAAGCGGGAGCAGGCCGGCGGCAAGCTGGTCGCGATGACCGGTGACGGAACGAACGACGCGCCCGCGCTCGCGCAGGCCGACGTCGGCGTGGCGATGAACACCGGTACGTCGGCCGCCAAGGAGGCCGGCAACATGGTCGACCTCGACTCCAACCCGACCAAGCTCATCGAGATCGTCGAGATCGGCAAGCAGCTGCTGATCACCCGCGGTGCGCTGACCACGTTCTCCATCGCCAACGACGTCGCGAAGTACTTCGCGATCATCCCGGCGCTGTTCGCGGCGGTCTACCCGGGCCTGGACAAGCTGAACATCATGCAGCTGTCCTCGCCCGACTCCGCGATCCTGTCGGCCGTCATCTTCAACGCGCTGATCATCATCGCGCTGGTGCCGCTGTCCCTGAAGGGCGTGCGGTACCGGCCGATGAGCGCGGACAGGATGCTGCGGCGCAACCTCGGGATCTACGGCATCGGCGGCCTGATCGCCCCCTTCATCGGCATCAAGATCATCGACGTGATCATCTCCTTCATCCCCGGGCTGTAATTTCTTGAAAGCGTGCTGATCGCCATGAACAACTCCGTAACCAACACCGTCCGGTTGCTCGGGGCGGGCCTGCGGGCGCTGCTCGTACTGACCCTGGTGACCGGCGTCATCTACCCGCTGGTCGTCACCGGCATCGCCCAGGGGCTGTTCCACGACAAGGCGAACGGCTCCGAGATCAAGGCGGACGGCAAGGTCGTCGGCTCGTCCCTGATCGGGCAACAGGGTTACAGCCTCAAGTACTTCCAGCCCCGCCCTGCGGGCGGACTGGGTACGAACTCGGTCAACACCCAGTACAAGCTGATCCTTTCGGGCGCGACCAACCTGGCTGCCGACAGCAAGGACCTGGTCAAGCAGGTCGAGGACGCCAAGGCCAAGGTGGTCAAGGACAACTCCGTGCCGGGCTACACCGTCAGCCCCGCGCAGGTCCCCGCCGACGCCGTCACCTCCTCCGGCTCCGGCCTGGACCCGGCCATCTCCCCGGAGTACGCCGAACTCCAGGTGCACCGGGTCGCCGCGAAGAACAACCTGCCGGTCGCGCAGGTCGAGAAGCTGGTCAAGGACCACACTCAGGGCCGCACTCTCGGCTTCATGGGCGAGCCCCGGGTGAACGTCCTCGAACTCAACATCGCGCTCAAGGATCTCGCGGCCAAGCAGTGACGGCCTTACGCGACCCGCACGGGAGCCGGCGGACCGGGAGACATCCCGGCACCGCCGGCTCCCGCAGCCATGACAGGAGAGGCGTACGCCCATGACCCGGGTGCTCGTGGTGGAGGACGACCCGCAGCTCGTACGGGCCCTCGTGATCAATCTGCAGGCCCGCAAGTACGGCGTCGACGCGGCCCCCGACGGCGCCACCGCGCTGCGGCTGGCGGCTGCCCGCCAGCCGGACGTGGTGCTGCTGGACCTCGGCCTGCCCGACATGGACGGCGTCGACGTCATCAAGGCCGTGCGCGGCTGGACCCGGGTACCGATCCTGGTCCTGTCCGCCCGGCGGTCCTCCGACGAGAAGGTCTCGGCCCTCGACGCCGGCGCCGACGACTACATCACCAAGCCGTTCAGCATGGACGAACTCCTGGCCCGGCTGCGGGCCGCCGTCCGCCGCACCGAGGACCTGCCGACGGTCCCGGAGACCACGCTGGTCCAGACGGACGGGTTCACCATCGACCTGCTCGCGAAGAAGGTCGTACGGGACGGCCATGACGTACGCCTGACCCCGACCGAATGGCACCTGCTGGAGATCCTGGTGACCCACCCGGGCCGCCTGATCACCCAGAAGCAGCTGCTGCACGAGGTCTGGGGCGTCTCCCAGAGCAACAAGACCAACTATCTGCGGGTCTACATGGCCCAGTTGCGACGCAAACTCGAGTCCGATCCCTCGAGTCCCCGTTATCTCATCACCGAGCCCGGCATGGGCTACCGCTTCGAAGGGTGACCATGGCACGCGGCAAACTCCGTATCTACCTCGGCGCGGCTCCAGGCGTCGGCAAGACCTACGCCATGCTGTCCGAGGCGCACCGCCGGGTGGAGCGGGGCACCGACTGCGTGGTCGCGTTCGTCGAGCACCACCACCGGCCGCGCACCGAGGTGATGCTGCACGGTCTGGAGCAGCTACCCCGCAAGGAGATCGAGTACCGGGACAGCACGTTCACCGAGATGGACGTCGACGCGGTCCTCGCCCGCCGTCCCCAGGTGGCCCTCGTCGACGAGCTGGCGCACACCAACGTCCCCGGATCCCGGAACACCAAGCGCTGGCAGGACGTCGAGGAGCTGCTCGCGGCCGGGATCGACGTGATCTCGACCGTCAACATCCAGCACCTGGAGTCGCTGGGCGACGTGGTCGAGTCGATCACGGGGGTGCGGCAGCGGGAGACGGTGCCCGACGAGGTCGTACGGCGGGCCGGGCAGATCGAACTGGTCGACATGTCGCCGGAGGCGCTGCGCCGCCGTATGGCGCACGGCAACATCTACAAGCCGGACAAGGTCGACGCGGCCCTGTCCAACTACTTCCGGCCCGGCAATCTCACCGCCCTGCGCGAGCTGGCGCTGCTGTGGGTGGCCGACCGGGTCGACGCCTATCTGCAGGAGTACCGCACCGAGCACCGGGTCTCGAAGATCTGGGGCTCGCGCGAGCGGATCGTGGTCGGCCTGACCGGCGGCCCCGAGGGACGCACCCTGATCCGGCGCGCGGCCCGGCTGGCGGAGAAGGGCGCCGGCGGTGAGGTGATGGCCGTCTACATCTCCCGCAGCGACGGCCTGACCGCGGCCTCCCCGAAGGAACTCGCCGTCCAGCGCACCCTGGTGGAGGACCTCGGCGGCACCTTCCACCACGTGGTCGGCGACGACATACCGGACGCACTGCTGGACTTCGCGCGGGGCGTCAACGCCACCCAGATCGTCCTCGGCGTCTCCCGCCGCAAGGGCTGGCAGTACGTCTTCGGGCCCGGCGTCGGCGCCACGGTGGCCCGGGATTCCGGCCCGGACCTCGACGTCCACCTCATCACCCACGACGAGGTGGGCAAGGGCCGCGGACTGCCCGTGGCCCGGGGCGCGCGGCTCGGCCGGGCCCGGATCAGCTGGGGCTGGCTGGTCGGTATCGCCGGGCCCGTCCTGCTGACCTGGCTGCTGAGCGGTGTGTTCCCGGACGTCGGGCTCGCCAACGACATGCTGCTGTTCCTGACGGCGACGGTGGCGGCGGCTCTGCTGGGCGGCCTCTTCCCGGCCCTGGCCTCGGCGGTGGTCGGATCCCTCCTGCTGAACTGGTACTTCACCCCGCCCGTCCACACCCTGACGATCGCCGACCCGGAGAACATCGTCGCCATCGCGATCTTCGTCGCGGTGGCCGCGTCGGTCGCCTCGGTGGTGGGCCTGGCGGCCCGGCGCACTCACCAGGCGGCGCGGTTGCGAGCGGAGTCGGAGATCCTGTCCTTCCTCGCGGGCAGTGTGCTGCGTGGCGAGACCGGCCTGGAGGACCTGCTGGAGCGGGTCCGGGAGACCTTCGGCATGGAATCGGTGGCCCTGCTGGAACGCGAGGGCGACGTGGCGCCCTGGACCTGCGCGGGCAGCGTGGGCCCGCGCCCCTGCAGCGCTCCCGAGGACGCGGACGTCGAGGTCCCGGCCGGCGACCACATGTCCCTCGCCCTGTCCGGCCGTGTCCTGCCCGCCGAGGACCGCCGGGTGCTGGCCGCCTTCGCCGCACAGGCCGTCGTGGTCCTGGACCGCCGCCGCCTCCAGCAGGAGGCCGACCAGGCCAAGGAACTGGCCGAGGGCAACCGCATCCGCACCGCCCTGCTGGCCGCCGTCAGCCACGACCTGCGCACCCCGCTCGCCGGCATCAAGGCGGCGGTCACGTCCCTGCGCACGGACGACATCGAATGGTCGGAGGCCGACCAGGCGGAACTCCTCGCCGCCATCGAGGAGGGCGCCGACCGCCTGGACCACCTCGTCGGCAACCTCCTCGACATGTCCCGCCTGCAGACCGGCACCGTCACCCCGCTCCTGCGCGAGACCGACCTGGACGAGGTGATCCCGATGGCGCTGGGCGGCGTACCCGAGGACAGCGTCGAGCTGGACATCCCGGAGACCCTGCCCATGGTCGACGTGGACCGTGGCCTGCTGGAGCGGTCGGTCGCCAACGTCGTGGAGAACGCGGTCAAGTACAGCCCGCCGGGCGAGCCGGTCCTGGTCGCGGCCAGCGCCCTCGCCGACCGGGTGGAGGTCCGCGTCGTCGACCGCGGCCCGGGCGTGCCCGACGAGGCCAAGTCCCGCATCTTCGAACCCTTCCAGCGCTACGGCGACTCACCCCGCGGCGCCGGAGTGGGGCTCGGCCTGGCGGTGGCCCGCGGCTTCGCGGAGGCGATCGGCGGCACGCTGAACGCCGAGGACACCCCCGGAGGCGGGCTCACGATGGTCCTCAGCCTGCCGAGGTCCGGGGCGGTCCCGGCCCGGCCGGCGCCGGGACCACGGGAGACGGCGATCACCTGAACGCCTGCTCCACAGGTCGGAGCGGGTGGCAACACGGCAAGATAGACCGCCCGGACACTGCCGGGATCCGCACAAGAACCGGCGGCGTGCTGGGACGGAAGCTGTACACCATGACCAATGTTCAACCGCATCCGCGCCGCACCGCGGGCAGGGGCCCGGTGGGGTCGCCGGCCCTCTGCGCGCTGTTGCTCGTGGCCGCCGGCGTGGCCGCGTGGTTCATCCCGAACGCCGCGTCGGACGAGCAGGCCTGGCGCCGGGCCACGCCCTGCACGGTCCAGACGTCCGCCGCCGGGCGGGACGACTGCCTGTCCACCGTCCCGGCGGTGATCGCGAGCACCGACGTCAACGCGCCCAAGCAGCCCAGCTGGCTGTACTTCACGGACAGCCGGCCGATGCACCGACTCCGGGTCTCGGCCGAGGCGGCCCAGGACTTCGAGGCCGGCGACCACGTGGAACTGACCGTCTGGCGCGGGCAGGTGATGAAGGTGGCCGGCGCGGGGAACAGCTGGCACGAGCACATCACCACCGCCCGCTCCCTGGCCGTCGTGGCCGCGCTGCTGGCCCTGGCCGCGGGCTACCCGGCGGCGAAGGTGCTGATGCGTCTGCGGGGACGCCGGCTGCCCGACGACGAAGTCCTTCCCTCGGACCTGCCGTTCGCGGGCGCGCTGGCCGGCACCGCCCTGTGGCTGCTGCCCCTGTGCTTCCTGCACCCCACCGACCTGCTCGCCTCGCCCACACAGATCACCTGGGCGGCCGCGGGCTCGCTGCTCACCCTGGCCCTGCTCGCCTGGGCCTGGCGCGCGACCCGCATCCTTACGCCCGAGGGCGCGGCGGCGGCCGGACGACCGGAGGGGAGCGGGGCCGACGCAACGGCCCAACAGCGGGATCAGGGCGAGGTGTTCGTGTCCGCCCGGTTCCTGGAGTCCACCGACTTCAACCCGAACGGCTTCGGCACCCACATCGCCCTCGGGGACGGCGCACCCGCGGTGACCCCGGGTCCGGGCCGCTTCGCGGCGAAGCGCATCCCGGTCGAGCGGCTCACCGTCAGGAACGTACGGCGGGCCCGGGACAGCGACGGCGACACCGTCCCCAGAAGCTGGCACATCGCCGAACTCGACGACGCCGGCACCCCGATCCGCCTTGCCGCGGCCCCGGCCGACCTGACGCGCATCATCCGCGCGCTGGGGCCGGCCAGGGTCTGACGACGGTTCGAGAACCTGCTCAGCGCACGGTCACGGACGGGGTCGTGGCCGATCCGTTGGTCCAGCCGTAGCGGTGGGCGGTGACCTTGACGGTGATCTTCTGGCCCCGGTCGGCCTTCACCGGCACGTAGGTGGAGTTGGTGGCGCCGGTGATGGTGATGCCGTTGCGCTTCCAGGAGTAGGTGTAGGAGGTGGCGGTCGGCGACCAGGTCCCGTGGGCCGCGGTCAGCTTGTAGCCGACCTTCGCGGTGCCGCTGATGGAAGGGGCCGTGGTGACCTTCAGGGCGGGGCCGACGGCGACCGTGACGGCCGGAGAGGTGGAACTCGTCGCCCCGGCACCGTTGCTGACCGTGACCTTGCAGGACACCTTGTGGGTGTAGTCGGCGGAGGTCAGGGTGCGGGTCTTGCCGGTGGCACCCGAGATCGCCTTGCCGTCGCGCAGCCAGGACCAGGCGGCCGTGGCGTTGTAGCCGGTCCAGGCCGCGTTGCAGGTGAGCTTGGAGCCGGTGCGGGCGGTTCCGCTGACGGCGGCCTTGGAGGTGATCTGCGGCTTGGTCAGCAGCGTCTGGGACTGGGCCCACAGCTGGGAGGTGTAGCTGCCGGGGGAGATGTCCACCGCCTTGCGCCACACCAGCGTGGCCCGGCCGTCGGGGCCGGCGGCGATCTCACCGGACAGCGCTTCCGTGTCGGGGACGGCGGCGACGGGCGTGCTGTTGAGGGCGGTCGCCTTGCTCCACGTGCCGTCGGCCCGGACCGCCCACTCCAGGTAGTGGTCGTTGCCGTTGTCGACGGAGGGCGTCTGCGGCCACACCACCTGGACGGTGCCGTCGGCGCCGATGGCGGCGGACACCTGGTGGTCGACGTACCCGGTGGACAGCGTCTTCGGCGCGGACCAGGTACCGGTGGCGGCGCTGCGGGTGGTGGTCTGCACGACCGGGGTGCCGGCGCTGCTGCTCCAGCCCTCCCACACGTAGGTGACGTCCCCGTTGGGGGCGGCCAGCGGGCCGCTGTCATCGCCGTCGTCGATCGAGCCGACCGCGGTCTGCGCGGAGCCCCAGTCCCCCGTGGGCGTCGTCCGGGTCGCGGACTTCAAGTCGGTCTTGTCCGTGGTGGCGTTGGCGTCGTGCCACAGCACGGTGGTGCGGTCGTGGGCGTCCATCGACACCTGCGCGTCGCCGGCGGTGGCGGTGGTGCCGGGCAGGACCGCGGGGCTGCTCCAGTCGCCGGTGGCGGAGGAACGGGTGACGGTGGAGACGACGTGCTGGTCGTCGTCGAGCTTGTCGCGGGTCTCCCACACCGTGGTGGCCGCTCCGTCGGGGGCCACCGCGAGGTCGAGGCTCCAGAAGGATCCCTTGTCGAAGGAGCCCAGCGGCTCGGCCGCGGACCAGGCGGACGCGCCGGGGGCGAGGGTGGCGGTCATCACCTGGTAGTGCAGGGAGCCGTCACCCTGGTCCCACACGGCGGTGACGGTGCCGTCGGCCGCGGCGGCCAGACGCGGAGTGGACATGTCCAGGCCGTCGTGGGTCGCGAGCGTGCCCGGGTCCGACCAGCCGCCCGCCGCCGCGTCCCAGGCGGTGAAGCGGGCGGCCAGCGAGCCGTCGGCGCCGTTGCCGGTCAGCCAGGTCACCACGGCACCGCCGTCGGCGGTCACCGCCAGCACGGCCCTGGCGCTCGCGCCCTGGTCCGTGAGCAGCGTCCTGGGCGCGCCCCACGTGTCGCTGCCGGCGGGCCGGACGGCGGCCCGGACCTCCCAGCTGGAGGCCCCGGCCTGCTTGTCGCGCCACAGCGCGAACGCCGTGCCGTCACCGGCCACCTTGACGTCGATCAGACTCTGCTGGCCGTCCGAGCCGGTCACGGCGGCCGCGGTGTTCCACGGACCGGCCGAGGCCGTGTACCCGGAAGCGGCGGCGGGCAGGGCGGGGCCCCATACGACCGCGGCCGCCGCTGCTGCCGCGAGTGCGACGGCGGCGGCTCCCGGTCTCCGTATCTTCACTGCCACTACGACTCCTGATCCCCTGGACGACGGCACCGTGCCCGGCGCCGGCTGGAGGATGACGGTATCCGGCCAACATTTGCATTGCCCGGAACCGGCAGTCTCGGGTGGATCAAGATTTCCGGCTGCTGCTTACCCGGCAATGCGCAGGCGAGCGTCATTGCCGGGGCGCGGACGCCGTGAGTCGGGTCAGCGTGCTGCCGTGGCCTGGAATCGCCGGCGCAGAACGATCCCGCCGAGGAGCAGGGCCACGCTCGCGCCGGCGACGGGCAGCATGCCGTCCGCACCGGTGTGCGCGAGCGGGGTCGTGCCGGGGTGCACGGTGATGACGTGACCCGGCTGCGGCTGGCCCACGGGCGGCTTCTTCACCGGAGGCACGGTCTTGACCGGCGGGGTCTGGACCGGCGGGGTCCCGACCGGCGGGGTCTTGACGGGCGGCGTCTGGACCGGCGGGGTCTTGACCGGCGGGGTCTGGACCGGCGGGGTCTGGACCGGCGGGGTCTTGACCGGCGGCGTGGTGACGCTGGAGCCGCCGTTCACGGACGTGTTGCCGAACACCGGGTTGAGGGCCCCGGGCGCGTTGACCGTGTTGCCGCTGACGTTCACCGGCGAATGCACGGGCAACTGGATGTTGTTGCCGCTGATGACGCCCGGGGAGTCCGTGGCCGCGCCCGCGGCCGTCGCCCCGGCGGAGGTGCCGCCCGCGCCGCCCACGTTGGCACAGGAGTTGCCCGCGGCCGGGTTCAGGAGCCCCACGACGTTCACGGTGTTCCCGCAGACGTTCACCGGGACGTGCACCGGGAGCTGGATGGTGTTGCCGGAGATCACACCGGGCGAACCGGCCGTGGAGCCGTTCGCCGTCGAGTCGGCGTACGCCGACCCCGCCACGGCCATCGCGCCCGAGGCGGCCACGACAGCAATCACGCTGTTTCGGGTAACCCGCTTCATAGGTTCCCTGCCTTCCATACATGGTCGCGGGCACTCGCCCGCACAGGGTGAAACGGTCGGTTACCCGTCCGGGTTATGACGAATCAGCCTTTCGCTTCGCCGAACCGAACAATCCGCTGGTGGCACGTGCGCACAGAATGTGCCGCCAAGTCGGCATCTCCTCGTACGTTCCTCTAGTAGCTTTGCTACATGTATCCGACGATTCCCCGGGACAGGCCCCCGGTCCGGCCGGTGGCGACGCACGACGCCGTCCTGGTCGTACCCGGGATCATGGGCACGGAGTTATACGAGGCCGCCACCGGGCGCATGCTCTGGGGTATGGCCAAGGTGGCCGAGTACGCCGCCCGTTGGGACCTCGACAAGGGCATGGACGCGCTCGCGCTGACCGAGGACGAGCGAGCGGGCCGTCTCGGCCGGGTGGTGCCCGGCCGACTGCTGCGCACGCCCGCCTGGATGCCGCTCACCGACGGGTTCGAGCCGTACACGCCGCTGGTGAAGAGCCTGCGCAAGGTGGCCGCCCATCGCGACGCGGTCGCCGAGTTCGGCTACGACTGGCGCCTTCCCGTCGAACACAACGCCAGGTTGCTGGCCGACGCGGTAGACCGGCATCTCACCGCCTGGCGTGCCCACCCCGCCTGCGTGGCGGCCCGCGACCGCGCCCCCGACCAGCGGCCCGCCCGGATCGTCCTCGTCGCGCACTCCATGGGCGGCCTGCTGACCGCTGCGCTCGCGCTGATACCCGGCGCCGTCGACGAGGTGCGCGCCGTCCTCACCGTGGGCACGCCCTTCCACGGTGCCGTCAAGGCCACGGAGATCCTCAACAGCGGCCGCGGCATGCTGGGTCTGCCCGCGAAGAACCTCAGCCGCCTGGCCCGTACCCTGCCCGGAGTGCACGACCTGCTGCCCAGCTACCGCTGCCTGGACACCGGGGACGACGTCGTGGCGCTGACCCCGTCCGACGTGGAGAGCATCGGCGGGGACCATGAACTGGCCCGCGACGCCTTCGAGTTGCACGCCCGACTGGACAAGGCCACGCTGCCGGGCCACCGGATCGTGGAGGGCACGGCCCAGCCCACCACGCAGTCGCTGCGCATCCGCGACGGGGTGGTCGAGGCCCGGCACGTCGGCTACGACCGGCACGACGACGGCGAACTCCTGCGCGACGGGATCGGCCGGCTGGTCGAGTTCGACCACGGCGGCGACGGGACCGTCTACCGCTACTCGACCACGCACGGCGACGTGGACACGTACTCCGTGGCCCAGCAGCACGCCGCCCTCGCGGTCACCGGCTCGGTCGTCGACTTCGCCCAGGGCCTGCTCACCGGAGGCCGGCGCGGCGCCCGGCTCGGCGGCACCGACGTGGGCCTCGACCTCCCGGACCGGGTTCCGGCCGGCACCGAGTTCGAGGTCGTGGTGCGCACCGAGCAGGACCCGGGCCGGGTCAGCTGCCTGGTGGAGGACGCCGGTGCCGAGATGCTCCAGGACCCGGTCCGCAGGCCCGTGCTGATGCCCGTACCGGGGCGCGACGGCGTGCTCGGCGCCCGCGTCCGGCTCGACGCGCCCGGGCTGTACCGCGTGAAGGTGGGCGGCGGAGGCGACCCGGTGACCCGGCTGGTCATGGTGGCCTGACCGGGCCGAGGAAGCGGAGACGGGACGACGCACGGGGGGCTGGGGCCGCATGGACGGGGACGCAGAGGACGAGGGCTTCGCCGTCGTCACGGTGCCGATGGACAGCTATGTCGACGGCGACCGGTTCGCCGAGGTCCACGAGGTCGTGGCCGAAGCGGACGCCGTGGCCCGGCTGCTGAGCGACTGGGGCGGTGAGTACCGGGCCTGGAAGGGTGAGGACCGCACCCTGGGCGCCGCTCAGGTCCGGCTGCGGGAATGGTCCTCGGCACGCCCGCCGCGCAACTCCATGCTGCTGTGGTTCGGCCATGGCGAGTCCAACCAGGACGACGCCCTGCTCGCCGTGCGCGGCGCCGGCACCGACGGTGAGGACGACTCCGTCACGCCCGAGGAGCTGGGCAAGCACCTCGTGGACAACTTCCGGCGCCGGGCGGTCGAGGACCGCTGGGCGGTCGTGGTCGTCGAGGCCTGCGGTGCCGCCCGGTTCGTCGAGAAGCTGCTGGCGTACGTCCTCCAGCGGCGCGCCGCCGTCCGCCTGCTGCTCATCGGCTCGGGCGCGGACCAGGGCAGCGGGTACGTGGCCTCCTTCCGCGAGGTGCTCACCCGGGTGCTGGCCGAGTTCTCCGACAACTACAGCCACATCCGGCTCAGGGACCTGGCGCAGCGCATCCAGGACCTGCTGTCGCCGGGCCGGGTGCTGTGCCTGCTCGAAGGAGACGAGCAGGTGGCCCGCCGGAACCCGGCGGGCCGGCCCGTGATCATGACGCTGGAGGACTACGCCCGGCCGCGCGGGGAACTCCTGCCGTCCCCGGAGCCGGCCGGATCGGCCCCGGCCGAGGCCGTGGTGCCGCCGCCGCGTACCCCGGTCGAGGCGGACGCCCCCACCGGCGAGCTGTCATGGTTCTTCGTCGGCCGGACCGAGGAGCGCAGCCGGATCGCCGACTGGCTGGCGGCCGCCGACCACGGCCTGCTGGCGGTCACCGGACCGCCCGGCTGCGGCAAGTCCGCGCTGCTTGGCCACATCCTGTTACGGACCGGCCGGTCCGCGGAGCCGGCCACCGCCGGTGACGCACCCCGGCACGAGCCGTGGCCCGTGGGCGTCCCGCTGCCCCGCGCGGACACCTTCCTGAACCTCACCGGCGCCTCGGTCCGGCAGGTCGTCGGCCAGCTGGCCCAGGTGTTCGCCGTACCGGCCCCGCCCGACACGGCGGGCGACGACGAACGCATACGCGCCCTCCTGGACGCCGTCCGGTCCGGCGGTCGGCGGCGCCGGACCCTGTTCGCCGACGGGCTGGACGCGTCCGCCGACCCGAACCGGCTCGCCGACCTGCTGCGCCTGCTCGGCGCGCTGCCCGGCGTACGGGTGGTGGCCGGCACCCGGCCGTCGTCCGCGGACAGCCTCGACGTACCGCGTGCCGTCACCGAGGACCTGCTCGACGGGCTGGGGTGCGACGCGGCGAACACCCTGCGCCTGCGCCCGGATCCGCAGGATCTCGCCATCTACGTGCGCGAGGTCCTGCGCGCCGAACGCGCCGCGTTCCAGCACCTGGACATCGACCTGGAGGCGGCCGTGCAGCGCGTCGGCGTCCTCGTCGTGGCACCGCAGGCGGGCGCGGAGCGCGACTTTCTCTACGCCACGCTGGCCGTGCACGAGATCATCGCCGACCCGTCGCTGCTGCTGGACAGCAGACGGGCGGACCTGGCCGACCTGCTCGGCAAGGACCACCGACGGCTGTTCGCCGCCGTCGTCCGGCGCCTGCAGGTCGCGCTGCCGGGCAGTACGGCCGTGCTGCGCGCGCTGGCCTTCGCGCAGGGCCACGGGCTTCCGCGGGCCGAGCGGATCTGGGCCACCGTCGCCTCGGCGCTGAGCGACACCCCCGTCGACGCCGGGCTCCTGGAGGCCGTGGCGCAGGCGGCGGCGCCTTACATCATGCTCGACGCCGAGGACGGACAGGCCGTCTACCGCCTGGCGCACCGCACCTTCCGCGACTTCCTCCTCGGCGACGACACGCAGGCCGGCGACGGACAGACCGGCGACCGACAGGACGACGCCACGCAGGACACCGCCCGGGCGCGAGACGACCGGCTCGCCGTCGTCACCGCCCTGACCCGCCTCGCCGCGACGAAGGACGAGCGGATGACGGCCCTGCCCCGGCCGCACCCCTACCTGCTGCGCCATCTCTCCGCGCACGCCGCCGAGGCGGGCCCCAGAGGATGGCGGGTGCTGGCCGACCACCCCGGGGTGCTCGACCATCTCGACCCGGCGGCGCTGGCCGGCGCCGCGCTGCGGTCCGGCGCCGGGCTCGGCGCGCTGCCCCCGGCGGTCACCGGGGCCCTGGCCCTGGTGCACCTGGCCGTGACCGCGGGCCCGGGCGACCGCAGAGGACTGCGCGAACTCGGCACCTGGCGGACCACGGGCGCCGCCCCGGCCCCGCCCGCCCAGGACTACGACGGTCCCGCCGCGCCCTGGACCGTGCGCTGGGCCGCGCTGCAGCCGCACGCCCCGCACGTGACCCTCGCCGACCTGCACGTCCCGATGCGGTCCCTGCGGGTGCTAGCCCGGCGCACGGACGGGCGGCAGCTGCTGGTCGGCGCCGGGGACGCCGGGGTGGTGCGGGCCTGGGACCTGAGCACCGGCCTCGAAACGGCGCCCGCGCTGCGCGGCGGACCCCAGGACGGATCCCAGTGGGTGCTCGCCCCGCTGTGCGGACCGAGCGGCAAGGACTGGCTCGCCGCCGCCGGGGACGACCGGACGCTGCGGCTCTGGGACGTGCTGACCGGACGCCCGGCGAACACGGAGTACTCGCTGCTCGGGGACGCCGTACGGGCCATGGCGCCGTTCGCGGGAAAACTGGCGATCGGCGATCTCCAGGGCCGGCTCTGGCTGTTCGACCCGGCCGAGGAGCGGGAGGACCGGCACCACCGCACCGGCCACCGTGGCCCGGTGCACGGCATAACCGTCTACACGCTGCCCGGTCCCGGGCCACGACGCGAGCGGCTCGTCACGGCCGACGGCAAGGGCTGGGTCCTGGTGTGGCGGCTGGACCGCCGCCGTTTCGAGCGCGAGTGGCGGGCCCACGACACCGGCGTGCACGCGGTGACGACGTACACCGATCCGCAGGACGGGGTGGTGCTGGCGACGGCGGGTCGGGACGGGACCGTGCGGCTGTGGGACCCGCGGGACGGGCGGGAGTTGGGCCGGCTCGCGGGGCATGAGGGTCCGGTGCACGCGGTGACGGCGTACACGGATCCGGAGGACGGGGTGGTGCTGGCGACGGCGGGTCGGGACGGGACCGTGCGGCTGTGGGACCCGCGGGACGAGCGGGAGTTGGGCCGGCTCGCGGGGCATGAGGGTCCGGTGCACGCGGTCACGGCGTACATGGATCCGCAGGACGGGGTGGTCTTGGCGACGGCGGGTCAGGACGGGACCGTACGGCTGTGGGGTCCGCGGGCCGGGAGCGCGGTCGGGCAGCCCGCGCCGCCGCCGTCCCCGGTCCGCGCCCTGGCCGAGGCCGTCGACCCGGCCGACGGCGGCCTGCTGTGCGTGGCGTACGCCGACGGCGGTGTCGCCCGCTTCGGCGCGGCCGACGGCGCCCGCCGCACCGCGCCGGACCCGGGCGGCCCCGTCGTCGCCATGGCGTCCCTGGAGGACACCGCGGGCGGCTGGCTGCTGGCCACGGCCCACACCGACGGAAGCGTCCGGATCGGCGGCGTCGCCGACGCGGCGGAGCGGATCGAGGCGGCCGTACCGGCCGGGCCGGCGCCGGGTGGCGGGCCGGTGCAGTTCCTGGCCGGGCTCAGGCTCGCCGACGGACAGCAGGCCTTCGCCGGGCTCACCGAGTCCGGCGGGCTGTGCTGGTGGGACGCGCGCACCGGAACCCTGCTGGGGGCCGCCGACACGGGGCTGCCCGGGCCGTTCACGGCGCTGACCGCGATCCCGTACGGCGCGACGACCGCCCTGGCCGTCACCGGTGAGGGCGGCCACCACGTCTGGTGGTCGGCCTCACCGGACGGGCACTGGAACCCGCTGTTCCCCGGGCACACGGGGCGGCTGGCCGCGCCGGCGGTGGTCCGCGGCCCCACGGCCGGGCACCGCGCGCTGGTCACCGTGAGCCGCGAGGGCGAGCTGCGGGTGTGGGACCGCACCGGCACCCGGCTGCTGCACACCGTACGGCTGGGACTGCGCTGCCACGCCCTGACCGCACTGGGCGAGGGCCAGGTCGCGGTGGGGACCCAGGACGGGATCGTGGTCCTCGGCCTCGACCCGAGCGCGTGGGCCGACGAACCCGGCGAGGAGGACACGGGATTGAGCCATGTGGTGTTCGGCGAACGAGCTGACAGGCCGTCGGGTGTCGCCTGAGAATGTCTGGTGCGAGGTACGTCGAGGGGGACGGGCGCATTGAAGAACGTCGCACAGTGCAAGGAACTGATCGACCGGCTCTTCTGCCGTGACGAGGCTCAGTTCGGGGGCTACACGCTGGTCGGGGATCCGGAGATCGTGGTACCGGAACGCCTGGTGCGGGCGACCCTGAACCGCCGCACCGAGACCCACGGGCACGACGCCTACCAGCTCACGATCTTTCTCCAGATCACCGGCCTGGCCGGGGAGTTATGGGAGCACACCGCCCGCAACCTGCTCCGGGTCGGAGCGCTCAACCACCCCGCACTGCCGCAGATCGCCATGGGCAAGTTCGTCCCGAACGAGGACATCGCCTTCACGCTCACCCGGGAACGCGGCAAACCGATCAACATCGACCACACCGTCGCCTGGGCCCGGCGCGCCCCGCGCAGGGCGCTGGAGCACTTCAGCAAGCTGCTGGACGCCCTCAACGAGTTGCACTCGGCGGGCATCATCCACCGCAACCTCACCGCGGCCTCGCTCAACACGCATGTGATCGACGTCTGGGACCCGGACAAGGTCGAGATCGTCCTGTCGCGGTTCGAGATGAGCACCCTGATGGGGAACGTCATCCGGACCGTGGGCGCGGGCAGCAGCCCCGACACGGTGGCCGAGGTCCGCCAGTTCTACACGGCCCCCGCCGGCATCGACCCCGAGCGCCATCTCGCCTTCCTCGCACCGGAGTTGCACTCCTACCTGTTCGACGAGCACACCAGCGTGCGCCGGGACTGGGTGAGCACCGACGTCTACGGGCTGGGGGCCACGGCCTGGGAGTGGTTCTGCGGCCGCATCCCCGACGTCCTGCCCGAACCGTACGCGGAGGTGAAGCAGGCCGGCCCGGCGGACCGCAAGGCCGCGCTTGCCCGGCTGCAGCGGGCCATGGTCTCCCACCTCACCACCGCCAGACTGCCCGAGGCCCTGGCCCAGGCGCTGCGCCGCATGATGGAGCCCCACCCGGACAGCCGCTGGACCGCGTACACCGCGGCGAAGCACCTGGACGAGAACTGGCAGCAGATCCAGGCCCACTGGGCCGGGCCGGAGGACAAGACACCCCGGCTGGTCGCCTTCATGCCGGACGAGAGCGTGCAGATGCTCTACGAGGAACGGCAGTGGATCCGGCACTCCCCGGCCACTCCGGCCGGCCGGGAGGAACTGCGGTTCTTCCTGGAGCGGGAACTGGAGGAGGCCGAACTGGTCCACTCGGAGCGCGGGGCCCTGGGGTACGCCACCGGACCGGAGGACCGGCTCAAGGAAGCCCAGTGGGTGCTGATCGGGCAGCGCGCCGTCTGGTTCTGCGCCGTCCTGTACGACCCCGTCCCCATGACGAACACGCGCAAGCACTTCGAACAGGTCCTGGTCATCAAGTACCTGCGCGACAAGGACATCACCATGGAGCTGGTGACGGCCAAGCGCAGACGCAAGATCGAGAGCCGGCTCGAACTGATCCCCTTCCGGCCCGGACAGGACATGTCCAAGGTCGTCGAGGGCAGGCGCTCGTGGACGGACCTGCAGGAAGAGGTGAACGGGCACGCCGGCAGCGACACGCTCAACGAGATGTACCTGCGCTCGCTGCAGTTCCTCCTCAGCTATCAGCGGGTGGTGCTCCAAGCCCGGTCCTACCCGTTCCGCAAGGTCGAGACCGGCCACCAACAAGGCACGGTGACCATCGAGTTCGACGAGGAAGCGGACGCCGAACGCCGGCACGCCAGCCCGATGCTGGCCGCCTACGCGCTCGACGAGCGGCGCCGGCCGCGGTTCGGGGACTTCTTCACCGGGCTCGACGGCGAACGCGAGGGCAAGGCCACCCTGCTGAACGTGGTGCGCCGCGGCTCCACCCGCGAGCCGTACTTCGGCGGCTCGGGGGTCACCGCGGTCTTCCAGGAGTACGTCGACCCCCAGACGATCAGGGTCACCGTGCAGGGCGGGGGCAGCATCCCCAAGACGGGCTGGATCCGGCACGTCGACGACGGCGGCAGCGGCCCCCAACTCGACCGGCAGGAACGCGGACTGGCCCTGCTGAGGGCGCAGCCGCTGCTCATCGAGTCACTGCGCGCGCCGTTCTCGTTCGACCTGGGGCGCGGCCGCTGGATCGACCCCCATCCGCTGGAGGGCGAGGTCGACTTCGGCCCCACCTCCCGCAAGCTCATCGAGCGGATGCTCGGCACCCACCCGCTCTTCGCCCTGCAGGGACCGCCCGGCTCCGGCAAGTCGACCCTCACGGCCGCCGCCGTACGCCGCAACCTGGCCGTGGAGCAGGGGGCCCGGATCCTGGTCACCTCGCAGTCCAACCACACCCTCGACGGCCTGGCGCGCAAGCTCATCCAGCAGCAGGGCCCGCGCACCCTCATCCTGCGCGAGACGCCCGCGGAGAAGGAGGACGAGGTACGGGACGAGTTGGTGCGCTCCCACACGCTCACCCACCTGACCCGGTCGGTGCAGGACGCCTCGACCCGGTTGCTCAGGGCCAGGCTCGCCCGCAAGTCCTACGAGCACCCGCCCTACGCCGACGCCCCGTACCCGCGCGAGCTGGTCGAGCTGGGGAACCGCTGGTGGATCGACCTGCCGAACCTGCCCCCGCTGGAGGAGGCGCGCCGGGACCTGGCGGAGCAGTGGCTGCAGCACATCACCTCCAACCAGCTCGAACTCAGCGAGCGGATCCGCAGCGGGGCCAGTGTGGTCCTCGCCACCTGCTCCATCGCCGCGACCATCAACGACGGCCGCTGGGATCCGAGAGACCTGTTCGACTGGGTGATCGTGGAGGAGGCCGCCAAGGCGTGGTCGACCGAGATCATCGTCCCGCTGGTCCTCGGGGTGCGCTGGACCCTCATCGGCGACCACCTGCAGCTCGGGCCGCACCGCGGGGAGGAACTGGAGGCCTTCCTCGACTCGCTGCGGGGCCACAAGGACCCCCTGGTGGCCCTCGAGTACGAGCAGAAGGACGACCACCTCAACGCCCTGCGGCTGTTCGAGCAGATCTTCGCGGACAAGACCGAACGCGACTACCAGCAGATGGACTCGGCCGTGGGCCGTATCGAGAAGCAGTTCCGCATGGACAAGACCATCGCCGAACCGGTCAGCAGGGCCTTCTACCCCCGCGTCCCGCCGCGCGAGGAGAACGGGCTGCCTGTCAGCTTCCTGGAGACCGATCGGTACAAGCCGCACGACCTGACCGCCCCGAACTTCCTGCGCGGCAGGTCGCTCGTCTGGGTCGACACCAGCGGCTGCGAGGGATTCGGCGACGAACCCCGCTGGCGCAACATGGGGGAGGTGGACCTGGTGGACCGGATCGCCCAGTGGATGCAGCCGGCCTCCGCGCCTCCCGACCGCCTCGACGACGACGGCAGCCTCGCCGTACTCACGCCCTACAAGGCCCAGTTGGACCTGCTCGGCGGCCGGGACTCGCTGCGCGGCCGCGAGTACACCGTGCACTCCTTCCAGGGCCGGGAGGCCGACCGGGTCATCGTGTCCCTGGTGCGCAGC
The DNA here is from genome assembly GCF_042895235.1 of Streptomyces sp. NPDC001410. Lineage (NCBI taxonomy): Bacteria > Bacillati > Actinomycetota > Actinomycetes > Kitasatosporales > Streptomycetaceae > Streptomyces > Streptomyces sp. NPDC001410. The sequence continues at coordinate 466,327 of NZ_JBIAWE010000007.1, forward strand.
ACCGCCGACCCGAGCGGCGGCATCGAGCGGAACGTGGGCCACGTGGGTCGGCGCGAGCTGATCAACGTGCTGATGTCACGGGCCAAGCGGCTGCTCGTCGTCGTGGGCGACCTGCAGCACTTCGCCACCTACGGCGGTGAGCACTGGGCGACGGTCGCCAAGGTGCTGCGTCACTACGGCACCGTCGTCTCCGCCGACGAAGTGGGGCGGCCGTGATCAACGACCTGGTCCAACTGGCGCTGCCGTGCCGCATGCTGACCCTCAAGATGCAGGTCGGCCCGGAGGACGGCGAGACCACCCTGGAGACCCTCGTCACCAAGGCCATCGGCACCGGGCTGACCAAGGTGCAGGACCTGGCCGACCTGTTCGTCCTGCCGTACCGGGTCGTGCTCGACGTGGTGACCTCGCTGTGGGCGCGCGGGCTGGTCTCCATCGACCTGGAGAGCGGCGACCTCGAACTGAGCGACGGAGGCCGCGACAGCATCGAAGCGGGCTCCGCGGCGGCCGAGGAGAACGGGGTGCAGGAGAGCCGGTCGTACCTCTTCGAGCCGATCACCGGCAGCTTCTTCGCGGAGCGGGAGGGCACGGCCAAGTCGCCGCCGGGGGCCCTGCGCGCCCCCGTGGACCACGGGCTGAAGGCCTCGGACCTGCCGCCGCGCGACTTGTTGGCCGCGGTCCGCGCGGCCACCCGGTACGGCGGTGGGGCCGGCTTCCGGCGTCGCATCCTCAACGTCAGCTTCGGCAACCCGCTGCTCCAGCCACCCCAGGAGATCCGCTGGTACACCGTCGGGGTCCTGGTCCGGGCCGACGACGACAGCGGGCGGCTGACCGTGTCCGTCGCCGACCCGGGCAAGCGGTTCTGGAGCGCCCGTGCCGAGGCCCGCTTCCAGGAGTACTTCGCCCGGCTCGGCGACGAACAGCCGGACAGCGGCCTGGTGCAGGCGCTGCGCGGGAGGGCGAGCCGGGTCCTGCTCGAACCCGAGGGCGTCCCGCAGCTTCTGACCCGGCTCGCGACCGAGGTCGAGAAGCTGCCGCGGGTCGAGGCCCCCCACACCGGGCAGGCGCAGCAGAAGCTGGAGGACGTCGGACGCCAGATCCAGCAGCGGCTGCGGGGACTGCTCCAGGCACGCGCGGATCTGGAGCCGATCGAGAACTCCCAGGGCCACGAGTGGGCGCTGAAGGAACTGCTGGCCGAGGCGGACAAGCAGGTCGTCATCGTCTCCCCGTCGATCCGCTACTCCACCCTGAAAGCCCTGCTGCCCGAGCTGCATGACGCGCTCAAGCGCAAGGTCCGGCTCGTCTTCTCCTGGGGACGCACGATCGGCGACTCGCTCGCCCCCGAGGTGCGCACCGCGCTCAGCGAGCTGGCGGCCAAGTACCCGGGGCGGGTGCTGCTGTCCGCCGCGAGCGTGCGCACCGCGGCCTGCGTCGTGATCCAGGACAACGTGCGCGCCTACGTCAGCGCCCACAGCCCGCTCGACCTGGTGAGCGGTTCCGACGGCCAGCTGACGGGACTGCTGATCGAGCCGTCGAAGTATGGTCCCGAACTGCCCGCGTGCGTCGCGGACCTGCTGCTGTGGGTCCGCCGGACCGGGTTCTCCGGCCAGGAGCGGCTGCAGGTCCTCACCCACCAGGACGAGTTCCCCGCGGCCGACGACGTCGAGCCGCTCGGCGCCGAGATCGCCGAGACGCCGCTGCCGCCGGGGCCCGCCGACGACACCCCCGAGATGAGGCGGATCTGGGCGGCGAGCTGGCACGAGCACCAGGCCGCGCTCGCCGACGCCGTCCGGCAGGCCACGGACGAGGCGCCGAGCGTGGAACTGGTGGAGGACGGCGCCCACCAGGACTACCTGTGGCAGGCGCTGCACGGCGCCACCGAGCGGCTGGTCCTCGCCGACGACCGCATCAGCGCCCGGGCCGCCACCGAACGCGTCGCCGGAGCCCTGCGGGAGTGCGCCGACAGGGGCGTCGCGGTGCACCTGGTGCAGCCCTCCCCGGGCCGGGACGCCGACGCCGTAAAGGCGTTCACCAAGGTCGTCGAGGGAACCCGGGGCATCACCGTGCACCGGCGGCGCTCCGGGGTGCGGCTGGTGGCCCGTGACGACACCCTGCAGCTCGGCAGCTTCGCCCCGCTGGGGCGGGTCTCCCCCCGGGCGGAGGGCACCGGCACCCCCAGCCAGCTCGGGGTACGGGTGCACGGCTCCCGGCTGGTGACCGACCTGCTCTCCCGGCTGGGCGTCGAGCAGGACCCGGACCCCGCACCGCGGCAGCAGGAGCCCGCCGCACCCGCCCCGCCGGTCACCGACGGCGCGACCGCCGCGTACGGCGCCCTGGTGACGGCGCGTCAGGCCGACGCCGAGGGCCGGTACGGCGAGGCGCTCACGGACATCCTGCGCGACCTCGACGACCCCTGGCGGGTCCTGGAGGTCTGGGAGGAGCGCAAGGTCTCCGCCACCGATCTGCGCCGCGCCGCCGCCACGCTGTTGCGCCTGGGCGACCGGGTGCCGTCCGTGCACCGCCGGCGCTGGTGCCGGTGGCTGGTCAGGGACGCCTGGAGCCGGTCCGCCTTCTTCGAGGCCGCGCTGGTCGGGCGCCTGCTGCCGAACAACGGCGAGCGGCTGACGGCGGCCGTGTGCACGGCGGCGCTGCCGCTGGAGTTCGGCCCGGTCGGCGAGGCGCTGGAGCTCGCCGCCCTGGAGGTCGAGAACGAGGACGACCAGGCGGTCGCGGCCGTCGGCGGGCTCGCCGAGACGCTGCTGTGGGGCGGCTCCTCGGGCGGCCAGGTGGTCGACCTGTACGGCGAGACCCTGTCGCCCCGCTGGCGTGAACTGGCCGACGCCGTCCGCGAACTGGGCCTGCCCGAAGGGCGCGGCCTGCCGCTGGACGCGTTCACCGCGGAGCTGGCCACGGCCCTGACCGCCGCCGAGGCGGAGGAGCGCTGGGCCGCGCTGGGCCACAAAATCGACGAGATCCGGCGGCGCCGCGGCCGCTTCAACTTCGACGCGGGACAGGCTTGGCACGACGGCATGTTCGCCGCGGACGGCATCCTCACCCGCATCGAGGCGGCGACCACGGAGCCCCCGCTCCGCCCCGGGCTGGGCCCCGACCTGCCCACCGACGTCCGCCGCCACGTCGACCGGCTGGTCGCCGCAGCCGGGGAGGAACCCATCCAGTGGCGCAAACAGATGTCGCACCTCAACCGAATAGAGCAGCTGGTACTGGAGGCGCGCCGGCTGTCCGTCGGCGCCGTGAGCCGGGCCGAGGCCGGTGAACCGGTCCTGGGCCACTTCCGGAGGTTCGCCGTGCTGACGGCCCAGGCCTGGGACGGGCTGTTCAGCGAGGCCGACGTCCTTCAACCGCCGTATCGCCATCCCCCGCTGGCGCTGCTGGAGCGCCTGAAGCCGGTGGCCGAGTGGGCAAGGGTGCACGCATGACCGACGACCCCGTGATCGAACTGCTGGGCCGCTGGCCGGGGCGCTTTTGCTACGGCCGGCTGGCGGTGGAGCTGCGCAGGCCGGAGCGGCTGGACGACGACACCCTCACCGATGCCGTGCTGCGCGGCATCGCCGAGGACGAGGACGAGCAGGCGGTCTTCGAGAGCCTGCTGCGGGAGGGGGAGGTGGAGGCCGCCGAGTACCTCCTGGAGAACGGCCCGTTGCCGGACCAGGCCCAGCTCTCCCGTCGCCTGCAGGCCGTCACGGCCCGCCGGCAGGAGCTGCTCGGGGAACTCGACTCCCGCTGGGCCGCCGTGCAGAAGCAGGCCCTGGAGGCGGACCTGCCCCTGCCCGACCTGGACCTGGCGGAGCTGGAGAGGCGGTGCGTCGTCTCCTGGCCCGAGACGCTGCCCCTGCTCGAACAGGCCGAAGCCGATTTTGGGCAGAGGCTGCGGGACGAGCAGGAGGAGCTGCATGAGCGGCTGAGGGAGCGGCAGGCCGCGGGCACGGTCGACGCCGCGGGGGCGGAGTCGAGCCGCGCGCTGATCGACGCGGGGCTGCTGCGGGCCGCGGCCCGGGAGATCGACGACGGCACGCGCAGCTCCGGCCCGGAGCGGGTGCCCGCCCTGCCCGCCTGGATGCCGGGGGTGTCCCCGGAACAGCTCCTCGAATGGCACCTCGATCCGGTCCAGCAGCAGCGGCAGGCGCGCTACGCCGCCTGGGCACCGGCCGACGGCTCGGCCCGGCAGCTGGTCGAGGCGTACGCCTCCCTGGCCGACGGCGGCTTCGACACGGCCCAGCGCTTCGCCACGGCGCTCAACTGCTTCCTGAACCGGGACGACGCCGAGGACGTCAGGCCCGACGAGGTCACGGGCGGATATCTCACCACCGTGTCGCGGGCGTTCGCCGATCCGGAGATCGCGCGCTTCAGGCCCCTCGGCAACCTGGACCTGTTCATCGGCGGGCCCGAGACCCGGGAGCCCGAGGGGATGGAGAAGGTTCCCCCGTTCGTGGCCGTGGGCCCGGCCCTGCAGGCATCGGCGGGCCGCGGCGGGTGCGCGGTGCTCGGTCTGCGGGCACTGCTGCAGCTGGCCACCCTGCGCACCGGACGCTCCACGGCACTGCTGCGGGTGCTGGGACCCCAGTGGCCACTGGCCGCGTTCACGGGCCGTACACCGGACGAACTCGACGAGCTGCTCGGACCGGACGAGTCCACGAGGTGGCTGACCCTTCGCTGGATCCTCGACCTGACCGGCCTCGGCGGCATCACCGTCGCCGACGCGCTCGCGTACGCGACCGGCTGGGACCCCGCGCTGCTCCACCTCTTCCTGCAGGCCCTGGCCGAGCGCCACGGCCGGGCCGGCGGCGGCCGGCGGTGGCTGCCCCAGTGGCGTCAGGACCGGCCGTTCACGGCGGCCGTCGAGGACACGGTGCTCAGGCCGCTCGGCCCGTCCCTCGTCGCGCGGATCGCGTTCTGGGCCGCGCTCGCGGCGGCACCGCCCGGCGAGGAGGTCACGGCGGAGGAGCTTCTGACGGAGGCGCAGTACGCGGCCGACGTGATCCCCGACGCCGAGGCGGTCAGGGCCGCCATGGCCGGGCTCGTGCGGCTCCGGTCGGCCGAGGATGCCTCCGCCGACCGAGTCCGGTTCCGCCGCTGCGGAGTCCTGGCCGTCCTCGGCGACCAGGCGCACCAGCGGCTGGACGCGGCTCTGCGGGACTGGGCGGCTCTCCCGCAGGACGCCGCGCCCGAGGACGACGGCCACGCCGTACGCCAGTGGGAGGCCCGGCGGCACGGCCTCAGCCCCGCGTACGACGACTACATGGCGGCCCTGTCCGACTCCGCTCCCGCCGCCGACCTGGACACCCGGCTGGCCGAGCTGGCGGCGCAGACCGCCGAGAACCCGGTGGACCGACAGCGCGTCGAGGGCACCACGGACCTGGTCCCGCTGCTGCGCGAGATGGCCGGCATGTGGCAGCAGGCGTTCCCCGGTCCGCAGGTGGAGATCGGCGCTCCGGCCGCGGCCGTGGCCCGGATCAGCACGCGTGCCGCGCAGGTGCTGTTGTACGAGCTGCTGGCGAACGCGGGGGAGGCGCTGGCCGGTTCGGACACCGGGCGCGTCGCGATCCAGGTCGAGCCGTCCGGGGACGAATGGCTGGTCGACGTCAAGGACAGCGGCCCGGGCATCACCTACCCGGTGGGCCGGGAGGACCTGGTCTTCCGTGCGGGCCGCTCGACCAAGAGCAAGGACCGGGGAGACGGTCTCCACCGCGCCCGGCGCATCGCCGAGGCGGTGGACGGAGACGTCCTCCTGGCCTCGCGCTCGCACGGCCACCCGGTCCTGAAGGGCGCCCACTTCCGCCTGATAGTGCCGATGGGCTGAGCGGAGGGATCCCGCTCAGCCCATCGGTCAGGGGGTTCAGCGCAGGCGCAGGGCTTCGCGGATGGTGGTGAACAGGTCGGTCTGGTCGGTGACGCCGAGGACGCGGAACGCCTGCGGGCCCTGGGCGGCGATGCGGACCTGGGTGCCGGTGTGCTCCTGGGACTGGCCCGGGGTGTTGGTCGAGTAGTTGACCTTCAGCTGCTGGCCCTCGTTGGTGACGAGCGTGGAGGACAGGCCGGGCGGGGTGGCCTCCAGCGGGACGATCTGGCTGGTGTGGCCGTGGTCGGCGGTGGTGACGACCAGGGTGTCGGGGTGCTTGGTGGCGTAGGCGCGGGCCACCTTGACCGCGCGGTCGAAGGCGGCGGTCTCACCGATCTGGCCGCACGGGTCGGCCGCGTGGTCCTGCTTGTCGATCGAGGCGCCCTCGACCTGCAGGAAGAAGCCCTGGTTCGAGTGCTTGGCCTTCTGCTTGGCCTCCAGCAGCTGGATGGCCTTCGTGGCGGAGTCGGCGAGGCTCGGGGTGGTGGCCGGGCGGTTGGGGTTGGAGGTCACGCAGCGCTGCGCGTCGGTGCCGCCGACGGCGGCCGCCTTGCCGGTCCACTCGACGGGCACGTTGCCCGTGGCCAACGCGGCGCGACGCGCTCGCGCCCACCGCTGCTGACGCGCTGAAGAACCTCACCGACCGCGGTGTCGCCGTGAAGATCCTCACCGGCGACCACCCCGGCACCGCCGCCCGCGCCTGCCGCGACCTCGGCATCCCCGTCACCGAGGGCGCGATTGCCGACGCCGGCCGCACCGACACGCTCACGGACGCCGAACTGTGCGCCCTCGCCCGCCGTACGACCGTCTTCGCCCGCTGCACCCCGGACCACAAGGCCCGGATCACCCGGGCCCTGCGCACCGCGCCGGACACACCGTCGGCTTCCTCGGCGACGGCGTCAACGACCTCCCCGCGCTGCGCGCCGCCGACGTCGGCATCGCCCCGCGCACCGCCGCCGACGTGACGCGCGAGGGCGCTGACGTCGTACTCGCCGGGAAGGACCTCACCGCGCTCGACCACGCCATCGCCGCGCGCCGGCACGCGGGCGGCAACATCGCCACCTACCTGCGCATCACGCTCTCCTCCAACCTCGGCAACGTGATCGCGATGCTCTCCGCCGGCCTGCTCCTGCCCTTCCTGCCGATGCTCCCGGCGCAGGTCCTCACCCAGAACCTGTGCTTCGACGCCGCCCAGCTCGCCTTCGCCCACGACCGCCCGCACCCCTCGGTGCCACGCCGGCCGACGGGACTGCGCCCGCGCGACCTGCTGCGCTTCATCACCGGCTTCGGCACGCTCAACGCGGTCGCCGACCTCGCCACCTTCGCCGTCCTCGCGCTCGCCCTGCACGGGCCGGGGACCGGGGACGACGAGGCGGTGTTCCACTCAGGATGGTTCACCGAGAACCTCCTCACCCAGTCCCTGGTCATGGTGCTGCTCCGGGCCGGCCGCCACACCGCCGGCCGTCGCAGACCGGGCCCCGTCACCTGGGCCGCGCTCGCCCTCGCCGCCATCGGCCTGGCGCTTCCACCGTCACCGCTCGGCCCGGTGCTCGGCCTGACCGGCCTCCCGGTGCTGTACTACGTCCTGCTCGTCGCCGTCCTGGCCGTGTACGCCGCCGGTCTCCTGGCGGCCGGCTCCCGCGCCGCGCGCAGGCTCCAGCCGGCCCGCGGGGTGCCTCACCTGTGAATTGTGTGTGGATCTGTGCTGCTCGGGCCAGGGGTTTGTTAGATTGCGCAATCACGCAACCAAGGTGATGGGCCCGACCGTCGTGGGAGTGGGTAGATGAGCGAGCCGTGGGACGGCCGGGGTGGCCAGGCCACGCGCAGCCGCAGCGCCCGGGTGCCCGGACAGCGCACGGGCGAGCCCGACGGCCCGCGCCCGGGCGGCCGGGCCGCGGCCCGCGCCGCATCCCGCTCGCACGGCAGCTCACGGTCGCATGACAGCAGGCGTTCGCACGGCACCACGCGTTCACGACGCCGGGCCCGCCCGGCAGGGCGCGGCAAACGGGTGCTGAAGATCCTCGCGATATGCCTGTCCGTCCTCGTCGTGGTCACCGCCGGCGCGGGTTGGTGGTTCTACCAGCACCTGAACGGCAACATCCGGAGTGTGTCGCTGGACGGCAAGGGTGGTACGGAGAAGGCCGATGCGTTCGGTCGTACGCCGATCAACATTCTGGTGATG